>NZ_JBDKXK010000099.1:0-22755 GCF_039710735.1 Cupriavidus sp. DL-D2 | reverse complement strand
GTCGTACCGTCGGCGCCGGCGTTGTGGCAAAGATCCTCGACTAAGTTTTTGTCGAACTGGCGAGCGCGACACCAACCGGTCGCGTTCGTTTGCCAGGGGGTTGGCTTAGGCTAACCCCAAGTTGTTTTAGGGGTATAGCTCAACTGGCAGAGCGTCGGTCTCCAAAACCGAAGGTTGGGGGTTCGATTCCCTCTGCCCCTGCCAAATCAATCAGCCGCGTCGCGATGAAGACTCGTGACGCGGCTTAGTCTCGTTTGCGAAACATGGCTAATCCCAATGTCGAAACCGTAGGCGCCTCGAGCGGCAAAGTAATGCTCGTCGTGGCGGTGCTCCTGGTGGTAGCCGGAGTCATCGGTTTCTACGCGCTGGCCCAGCAGCCCTCTTACGTCCGCGGCGCCGCACTGTTCGCCGGTATCGCGCTGGGCGTAGTGGTGGCACTTATCTCCGCGCCTGGCAAGGACTTCGTGGGATTTGCCCGTGAATCGTATCGGGAAGTTCGCAAGGTCGTCTGGCCGACGCGCAAGGAAGCCGGACAAATGACGGGACTCGTCTTTGTCTTCGTCGTCGTTATGGCGCTCTTCCTGTGGTCGGCGGACAAGCTCATCGAGTGGGTAATCTTCTCGCTCGTGCTGGGCTGGAAATAAGAGGTAGACATGACGGATAACGCTCAGCAGGAAGCCACGGCATCGGAATCGCCTTCATCGAAGAAGCGCTGGTACGTGGTACACGCTTACTCCGGCATGGAAAAGAGCGTGCAGCGCGCGTTGCAAGAGCGCATCGAACGCGCCGAGATGCAGGACAAGTTTGGTCGCATCCTCGTGCCGTCGGAGGAAGTCGTGGAAATCAAGGGCGGGCAAAAGTCCGTCACCGAACGCCGCTTCTTCCCGGGTTACGTGCTGGTCGAGATGGAAATGACCGACGAGACGTGGCATCTGGTGAAGAACACCAGCAAGGTCACTGGTTTCGTTGGCGGCGCGCGCAATCGCCCGAGTCCGATCTCCCAACGGGAAGTCGACAAGATCATGACCCAGATGCAGGAAGGGGTCGAGAAGCCGCGTCCCAAGACGTTGTTCGAAGTGGGCGAAATGGTGCGTGTCAAGGATGGCCCATTCACCGATTTCAACGGTAACGTCGAAGAAGTGAATTACGAAAAGTCGCGCCTGCGCGTGACCGTCACGATCTTCGGACGTGCGACGCCGGTCGAACTGGAGTTCGGCCAGGTCGAGAAGGTTTAAGGATTTTTCACTGCCGTCGCCCGTAAGGGGGAGGGTGGAAAAAGGGTCAGTTACGGCTGGCCCGAAGAGGAGCGTGAGGTCATGCCTGGCATGGCGATAGCGCGTTACCACTCAACAGGATCTGATTCCGAAACAGGAACGGGTCCGGATTGGAGTAAATATGGCCAAGAAGATCATTGGCTTTATCAAGCTGCAGATTCCAGCTGGTAAGGCAAATCCCTCCCCGCCCGTTGGTCCCGCACTGGGTCAGCGCGGTCTGAACATCATGGAGTTCTGCAAGGCGTTCAACGCCCAGACCCAGGGTATGGAACCCGGTCTGCCGGTGCCGGTGGTGATTACTGCCTTCGCCGACAAGAGCTTCACGTTCGTGATGAAGTCGCCGCCGGCGACCGTGCTGATCAAGAAGGCAGCAGGCATCACCAAGGGTTCGCCGAAGCCCCATACCGACAAGGTTGGCAAGATCACCCGTGCCCAGGCTGAAGAAATCGCCAAGGCAAAGAATGCTGACCTCACCGCCGCTGACCTCGACGCCGCCGTGCGTACGATCGCTGGTTCGGCGCGTTCGATGGGCATCACCGTGGAGGGTCTGTAAATGGCTAAGGTTTCGAAGCGCGTCGCCGCTAACAAGGCGAAGGTCGAGCGTACCAAGTTTTACCCGATCGACGAGGCTCTGAGCCTGGTCAAGAGCTGCGGCTCGACCAAGTTCGACGAATCGATCGACGTGGCCGTGCAACTGGGCATCGATGCCAAGAAGTCGGACCAGGTTGTGCGTGGTTCCGTAGTGCTGCCGGCTGGTACCGGCAAGTCGGTGCGCGTGGCTGTGTTCGCCCAGGGCGAAAAGGCCGAAGCCGCCAAGGCTGCTGGCGCTGACGTGGTTGGCATGGAAGACCTGGCAGAGCAAGTAAAGGCCGGTAACCTGAACTTCGACGTCGTGATCGCCTCGCCGGACACGATGCGTATCGTGGGTACGCTGGGCCAGATCCTGGGCCCGCGCGGACTGATGCCGAACCCGAAGGTTGGCACTGTGACGCCGGACGTCGCCCAGGCTGTGAAGAACGCCAAGGCTGGTCAGGTGCAATACCGCGTCGACAAGGCCGGTATCATCCACGCCACCATCGGTCGTCGCTCGTTCGACGACGCCGCGCTGAAGAGCAACCTGGCCGCCCTGCTGGACGCCCTGGTCAAGTCGAAGCCGGCTACGAGCAAGGGCGTGTACCTGCGCAAGATCGCCGTGTCGTCCACGATGGGCGTTGGCGTTCGCGTCGAACAGACCTCGCTGTCGGCCTAAGCTGACGGCAGCCACCTGGCAGGAACCCGATAACGCCCGCCAGGGCAGGAATTGAAGACTGCGGTGTTGCCGCAGTCGACTCCAGCGCCGGAAGGCGACGGAGGAAGGCTTTGGGCAGTGGCATCAGCCTCGCGCTTGACGTGAGGGAGGTGCCGCTGGTTATCAAAGACCGCTGGTGTTCATGCCGCTTCGGCAGCGTGGACTTAATCGGTCGGCGCCATGCGGAGCTCGCTCCGATGATCGCCGGTCTGCCAGCGCAGATGGCGCACCCGAAGGGATTGATGACGCCGGGTAGGACCCGGGGGATTCGGGCCAATCGGACGCCGTTCGTTTGGACTGATGTGATTGAGCCGGTTTTCCGGTGCATTCGCATCGTTTTGGAGCTTAACCGTGCCACTCAATATTGAAGATAAGAAGGCCGTCGTTGCTGAGGTTTCGGCGCAAGTCGCCAAGGCCCAGACCATCGTCGTGGCCGAATATCGCGGCATTACGGTTGGCGATCTGACCAAGCTGCGTTCCACCGCTCGTCAGCAAGGCGTGTACCTGCGTGTTCTGAAGAACACGCTGGCCCGCCGTGCCGTCGAAGGTACGCCGTTTGCAGGCCTCGCAGAGCAGATGACCGGCCCGCTGATCTACGGTATTTCCGAAGATGCAGTGTCGTCGGCCAAGGTTCTGAACGACTTTGCCAAGACCAACGACAAGTTGGTCCTGCGTGCAGGGTCGTACAACGGCAACGTTCTCGATGCTGGCGCCGTCAAGGCCCTGGCTTCGATCCCGAGCCGTGACGAACTGATTGCTCAGCTGCTTGGCGTGATGCAAGCGCCGGTGTCGGGCTTCGCCCGCCTGCTGGCTGCTGTGGCTGCCAAGAAGGCCGAAGGTGCTCCCGCGGAAGCGGAAGCCCCGGCTGCCTGAGCCCTCGCTTAAACAGATCGCATTACCGATCCCGAATCAAATCTAGTAGGAGTATTCCAAATGGCAATCACTAAAGACGACATCCTGGAAGCCGTTGGCGCGATGTCCGTGATGGAACTGAACGACCTGGTCAAGGCGTTCGAAGAGAAGTTTGGCGTGTCGGCTGCAGCCATGGCTGTTGCTGCTGCCCCGGGCGCTGGCGGTGCCGCTGCCGCTGAAGAACAGACCGAATTCAACGTGATCCTGGCCGAAGTTGGCGCCAACAAGGTCGGCGTGATTAAGGCTGTTCGCGAAATCACCGGTCTGGGCCTGAAGGAAGCCAAGGACCTGGTCGATGGCGCACCGAAGCCCGTCAAGGAAGGCGTGGACAAGGCCGCTGCTGCCGAAGCCAAGAAGAAGCTGGAAGACGCTGGCGCGAAGGTCGACGTCAAGTAAGAGGTACCGCGCGTGCCTTCGGGCACGCGGATGGGGCTGGCAAAGGGAGAATCCCGGCGCCAGCCTTTTTGCGCTTGTGTGGGTGTGTTTAGAGGTGCACCTTGGGGCGTAATGTCCTTTCCTTGACGAGGAGAGGAAGCGAAAGATGTGAAGTAGCGTATGCTTGGCAGTGCGAAATCCTTCGCTGCCTTAGCAGAAGCCAAACATCAGTGGCACACTAGGTGGTTGCTGATGTTTGTCTTCTGAACCGACTGCAGAAGACAAGTTTGGTCGGGTATCCCCCGGACGCGTACAGGCATTGCGCCGTGCAATGACCACACCGTCCGCAGCGTGCGGGTACCGTCAGCCAGAGGTTGGTAGCGGCCAACCGCCAAATCCCCTCCCAGTCGCTGAACACCTCAGGTGCCGGCCAGGTCCAGCCTGCCCTGCGATGATTCGGAGATCCCATGGCGTACAGCTTCACCGAAAAGAAGCGCATTCGCAAATCCTTTGCGAAGCGTGCTACGGTTCATCAGGTTCCATTCCTGCTTGCAACACAGATTGAATCCTACACCCAGTTTTTGCAAGCGGAAACGCCGACCGCGCGTCGCAAGAGCGAGGGTCTGCAAGCTGCGTTTAACGCAATCTTCCCAATCTCCTCCCATAACGGGCTTGCCCGTATGGAGTTTGTCTCGTATCACCTTTCCAACCCGCCGTTCGACGTCAAGGAATGCCAGCAGCGCGGCCTGACTTTCCACTCGGCGCTGCGTGCCAAGGTTCGACTGATCATCAACGATCGCGAGAACCCGGGCAAGGTGAAGGAAGTGAAAGAACAGGAAGTCTACATGGGCGAAATTCCGCTCATGACGTCGACCGGTTCTTTCGTGATTAACGGCACCGAACGTGTCATCGTTAGCCAGTTGCACCGTTCCCCGGGCGTGTTCTTCGAACACGACAAGGGCAAGACGCACAGCTCCGGCAAGCTGCTGTTCTCGGCACGTATCATTCCGTACCGCGGTTCGTGGCTCGACTTCGAATTCGATCCGAAGGACATCCTGTACTTCCGTGTGGACCGCCGCCGCAAGATGCCGGTGACGATCCTGCTGAAGTCGATCGGCCTGACGCCGGAACAGATCCTGGCTCACTTCTTCGTGTTCGACAATTTCACGCTGCAAGGCGAAGGCGCGCAACTCGAGTTCGTGCCCGAGCGTCTGCGCGGTGAAGTTGCGCGCTTTGACATCGTCGACAAGAATGGCCGTGTCGTGGTGGAGAAGGACAAGCGGATCAACGCCAAGCACATCCGTGACCTGGATTCCGCCGGCACCAAGCTGATCAGCGTGCCCGAGGACTATCTGCTCGGCCGCGTGCTGGCCAAGAACATCATCGATCCGGACACCGGTGAAGTGATCGCCAACGCCAACGACGAGCTGACCGAGACGCTGTTGGAAAACCTGCGCGAAGCGGGCGTCAAGAACATCCAGACGTTGTACACGAACGACCTCGACCAAGGTCCGTACATCTCGCAGACGCTGCGTGCCGACGATACCGCCGATCAGACGGCAGCGCGTATCGCCATCTACCGCATGATGCGTCCGGGCGAACCGCCCACCGAAGACGCAGTGGAAGCGCTGTTCCAGCGCCTGTTCTACAGCGAGGAATCGTACGATCTGTCGCGCGTTGGCCGCATGAAGGTCAACAGCCGTCTGTCGCGTCCGAGCGGCGAAGGCAGCATGGTGCTGCAGGACGAGGACATCCTCGAGACGATCAAGATCCTGGTGAACCTGCGTAACGGCAAGGGCGAAGTCGATGACATCGACCACCTGGGCAATCGTCGCGTGCGTTGCGTTGGCGAACTGGCCGAAAACCAGTTCCGCGCCGGCCTGTCGCGTGTGGAGCGTGCGGTCAAGGAACGTCTGGGCCAAGCCGAGACCGAGAACCTGATGCCGCACGATCTGATCAACTCGAAGCCGATTTCGTCGGCGATTCGCGAGTTCTTCGGTTCGTCGCAGCTGTCGCAGTTCATGGACCAGACCAACCCGCTGTCGGAAATTACCCACAAGCGCCGTGTTTCGGCACTTGGCCCGGGCGGTCTGACGCGCGAGCGCGCCGGCTTTGAAGTCCGTGACGTGCACCCGACCCACTATGGCCGCGTGTGCCCGATCGAAACGCCGGAAGGCCCGAACATTGGTCTGATCAACTCGCTGGCACTGTATGCTCGCCTGAACGAATACGGCTTCCTGGAAACGCCGTACCGCAAGGTGGAGAACAGCAAGCTGACCGACCAGGTGGATTACCTGTCGGCCATCGAGGAAGGCAAGTACGTGGTGGCGCAGGCCAATGCGACAGTCGATGCAGACGGCACACTGATCGACGAACTGGTGTCGTCGCGTGAGGGTTCCGAGCGGGAAACCCGCATGGTGACCCCAGACCGCGTGCAGTACATCGACGTGGCGCCGTCGCAGATCGTGTCGGCTGCTGCCTCGCTGGTGCCGTTCCTTGAGCACGATGACGCGAACCGTGCACTGATGGGCGCGAACATGCAGCGTCAGGCCGTACCTTGCCTGCGTCCGGACAAGCCGCTGGTGGGTACTGGCGTGGAGCGCACCGTGGCCGTTGACTCGGGTACGGCCGTGCAGGCGATGCGTGGCGGCGTGGTGGATTACGTCGATGCGATGCGTGTGGTGATTCGTGTGAACGACGACGAAGCCGTGGCCGGCGAAGTTGGCGTGGACATCTATAACCTGATCAAGTACACGCGTTCGAACCAGAACACCAACATCAACCAGCGTCCGATGGTGAAGGTTGGCGATATCGTTGCGCGCAACGATGTGATCGCCGACGGCGCCTCGACCGACCTGGGTGAACTGGCACTGGGCCAGAACATGCTGGTGGCGTTCATGCCGTGGAACGGCTACAACTTCGAGGATTCGATCCTGATCTCGGAGCGTGTGGTTGCCGAAGACCGTTATACCTCGATCCACATCGAGGAACTGTCGGTCGTCGCCCGTGACACCAAGCTGGGACCGGAAGAAATCACGCGCGACATCTCGAACCTGGCCGAAGCGCAACTGGCGCGCCTGGACGAGTCGGGCATCACGTACATCGGCGCCGAAGTGGAAGCTGGTGACGTGCTGGTGGGCAAGGTCACGCCGAAGGGCGAAACCCAGCTGACGCCGGAAGAGAAGCTGCTGCGCGCGATTTTCGGCGAGAAGGCTTCGGACGTGAAGGACACGTCGCTGCGCGTGCCGTCGGGCATGAGCGGTATCGTGATCGACGTGCAGGTGTTCACGCGTGAAGGCGTGACGCGCGACAAGCGTGCGCAGTCGATCATCGACGACGAACTGAAGCGCTACCGCCTGGACCTGAACGACCAGCTGCGTATCGTGGAAGGCGATGCCTTCCAGCGTCTGGAGCGCCTGCTGATCGACAAGACCGTCAATGGCGGTCCGAAGAAGCTGGTCAAGGGTGCGAAGCTGACGAAGGAATACCTGGCGGACCTGGACAAGTACCACTGGTTCGACATTCGTCCGGCCGACGAGGAACTGGCTGCCCAGCTGGAAGCCGTCAAGGAAGCCATCGAGCAGAAGCGCCACGAGTTCGACCTGGCCTTCGAAGAGAAGCGCAAGAAGCTGACGCAGGGCGACGAACTGCCGCCGGGCGTGATCAAGATGGTCAAGGTGTACCTGGCCGTCAAGCGCCGCCTGCAGCCGGGCGACAAGATGGCAGGTCGTCACGGTAACAAGGGTGTGGTGTCGAAGATCGTTCCGATCGAAGACATGCCGTACATGGCCGACGGTACGCCGGCGGACATCGTGCTGAACCCGCTGGGCGTGCCTTCGCGGATGAACGTGGGTCAGATTCTCGAAACCCACCTCGGCTGGGCCGCGCGCGGTCTGGGCGAGCGCATCGGCAACATGCTCAAGGCTAACGTTCGTGCAACGGAACTCCGTCCGCTGCTCGCGCAGATCTACAACGAGAGCGGCAAGCCGGAAGACCTCGACAGCCTCAGCGACGCCGAAGTGCTGGAACTGGCCACCAACCTGAAGAAGGGTGTGCCGTTCGCCACGCCGGTGTTCGACGGTGCGCATGAAGACGAAATCCGTCGCATGCTGGACCTGGCCTATCCGGAAGAGATCGCTCGCGAGAAGGGTCTGACGGCCTCGAAGCAGCAGGTCACGCTGCACGACGGCCGCACGGGCGAAGCCTTCGAGCGTCCGGTCACGCTGGGTGTGATGCACATGCTGAAGCTGCACCACTTGGTCGACGACAAGATGCACGCGCGTTCGACCGGTCCGTACTCGCTGGTGACGCAGCAGCCGCTGGGCGGTAAGGCCCAGTTCGGTGGCCAGCGTTTCGGTGAGATGGAAGTGTGGGCACTGGAAGCCTACGGCGCGTCGTACGTGCTGCAGGAAATGCTGACGGTCAAGTCCGATGACGTGAACGGCCGTACCAAGGTGTACGAAAACATCGTCAAGGGCGAGCACTCGATCGACGCCGGCATGCCGGAATCGTTCAACGTGCTGGTGAAGGAAATCCGCTCGCTGGGTATCGACATCGATCTGGATCGCTTCTGATCCGGTTCGATCGGGAGGCAGCCGCGGTTGCCTCCCACCAGTGCAGGTTTCCCACAGGATTGAATGCCGCCGTACCGGACAGACTCCGGGCCGGTGGCGAAACAAGGAGTTGCAATGAAAGCATTGCTCGATCTCTTTAAGCAGGTTCAGCAGGAAGAGCAGTTCGACGCGATCAAGATCGGCCTGGCCTCGCCCGAGAAGATCCGTTCGTGGTCGTATGGCGAAGTGAAGAAGCCGGAAACGATCAACTACCGTACGTTCAAGCCGGAACGGGATGGTCTGTTCTGCGCCAAGATCTTTGGCCCGATCAAGGACTACGAGTGCCTGTGCGGCAAGTACAAGCGCCTGAAGCACCGTGGTGTGATTTGCGAGAAGTGCGGCGTTGAAGTGACGCTGGCCAAGGTGCGCCGTGAGCGCATGGGCCACATCGAACTGGCCGCGCCGACCGCGCACATCTGGTTCCTGAAGTCGCTGCCATCGCGTCTGGGCATGGTCCTGGACATGACGCTGCGCGACATCGAGCGCGTGCTGTACTTCGAGGCATTCGTGGTGCTCGAACCCGGCATGACCCCGCTCAAGAAGAGCCAGATCATGTCGGAAGACGACTACATCGCGAAGTGCGATGAGTACGGCGAAGGCGAGTTCGTGGCAATGATGGGTGCCGAGGGCATCCGTGAACTGCTGCGCGGCATCGACATCGAGAAGCAGATCGAACAGATCCGCGCCGAGCTGCAGGCCACGGGTTCCGAAGCCAAGATCAAGAAGTTCGCCAAGCGCCTGAAAGTGCTCGAGGCGTTCCAGCGTTCGGGCATCAAGCCCGAGTGGATGATCCTGGAAGTGCTGCCGGTGCTGCCGCCCGAACTGCGTCCGCTGGTTCCGCTCGATGGCGGCCGTTTCGCCACGTCGGATCTGAACGACCTGTATCGTCGCGTCATCAACCGTAACAACCGTCTGAAGCGCCTGCTGGAGCTGAAGGCCCCTGAAATCATCGTGCGCAACGAAAAGCGCATGCTGCAGGAAGCCGTCGACTCGCTGCTGGACAACGGTCGTCGCGGCAAGGCCATGACGGGTGCGAACAAGCGTCCGCTGAAGTCCCTGGCTGAAATGATCAAGGGCAAGGGCGGCCGTTTCCGTCAGAACCTGCTGGGCAAGCGCGTGGACTACTCGGGCCGTTCGGTCATCGTGGTGGGCCCGACGCTGAAGCTGCACCAATGCGGCCTGCCCAAGCTGATGGCGCTCGAACTGTTCAAGCCGTTCATCTTCCACAAGCTGGAAACGATGGGCATCGCCACCACGATCAAGGCGGCGAAGAAGGAAGTGGAAAGCCAGACGCCTGTGGTGTGGGACATCCTCGAAGAGGTGATCCGCGAGCACCCGGTGATGCTAAACCGTGCGCCGACGCTGCACCGCCTGGGTATCCAGGCGTTCGAGCCGGTGCTGATCGAAGGCAAGGCCATCCAGCTG
The DNA here is from genome assembly GCF_039710735.1 of Cupriavidus sp. DL-D2. Lineage (NCBI taxonomy): Bacteria > Pseudomonadati > Pseudomonadota > Betaproteobacteria > Burkholderiales > Burkholderiaceae > Cupriavidus > Cupriavidus sp. DL-D2. Next base: position 12,868 of record NZ_JBDKXK010000099.1, on the reverse strand, counting down.
CATCCGCTGGTCTGCGCGGCATTCAACGCCGACTTCGACGGTGACCAGATGGCTGTTCACGTACCGCTGTCGCTGGAAGCCCAGATGGAAGCCCGCACGCTGATGCTGGCCTCCAACAACGTGCTGTTCCCGGCCAACGGCGATCCGTCGATCGTCCCGTCGCAAGACGTGGTGCTGGGTCTGTACTACACGACCCGCGACAAGATCAACGGCAAGGGTGAAGGCATGACGTTCGCTGACATCAGCGAAGTCATCCGCGCCTACGAGAACAAGGAAGTCGAACTCGCCTCGCGTGTGAACGTGCGGATCACCGAGTACGTGCTGGTGGACAAGGACGCAGTGGGCGATGCCCGCTTCGCACCGAAGATCACGCTGCAGGCCACCACGGTCGGCCGCGCGATCATGTCCGAAATCCTGCCGAAGGGCCTGCCTTTCTCGGTGCTGAACAAGCCGCTGAAGAAGAAGGAAATCTCGCGTCTGATCAACACTGCGTTTCGCAAGTGCGGTCTGCGCGAAACGGTGATCTTTGCTGACAAGCTGCTGCAGTCGGGCTTCCGCCTGGCTACGCGCGCCGGTATCTCGATCGCGATCGACGACATGCTGGTGCCTCCGCAGAAGGAGAAGATCATCTCCGACGCAGCTGCCAAGGTGAAGGAATACGACAAGCAGTACATGTCGGGTCTGGTGACGGACCAGGAACGTTACAACAACGTCGTGGACATCTGGGGCGCCGCCGGCGACCAGGTGGGCAAGGCGATGATGGAACAGCTCCAGCACGAAGACGTGGTCGATCGCACCGGTGCGACGGTCAAGCAGGAATCGTTCAACTCGATTTACATGATGGCGGACTCGGGTGCTCGCGGTAGCGCGGCACAGATTCGTCAGCTGGCGGGTATGCGCGGCCTGATGGCCAAGCCGGACGGCTCGATCATTGAAACGCCGATTACGGCGAACTTCCGTGAAGGCCTGAACGTTCTGCAGTACTTCATCTCGACCCACGGTGCACGTAAGGGTCTGGCGGATACGGCACTGAAGACCGCGAACTCGGGCTACCTGACGCGTCGTCTGGTTGACGTGACGCAGGATCTGGTGGTGGTGGAAGACGATTGCGGCACCTCCAACGGCGTGGCCATGAAGGCCCTGGTCGAAGGCGGTGAAGTGATCGAAGCCCTGCGCGATCGTATCCTCGGCCGTGTGACGGTGGCGGACGTCGTGAATCCTGAGACCCAGGAAACGGCAATCGAAACCGGCACGCTGCTGGACGAAGATCTGGTCGAATTGATCGACAGCATCGGCGTGGACGAAGTGAAGGTGCGCACGCCGCTGGCATGCGACACGCGCTACGGCCTGTGCGCCAAGTGCTATGGCCGCGATCTGGGCCGTGGCGTGCTGGTGAACTCGGGTGAAGCAGTGGGTGTGATCGCTGCACAGTCGATTGGTGAGCCGGGTACCCAGCTGACCATGCGTACGTTCCACATCGGTGGTGCGGCATCGCGTGCGGCAGTGGCATCGAGCGTGGAAGCCAAGGCTACCGGTACGGTGCGGTTCACGGCGACCATGCGTTACGTGACGAACGCCAAGGGCGAACTGATCGTGATCTCGCGTTCGGGCGAGGCACTGATCACGGACGACCACGGCCGCGAGCGCGAGCGCCACAAGATCCCGTACGGTGCCACGCTGCTGGTGCAGGACGGCCAGGCCATCAAGGCTGGTACGCAGCTGGCTACGTGGGATGCACTGACTCGTCCGATCGTTTCCGAGTACTCGGGCACGATCAAGTTCGAGAACGTGGAAGAAGGCGTGACCGTCGCCAAGCAGATGGACGAAGTGACGGGCCTGTCGACCCTCGTGGTGATCGATGCGAAGCGCCGTACGGCTGCTACCAAGGGCCTGCGCCCGCAGGTGCGCCTGCTCGACGCGAACAACCAGGAAGTGAAGCTGCCGGGTACGGATCACTCCGTGACCATCGGCTTCCAGGTGGGCGCGCTGATTACCGTGAAGGACGGTCAGCAAGTACACGTGGGTGAAGTGCTGGCACGTATCCCGACCGAATCGCAGAAGACCCGCGACATTACCGGTGGTCTGCCGCGTGTGGCCGAACTGTTCGAAGCCCGTTCGCCGAAGGACGCCGCCGTGCTGGCGGAAGTCACCGGTACGGTGTCGTTCGGTAAGGATACGAAGGGCAAGCAGCGTCTGGTGATTACGGACCTGGACGGCAACGCCCACGAGTTCCTGATCGCGAAGGAAAAGCAGGTGTTGGTGCACGATGGCCAGGTGGTGAACAAGGGCGAAATGATCGTGGAAGGTCCGGCGGACCCGCACGACATCCTGCGCCTGAAGGGCATCGAGGAGCTGGCACACTACATCGTGGACGAAGTGCAGGACGTGTACCGTCTGCAGGGCGTGAAGATCAACGACAAGCACATCGAAGTGATTGTTCGTCAGATGCTGCGCCGCGTGCAGATTGCCGATGTGGGCGACTCCAAGTTCATCCCGGGTGAACAGGTGGAGCGTTCGGAGCTGCTCGACGAGAACGATCGCGTGATCGCCGAAGGCAAGCGTCCGGCCATCCACGACAACCTGTTGCTTGGTATTACCAAGGCGTCGCTGTCTACCGACAGCTTCATCTCGGCGGCATCGTTCCAGGAAACGACGCGCGTGCTGACCGAAGCCGCGATCATGGGCAAGACCGACGACCTGCGTGGTCTGAAGGAAAACGTGATCGTCGGCCGTCTGATCCCGGCCGGTACTGGTCTGGCCTACCACCGTGCCCGCAAGGCACGCGAGGCATCGGAACGCGAACGCGCCCAGGCGATCTCCGACGAGGAGCAATCGCTCTTCATCGAGCCGCCGGTGGTGCAGGCGACCGAGGGCGATGGCGACGCAGTCTGATCGCGATGTCCTGACCCAGCAGTATTGAAGCAGTAAAAAACCCGGTTCATCGAACCGGGTTTTTTTTCGTCTGCCTTCTCCTGAGCGCGCAGCATGCCGCAGTGGGTCAACACGGATGCACGTCGTCGACGGTAGGGTGTCAGTATCTTCCGCAACGTTTCCTGCCTCGCCATGCTTCACCTTCCCCCGATGAGTACACGTTGTCGTGTGTCGACAGTAATCGTCACCGTTGCGACGTTCGTTGCCGTTATTGACTTGAGCGCTGTGCAGGCGGCGTCCACCAATGATCGCTTTTCACTCGATCTTTCACCTGGAGCGCCCGCGACGATAGAAGACGAACGGCGTCGCCACTTCGAGCAGCACTACGACTGTGTGGCGGGAAATGGAGTGGCCGGGGTTTGCGCACATCTTGAGGATCGTGCGCGCCAGCGCCAGATCGATGCGTTACGTCAAAGTACGACGCCGGCAGGCATGCCGCCCCCGGCGCCTCCCCCCAATTACCGCGAGGCATGGCCGGCGCGCGGCATCTCCCTCCCTGGTGGACGCTAGCACCGGACTGTGACGAAGCATGTGGACGATCCTTGGGCAATCCGTTCACCTGGGGGCGCGTGCATTTTTCTCTATTTGGTCCTGATCTGTAGCAACGAACTGCGTAGCATCCGTACCCATCCGAGCACCGCTTCCATCCCCTGTGCGCTGTCACAGGAGAGTCCAGACTTGCACGTACACCACGAAATCACGTGGGACTCCTCATGGAAGGTAAGTAATGTTGAAATTCGTATCAGCGACGGTCCTGTTGACCGGCATGTCGTCGGCGCTGTTTGCCATGAGCGCCGACGATCTGCAGCGCGCAGAAGGGCTGTACCAGGCCAACTGCGCGGTCTGTCACTCAGCCAGCCGCGGTGGCTATGTCGGTCCGGCGTTGAACAAGGATCGATTGGTGCAGAGCGAAGCCGCGCTGCGCGGCCCGATCATGACCGGCATCCCCGATACGCTGATGCCGCCGTTCCACTCACGCATGTCCGACGGGGACATCCGGCTCGTATCGGCATTCATCAAGACGCAGGCGGTTGGCGATCCGCAATGGTCGATGCAACAGGTGCGCGATAGCCTGGAAGTACTCGTCGACGAATCGAAGCTGCCGTCCCGCCCGACATACAAGATCGATTCCGTCTACGACCTCATGGCCGTCATGGCACGCGGGCGTTATGGCAAGGGGACTGGCAAGGACAATGCCAAGACGGTATTCCTGAATGGCAAGACGAATGAGGTGGTAGGCGAGATCGCCACGCCGATGGCGCCTCACATTCTCGATTTCAGTCCGGTGGACCCGCGTTGGGGATGGCTGAAGAGCGATGACGGATACGTCTACAAGATCGATCTGTACTCGCTCAAGATCACGCGCAAGATCAAGACCGGCCTCACGGGTCCGGGCATCGCGCTGTCCAATGACGGCAAATGGCTGGCAGCCAGTTCCTTCGTGCCCAACCAGGTGGTCATCATGAAGGCGGATACGCTGGAGCCAGTGAAGCATCTGAAGCTGGAGGGGGCGGATCCGGACGGCAAGTTCATCCCATCGGCGGGAGGCCCGGTGATTGGCAGCCGCATCAACAACAAGTTCGCCTTGACGTTGAGGCAGGCGGGACAGATCTGGATCGTGGACCCCGACCGTGAAGGTATGCCCGTGACCAAGCTGGAGAAGGTCGGGCGCATGCTGCACGACACGTTCCTGACGCCGGATGGGCGGTACTCGATGGTGGCGTCCTATGGCGACAACAAGATCGTGGCAATCGATCTCAAGGAAGACAAGGTCGCGCGGGATATCCCGGCGGGGTGCCAGCCTCATGTGGGTTCCGGTGCCGTGACGCCGATCGGCGGGCGGATGCTCGCGTTCGGCACCAATATCGGCCAGTGCGACAAGGGGGATGTCGTGACGGTTTGGGACACCAAAGATTTCTCGGTGGTGAAGAACATTCAGGTCGCAGGACCGACCGAATCGCCAGCGGCGCATCCGGATGCACCGTATGTGGCGGTCGATATCGTCAGCAAGGACAAGAAGGCTTCGCAGATCCAGCTGATCGACAAGCAATCACTGGAAGTGGTGAAGACGCTCGATGCAGGCGGCCACGCGTTCTTTCCCGAGTACACCCGCGACGGGAAGTATCTCTACGTGAGCGCTGGGTACTACGGTGATCGGATTCGCGTCTACGACAGCAAGACATTGCAACTGGTGGCAGAACACAAGATGGAAAGCCCGGCAGGCATCTTCTCGCGTGCGCGCACGCAGTCGATTTCGGTGGGTTTGCCACCCACTCGCAAGCATTGAGACAGGGAGCCAACCATCATGAACAACGAGTTCAAAAAAGGGGTGCTTGGCCTTGGTTTTATGGCTGCGTCCATATGGACGATCGCCGCGTACGCCGCTGACGGAAAAGACGGCACGAAGCTCGACGACAATCTCTCCAGCATCGTGCCGCTGTGCGCCGCTTGCCATGGCATCGACGGTATCAGCAGCGTCGGCATGTATCCGCATCTGGCAGGGCAGAACGCCGAGTACCTTGCCAAGCAGTTGCGGGACTTCCGCAGCGGGGATCGTCAGGACGCGGTCATGCGCCCGATGGCCGAACCGTTGAGCGACGCCGCAATCGATGCGCTGGCGCGTCATTTTGGCGCGATGGGCGGCAGGCGGTAGCCATCCAGGCGCAGTTGTCGATCGGGCACTACGCGCGATCGACAACTGCCCGCATCATCGTCATGGCTTCGGCAATCTGCCCGGCATTCATCGATGCATAACCGAGCAGCAGCGTGTGACCTTGCCATACTTCGCCATGCCGGCACGCCGCCTCTTCGAGTGTGTAGACGCGGATGCCGCTTCGTAGCGCGCCATGCGCAATCGTCCTGGCATCGGGGCCATGCAGCGGCAGACGCAGCGCGAGATGCAATCCCGCACCTGGTCCGACGATCTCGCAGGTATTGCCCCAGATGTTGCGGATACCTTCGACAAGCACATCACGTTGCGCGCGATAACGTTGCCGCAGCCGATAGACGTGCCAGTTGTAGTCGCCGCGTTCGAGCAATCTGGCCAGCACGGCCTGCTCCAGCCACGGACATCCCTGATTCAGTAACGCCTTGCGCCGCGCCATGACTTCCACGAGGTGAGGCGGGCACGCCATGAAGCCCAGCCGCGTGCCGGGTCCCAATACCTTGGAAAACGTCCCGACATAGATGACGCGTGATGGATCAATCGCCATCAATGGCGGCAGTGGCGAACTCTCGTAGCGAAAGTCTGCATCGTAGTCATCCTCCACGATGCACGCGCCGGAGCGTGCTGCCCAGGCGAGCAGGGCGCGCCGCCGGCACATCGACATCGTCACGCCCAGCGGATACTGGTGCGATGGGGTGACGTAGGCCAGCGATGCCGGACCGGGTGGCAAGGCATCGGTGCAGAGTCCATCGGTATCGACGGGAAGTGCAATAGGGGATGCGTCCGCCAGTTGGGGGAGATTGCAGAAGCCTGCGTAACCTGGTGCTTCCACAACCACGCGACTCCCCGGTCGGACCATCTGTGCCGCCGCCAGATGCAGCGCCTCCTGCGCACCGGCTACGATGATGATCTGTTCGGGGTCGACAGCGAGCGCCCGCGTCGCTGCGAGATGATCGGCGATGCCGGTACGTAATCCCCACAATCCTTCGGGCGGCGTGTAGTCGCTGACGGCATGGCTCATCTGCCGCAGCAACGTACTGGATAGTGCCGCCCATCGCCGCGCAGGAAAGGCGTCGGTCGCAGGGCGCCCGATCCTGAAATCGAAACGCACCGGCGCGGCGGGCGGCAAGGTATGCACGCCTGTCGAGCCGAGTATTGGAAAGTGCTTGCCGAACGAAGGTGTGGCGAGCGCGTCCCTGGGTGTTGTGGGTAGCTGTGGCGTGGGCATTGCCGCACGCGGCACATTGTCTGCCACGAAGAAGCCCCTATTTGCCTCGCCGCGCACCAGTTCGGCATCGATCAAGCATTCATAGGCGCCGAGCACAGTGTTGCGCGCGACGTGGAGCATCGATGTCAGGCAGGCAATCGAAGGCAGCCGGTCAGCAGGCTGCAGCCGACCAGACAGAATCAGCCATTCGATCTGCTTGCCGATCTGGCGCTTGTACGGCTCGCCGCTTTCCCGATCGAGCACAAGAGGCAGTTCAAATGAGTGGCGTTGCATGGGGAGAGCTTGTCCCGGCCGACGTCCGTCATGTGCGTTAGCCGTTTTCCCTCATGCTAGCTGCAGGCTGCACGCATTCAGTTGTGCTGAGGCAAGGGTGTGGCGATTGCCGTGACACGTTTTTGGGCTTTGTGAATCAGGTGACGTTGTCACTGCCGCCGAGCATGCGCTGGAGTGGTATGGTTACGCCTTTCCTGGCTCCCCGTCCTCCCGCTGTCCATGTCGCAAGCCCTGGCGATCCTCAAAGAAGTCTTTGGCTACCATGCCTTCCGTGGCCGTCAGGCGGAAATCATCGACCACGTGGCCGAGGGCGGCGATTGCCTGGTGTTGATGCCCACCGGCGGCGGCAAATCGCTCTGTTATCAGATTCCGGCGTTGCTGCGCCAGCAGGCCGGACACGGCATCGGTATCGTCGTTTCGCCGCTGATCGCGCTGATGCAGGATCAGGTGGCGGCATTGACCGAGGCCGGCGTACGCGCCGCCGTGCTCAATTCCACGTTGAGCGGCAGCGAGGCATCGGCGGTCGAGCGCGATCTGCTGGCCGGGCGGCTCGATGTGCTCTACGTGGCGCCCGAGCGGCTCATGACGCCGCGCTTTCTCGATCTGCTCGATCGGGCGCGCGTGGGTTTGTTCGCGATCGACGAAGCGCACTGCGTCTCGCAATGGGGTCATGACTTCCGGCCTGAATACATACAGCTGTCCGTGCTGCATGAACGCTTTCCAAACGTTCCACGGATCGCGCTGACCGCCACGGCCGATGCGCTGACGCGTAACGAGATCGTCGAGCGGCTGGCACTGGACGATGCGCGGGTCTTCATTTCGAGCTTCGACCGCCCCAACATCCGCTATCGGATTGTCGAAAAGGACAACGCCCGCCAGCAACTGCTGGCCTTTATCAAGGCCGAGCACATGAGCGGCGAGGGCGGGCATGACAGCGGCATTGTCTATTGCCTGTCCCGGAAGAAGGTCGAGGACACGGCGGCGTGGCTGTCCAGCCATGGCATCAAGGCGTTGGGTTACCACGCCGGTATGGATGCCGAGGTGCGCCAGCGCCATCAGGCACGCTTCCGAGAAGAAGAGGGCATCGTGATGGTGGCCACGATCGCCTTCGGCATGGGCATCGACAAGCCTGATGTCCGTTTCGTGTCGCACCTGGACCTGCCCAAGAGCATGGAAGGCTATTACCAGGAAACCGGCCGCGCGGGCCGCGACGGCTTGCCGGCAAACGCGTGGATGGCCTACGGCCTGGGTGATGTCGTGCAGCAGAAGCGGATGATCGACGAATCCGAGGCTGATGATGCGCACAAACGTGTGTCATCGTCCAAGCTCGACGCATTGCTGGGATTGTGCGAGACGGCCGGCTGCCGTCGGGTGCGGATCCTGGCATATTTCGAAGAGGCGTCGGAACCTTGTGGCAACTGCGACACCTGCCTGGAGCCGCCAGCCACCTGGGATGGTACGCGCGAGGCGCAGATGGCGTTGTCTTGCGTCTACCGCACGGCGCAGGCCAGCCGCATTCACTTTGGCGCCACGCATCTGATTGATGTGCTGCGTGGTAACGCCAGCGAGAAAATTCGCCAATGGGGGCACGACAAGGTGTCGACATTCGGCATCGGCAAGGACATGGCGGTGAGCGAATGGCACGCGGTATTCCGCCAGTTGATCGCACATGGGCTGCTCGTGATCGATCACGGCGGACACGGCGCACTGTTGCTGGGTGAGTCCGCGCGAGAGGTGCTCAAGGGTGGTCGGTCGATCACGCTGCGGCGTCAGATGAGCAAGCCCCCAAAGTCGGGCGAGCGCGCATCGAAGGGCGCGCGCACCGATCACACCGCAACGATGGACCCCGATACGCTCGCCAACTGGGAGGCGCTGCGCCGCTGGCGCACCGCTACGGCCAAGGAACATGGGGTGCCGGCCTACGTGATCTTTCACGATGCAACGCTGGCCGAACTTGCGCGCAGCGGTCCGGAATCTCTCGACGAACTGGCAGAAGTGCCCGGTATCGGGGCCTCAAAGCTAGAGCGCTACGGCGATGAGATCCTCGAAACCCTGCGCGGGGTTTGAGCGCAGGGTTGTAGACGTATACGCCGCGTATACCCCTTGACCGTTGCGGATCCCGCTGCTAGAGTGGCAGATTCGAGTTTTTGGCTTCGGATTTCGCTCGTCCGTCGGCTGAGTGGTGCCCCAGGCGCCCGGCCAGGCAGGACGGCAGCGGGATCCCGGCGAGCTCGCGCTCTTTGGTAAGTCTGTCATTCCACAGCCCTTCCTCCGAGCGTCCGCTCACCTCTCCCGCCCAAAACCCGTTGTTGCCCCTTGGCCAGTTGCTGGCGTAGGGGTGTTTTTGTGTAAAACCAAGCTGGATTGAACAATGCCAACTATCAACCAACTGGTTCGCAAGCCGCGTGTCTCTGAGGTCATCAAGAGCAAGAGCCCGGCGCTTGAGAACTGCCCGCAGCGTCGCGGCGTGTGCACCCGCGTGTACACCACGACGCCGAAGAAGCCGAACTCGGCACTGCGTAAGGTCGCCAAGGTGCGCCTGACCAACGGTTTCGAAGTCATTTCGTATATCGGCGGTGAAGGCCACAACCTGCAGGAACACTCGGTCGTGCTGATTCGCGGCGGCCGTGTGAAGGACTTGCCGGGTGTGCGTTACCACATCGTCCGTGGCTCGCTGGATCTGCAAGGCGTGAAGGACCGCAAGCAGGCCCGTTCGAAGTACGGTGCGAAGCGTCCGAAGGCTGCCTAAGCTTTCTTCGCTGCAAGCAATATCCGATAGCCCTGGCGCGAGTCATGGTGCTGTCACCAGGCGGCGGTACAACGGAGCGTTTTTCGCGCCGTGCCGTCGAGTAAGTGGTCACCCGGCGAATTTGTCCAAGCGATTGACAAGCTAGTTGGTGGCCGGAGAGCGGAAATTTTGACCCGCCTCTCAACTGAATCTTAAGGAAAGAAGATGCCACGTCGTCGTGAAGTCCCCAAGCGGGATGTTCTGCCTGATCCGAAGTTCGGTAACGTTGAAGTTGCCAAGTTCATGAACGTGCTGATGCTGGACGGCAAGAAGTCGGTTGCCGAACGTATCGTGTACGGCGCGTTCGACCAGATCGAAAAGAAGGCAGGCAAGGCCCCCATCGAAGTGTTCTCCGTTGCGATCAACAACGTGAAGCCGGTGGTGGAAGTGAAGAGCCGTCGCGTGGGCGGCGCCAACTATCAGGTTCCGGTCGAAGTCCGTCCGTCGCGTCGTTTGGCATTGGCGATGCGTTGGCTGCGCGAGGCCGCGAAAAAACGCAGCGAGAAGTCGATGGCGCTGCGCCTGGCAGGTGAGCTGATGGAAGCTGCAGAAGGCCGCGGTGGCGCAATGAAGAAGCGCGACGAAGTGCACCGCATGGCCGAAGCCAACAAGGCGTTCTCGCATTTCCGCTTCTAAAGCGCGCGAAAAACACTGTTGGTTGCCGGGCGGGTTGTGTTTTCACACAATTCGCCCGTTTGTGTTAAGGGCGCAGCGGATGAGATTCCAGCGCCTCTCGGACAAATAGAGGATTAAAGTGGCTCGTAAGACTCCCATTGAGCGCTACCGCAATATCGGTATTTCGGCTCACATTGACGCGGGTAAAACCACCACGACCGAGCGTATCCTGTTCTACACCGGTGTGAACCACAAGATCGGTGAAGTGCATGATGGCGCGGCCACCATGGACTGGATGGAGCAGGAGCAGGAGCGTGGCATCACGATCACCTCCGCTGCCACCACGGCCTTCTGGAAGGGCATGGGCGGCAACTACCCGGAACACCGCTTCAACATCATCGACACCCCGGGCCACGTGGACTTCACCATCGAGGTGGAGCGTTCCATGCGCGTGCTGGATGGTGCCTGCATGGTCTACTGCGCAGTGGGTGGCGTGCAGCCGCAGTCGGAAACCGTCTGGCGTCAGGCCAACAAGTACCGCGTGCCGCGTCTGGCATTCGTGAACAAGATGGACCGTACCGGCGCGAATTTCTTCAAGGTCTACGACCAGCTGAAGACCCGCCTGAAGGCCAATCCGGTTCCCGTCGTGGTGCCTATTGGCGCCGAAGACGGCTTCCAGGGCGTGGTTGACCTGCTCGAAATGAAGGCCATCATCTGGGACGAATCCAGCCAGGGCGTGAAGTTCGAGTACCAGGACATCCCCGCCGAGCTGCAGGCCAGCGCCGAAGAATGGCGCGAGAAGATGGTCGAGTCGGCCGCCGAAGCCAGCGAAGAGCTGATGGAAAAGTATCTGGGTGGCGAAGAGCTGACCCGTGCCGAGATCGTCAAGGCGCTGCGTGACCGTACCATTGCCTGCGAAATCCAGCCGATGCTGTGCGGCACCGCGTTCAAGAACAAAGGCGTGCAGCGTATGCTGGACGCCGTGATCGACTTCCTGCCGTCGCCGGTCGACATTCCGCCGGTTACGGGTACGGATGAGCGCGACGACGAGAAGAAGCTGGAGCGCAAGGCTGACGACAGCGAGAAGTTCTCGGCGCTGGCGTTCAAGATCATGACCGACCCGTTCGTCGGCCAGCTGATCTTCTTCCGTGTGTACTCGGGCAAGATCAACTCGGGCGACACTGTGTACAACCCGGTGAAGCAGAAGAAGGAGCGTCTGGGCCGTATTCTGCAGATGCACGCGAACCAGCGCGAAGAAATCAAGGAAGTGCTGGCTGGCGACATCGCTGCTGCGGTGGGTCTGAAGGACGCCACCACGGGCGATACGCTGTGCGATCCGGCTGCGCCGATCGTGCTGGAGCGCATGGTGTTCCCGGAGCCGGTGATTTCGCAGGCTGTCGAGCCGAAGACCAAGGCTGACCAGGAAAAGATGGGTATCGCCCTGAATCGCCTGGCTGCCGAAGATCCTTCGTTCCGCGTGCGTACCGATGAAGAATCGGGCCAGACCATTATTTCGGGCATGGGCGAGCTCCACCTGGAAATTCTGGTCGACCGCATGAAGCGCGAATTCGGCGTGGAAGCCAACATCGGCGCCCCGCAGGTTGCCTACCGCGAAACCATCCGCAAGAAGGCCGAAGACGTCGAAGGCAAGTTCGTCAAGCAGTCGGGCGGCCGCGGCCAGTACGGTCACGCCGTGATCACGCTGGAACCGCAAACGCCGGGCAAGGGCTTCGAATTCGTCGACGCCATCAAGGGCGGTGTGATTCCTCGCGAATACATCCCGGCGGTCGAGAAGGGTATTGTCGACACGCTGCCGGCCGGTATCCTGGCAGGCTTCCCGGTTGTGGACGTGAAGGTCACGCTGACGTTTGGTTCGTACCACGATGTGGACTCGAACGAAAACGCGTTCCGCATGGCCGGCTCGATGGCTTTCAAGGAAGCCATGCGCAAGGCCAGCCCGGTTCTGCTGGAGCCGATGATGGCCGTGGAAGTGGAAACGCCGGAAGACTACACGGGTACCGTGATGGGCGACCTGTCGTCCCGCCGCGGCATCGTGCAGGGCATGGACGACATGGTTGGCGGCGGCAAGATCATCAAGGCCGAAGTCCCGCTGTCGGAAATGTTCGGTTATTCCACGTCGCTGCGCTCGGCCACGCAAGGTCGCGCCACGTACACGATGGAGTTCAAGCACTACTCCGAAGCACCGAAGAACATCGCCGAAGCCGTGATGACGGCCAAGGGCAAGTAATAAAGCTTTGCCGCCATGCGTGACCCGCATGGCGGCCAATGAATCGAATCACACTGAATTCCATTAGGAGCTGAAACATGGCAAAGGAAAAGTTCGAGCGGACCAAGCCGCACGTGAACG
>NZ_JBDKXK010000098.1:0-23261 GCF_039710735.1 Cupriavidus sp. DL-D2 | reverse complement strand
AGCCGGCAAGCGACCGAGGCAACTGCCGATGGTCGCTTGCCTTCCGACTTTCCATCTCGTTGATGTTGCGTTGGCAACACTCCGCTCGCGCCATGGATTGGATCTGGCGGACGGCCAACGCGGCAACTCCCCTCCCTCCTTCGCCCTCCATTCCGACTTTCGCAAAATTGATTGCGGGGTCGGGAATATTCGGACGGGCTCCAGCGTCTACCTCGGACATCTCCAAGCAGGTATTCACATGTTCACACCTCCTCGTAGTGCTCCATTCAAGCGATCGGTAACGCGCATCGCCCTCGCCGCAGCCCTCATTGGCGCCTCGATGGCTGCCACCGCTGCAGGATCTGCAGGACAAACGGACTCCGAAAAATTCGTTGCCGAGAACGAAGCGGCCATGACCAAGATGATGGATGGAATGTCGGCAGCACCTACTGGCGATGTCGATCGCGATTTTGTCGCAATGATGATTCCCCATCATCAAGGCGCGATCGAGATGGCCATGTCCGAACTGCGATATGGCAAGAACGAACAGCTTCGGCGCATTGCACAGGAAATCATCGTCGATCAACTGCAGGAGATCGCGGCCATGCGCATCGCCCTGGGGCAGCCGGTGCCGCCATCGGCACCGGCACCCACCCAACCCGCAGCCCCATCGGCGGTATCGGGTACTGCCATCCACAACCACTCACACATGCACTGAACAAGGCGGAGAAAACAAGAATGAAAATCAAACGACATGCCCTCGTTGTGGCGTACCTGGCATGCGCCATGGGTAGCGCGCTCGCCGGGCAGGCACCAGGCGCCAGCGCCGAGCGAGACATTCCCATCAGCCATCGGGACAGGATCTACGCCGCGGAACAATTCTCGAACACGGTCTCCGTGACGGACCCTGTGGACAACAGGCTGCTCGGCGTTATCCGTCTCGGCGACCCAGCACCGGGCAACTTCAGTCCGCTTTACCGTGGGCAGGTTCTGGTGCACGGCATGGGCTTCTCGCCTGACCATCGCACGCTCGCCGTGGTCTCGATCGGCTCGAACTCCGTGACGTTCATCGACACGGCAACGAATGCGGTCAAGCATGTGACCTACGTCGGCCGGTCACCGCATGAGGCATTCTTCACGCCGGACGGCAAGGAAGTGTGGGTGACGGTTCGCGGCGAGAACTATGTCTCGGTCATCGATGCCAAGACGTTCCAGGAAAAGCAACGCATCACCGTGGCTGACGGCCCGGGCATGCAGATCTTTTCCCCCGACGGCAAGTACGGCTACGTCTGCTCGTCGTTCAATCCTGAAACGGCGGTGATCAGCGTGGCCGATCACAAGATCGTCGGCAAGGTGAAGCAGGAGAGTCCGTTCTGTCCGAACATTGCAGCGACGGCCGACGGCAAGCAGGTGTGGTTCACGCTGAAGGATATCGGCAAGACGCAGGTGTTCGACGCGCGACCGCCCTTCACCCTCCTGAAAACCATCGATACCGGACCTATCACCAATCACGTGAATTTCGCCCAGATCGCGAATGGCACGTTTGCGTATATCACCGTGGGTGGCCTCAACCAGGTCAAGGTCTTCCGTACCGATGATTTTTCGCAAGTTGCCACAATTCCCGTCGGGAAACTGCCGCACGGTGTCTGGCCGTCGGGCGACGGCACCCGCATCTACGTAGGTCTGGAGAACGCCGACCAGTTGGCTGCGATCGATACCGCGACGAACCGCGTCGTCGCCAATGTGCCGATCGGGCAGGCACCGCAGGCCATCGCTTACGTGCCCAACGCCGTACCCGAAGGCGATGGCACGCAAGGGCTGCAGAAGCTTGGCGTTGCCGGCAATACCACGCAACTGACCCTGCTCTCCGTTGCCAATGGACGACCGACTCCCAGCGATAACCCACCGACCAGCGTGACGCTGTTCGATCAGGGCCTGCTGCAAGTGGTACAGGCTTCCGCGACCGGTCTTGAGCCGAAGCATCCCTATGTGCTGGCCTTGGCGAACCAACCCGATGGCAGCGGGACACTGGAGCCAATTGCCACGTTCATGACGAACCCCGCCGGATCGGCAATCGTCAACGCCATCGGCCCCATCCGACAGGTGGTGCAGACCGATAGCGCACCGGGCACCCGGCGATTCCTCGTCATTGCCCCGTCCGTTGACGGCAAGGCCACTGCACCCGTCCAGGTGCAGCGTATGTAAGGCATTGCGGCCGCTCCAGTTGGGGCGGCCGCATCTGAGACGCAGATCATTCCGGATTCGCCGTGAACGAGATGTTCCAACAAGTCGAGCCAATGATTCCCGCATTGCGCCGATATGCCCGTGCGCTGATGAAAGAGCGCGACGCGGCGGACGACCTCGTACAAGACTGCCTTGAACGAGTGATCACGCACTGGGACGACCGCCGCTCGTCGGGCGACACCCGGAGTTGGGTATTTGCCATCCTCCACAACCTGGCCATGAGCGCCTTGCGAAAAAACACCACTGCCGGTATCCGGCAGGTTGCCATCGAGGATGTTGCGGAATCCCTCTCGACCCGCGCCACGCAGGAGGACGGCCTGATCTATCAGGATCTGCTCGATGCTGTGGACACCATCCCCCCTGAGCAACGCAGCGTGCTACTGCTTGTCTCGCTGGAGGATATGTCATATGCCGAGGTGGCAAAGACGCTCGACATTCCGGTTGGCACGGTGATGTCTCGGCTGTCCCGCGCACGGGACAGGTTGGTACGGCTGCTCGGCGGCGCGCGGCAGCATGCCGGGCCGGCTGCGACGCTACGGAGGGTGAAATGAACGAGATTCGTCCGATCCAGGAAGAAGAGCTTCTCGCATACGTTGACAATGCACTCGATGCCGAGCGGCGCAAGGAAATCGACGCGTATCTCGTCGTCAATCCTCCGGTGGCAGCGCGCGTCGACAAGTATCTCGCGCATCGGCAGGCATTGCGCGACGCATACGATCCCGTGTTGCAGGAACCCATCCCGCTTTCGTTGAATCTTGGACACATGCTCGCGGCGCGGCGCAGACGCGTCGACAAGCCGTGGCGCATGGCTGCCGCCGTCCTGGTCGCGCTTTGCATCGGCGGCGCAGGCGGCTGGTACGGCAACGAAAGCCGCAATGACCCCTACGCAAGCGGCATTGCGTCACTGGCGCGGGAAGCTACCGCCAGTTTCCAGGTGTATGCGCAGGACCCCGATCGGCCCGTCGAATTCGATGCGGCAAGCGGCCCTGAACTGACGCGGTGGGTCTCTTCGCGACTGAATCGAACCGTGCAGATCCCCGATCTGAGAAACGCGGGATACCGGTACATGGGTGGTCGGCTTGTGGCCACCGAACACGGGCCTGCGGGTCTGTTCATCTATGACGACGCGCATGGCGGACGTCTGGCAATGCTGGTGCGCACAATGGCGATCGATCGCGACACCCCGATGCGTCCGCATCAGGAAGATGGCGTGTCCGGATATTCCTGGGCCGACAAAGGACTGGGTTATTCAGTGGTCGCATCTGCTTCCACCACGGGCTTGCATCCGCTTGCCGACGAAATGCGCAGACAGGTCCGTGCCGAGCACGGTCCTGTCCTTTAAAGCGCAATTCCGTTAAATCGCCGGAATAAATCGACAGACATCGGCGTCTATCTGACAAGTCCATCGAATCCGATGTGCCGCGATCTCAAACCATTATTGGAGTCGAATCATGAAGACGAACCACACCCTGCGCAACGTTATCGCTACCCGTGGCCTTGTCGTCGCCAGGTAAAGCAAGTTCGTCTTTGAGCCATGGAACCTGCAAACAGATCATTCCTGAAGTGCGACGTTCATGCGTGCGCATGGATTGTCCATGCCATCGAACAGTTCAAATTCAGCACGCTTGACGCAACCATTCATCACTGCCGCTTGAATACTGCCAGTCGTCTTGCGGTAGTGATCGGAGTTATTCCGCAAAGCTGCATTTCAGGAATGCATGTTTCGGTGGTGCCTGATCGCTCGGTATGCTGCCAACACAACGCGACTGCATGTCGGCCCGGCAGCAACCCGACAGCAGCATGACTTTTCTTATACACAACGTTATGAAAGCAATGAAAATGGCGATGATCGCCGCCGCCGTCTCCCTCGACGCCTCCGCCCAGACGCTTGCCACGCCACAGCATGTGCCGGCTCCGGTTATCGACGCGTTGCAGGTATCGGCAATCGACCACGTGGGCATGAACGTTCCGGACATTGACGCGGCCGTGCAATTCTTCTCCGACCTGATCGGTGCGCGGGTGATTGCCGACGCGCGACCCGAAGGCATTCCCGCAGAATGGAAGACGCAGTTTCGCTGGCACCAGTCCAGCGAGTTGAAGCGCTTCATCATGCTTCAGTTGACCGGTGGTCCGAAGGTGGAGCTGTTCCAGTACGCGGGGCACGAGATCAATTCCACACAACCACATGAGGACGACATTGGCGCGACCCATGTAGCCCTCAGGACGAAGGACATCGCGCGCAGTCTTGCAATCGTGAAAGCGCGCGGGCTGAAAGTACTCAATGAACCGATCACGAATGCCGATGGCGTGCAGTGGTTCTACTTCCTCACGCCATGGGGCTCGCAAATCGAGCTCGTGTCCTTTAGCGACCAATACACCGCGACATCACCGCACCAAGCAACGGGGGCATCGACCATGAACACTTCTCTCTCATCTTCCGCATCCGTCGACCTGAGCGCTGTGCAACGCCTCATCGACCAGCACTTCGAAATCTGGAACGCGCCGGTGTCGGCGGAGACCATCCCCAAGTTCGCCCAGATCTACACCGCCGATGTCTTCGTTGCCGACGAGGGCGGGAAAGCCGTCGGCTACGAAGAGGTGGCCAAGCTGATCCGAAAGGTGCAGTCCAGTCACGCAGGGTTCGTGTTCACGCCCGATCCGGTGACGTGGAATCATGGGCTGGGACGCGTAACGTGGGGCTATGGGCCGCGAAGCCATCCTGACGCGGTCCGTGGAGAGGACATCTTCACGATCGAAGACGGCAAGGTTTCCAGCGCGCGTGTGTTCCTTGACAAGAGGTAATCTGACACAGGATTCAACGATGACCACCCCTATCGACACTCCCAGCTATAGCGACCAATTCCCGGATCACGGCCAATCTCCCGCAGATCACGACAAGAATCTGGCTACCGGCATCGTCGTCAGTGCGTACTACCGAGTCCACCCGGACGATCGGCAAACTTTCATCGATGCGGTTATCCCGGACATGGTGGCTGCTCGCAAGATGCCAGGATGCATCTACTACGCCTTTTCACCGGATCTGACCGACCCCAACACTTTTCATTTGGTGGAAGGCTGGGAAAACGAAGCCGCCTACGAGCGTCACGAGCAGGCGGCGACCTTTCTGGCCGCATTGGCGACAGTGGTCCGGAATGTCCGCATTCTCGATCGGCAGGGCGTGCGCTACGACGTTGCGAAACAGCACATCGATGACCCTCGGGAAAAGGTGGCTTGACGTCACGACAGGATCCGGATGCGGGCTGAGGCCCGCTACAGCGTGCCGTACAGACGCCGCAGCCCGCGGCTGAGGGCTGCTCCCATGATCGTTTCGTGACTCTCTTCCGGATAGACATGCGACTCGACAGAGAACTGGTCGCTCTGCCAGCGCCGCAGGATCTGCTCCATCGTGAACATGTCGCCGGGGAAGTCGATGTTCCCCAATATGGCGCGCAGCACTTCCCGGACGTCCTCAGGCACGGGCGCGCTGAATTGCTGACTGAAGCGGGCGCGATGCTCGAGTTCGCCGACGCACATGTAGAGGCGGGCCACGGGCGCCGGACGCGACTCGACGATCCGCGCGGCGGCATCGAGCAACGCACGCCCGTTCCACCACAGCGACGGGCTGACCGCGAGATATCGGCGAAAGGCATCAGGACGATGCAACAGTGCATAAAGGACAAACAGGCCGCCAAATGACTGCCCGGTCAGCGTCGCATCATCGGTATCGATGGGGAACGCTTCGGCCAGTGCGGGTCTGAGTTCGTCTGCCAGGAACGCGAGGAACGCATCAGCTCCGCCCGTCCTGGCGACTCCCGGCATCCCGAGAAGTGCTGGCGTCACCGGCTCGAACGCGGGCCATGACGTTGTCAGTTCCCGGTTCCGCCTGAGCATGAAAGGGGGATTCGCATCGAGCGGATAGCCCACGCTCACGCCATAGAGCAGAGGTAAGTCCAGTCCGACGGCACAGCTCCTGAGCGTGCTGATGAGTGTGCCTGCGCTCAACTCCGCATCCGTCGCTATCACTAACCCAGCGCGCTCATCTGCCGACGGTATCCGGTTCGGCGTCACGCATACGCGCAATATGTCATCGATGCCTCGTGGCCGGACCAGCCAAACTTCCGATCCGGCCAGCAAGACATCCTGATGTTTCTCGATGATTTCCATACCCTGGCGACGGCCGCTTAAATTTGTGCCATGACGCCATCGACAAACCGCTCCATGCCGTTCACAAAACTTGCCGCATCGGATGCAACCTGCGCCCCCTGCGCAGCAAGCTGCTGGGCGGCAGCGAGGCCAATGCCCGTTGCACCACCTGTGATCAGCGCGATTTTTCCCTCGAGTTGCTTTGTCATGTTCGATGCCTAGGGCGTGAGCTATTTCAATTGAGGAAGCGTAACATCTATCGGTCAAATTAGTTGCTCGAGCAGTTCCTCCCCAACGCTCCGCCGGCATCTCTTCCACATAGCTCGCACAATGGCGCGAATATGCGCGCAGGCGGCGAGGTTGGGTCCGCAGTGCACGCCGTCCTGTCACCGTGCAAATGGGAAAGCCTCGTCTCGAGCGATCTCCCACACTGGATGCTCGCCTCGACATCATCCTGATGCGGGGATCACGCCCACCGGAGGCCCATCATGACTCAGCAAGACCCCGTCGTCGCAGTATTCCCCACCCATGCAGCCGCCGACGATGCTATCAAGGTGCTCGGCAAACACGGCGTTGACTTGAAGACGCTATCGATCATCGGCCAAGGCTACCATTCGGAAGAACACGCCATCGGCTTCTACAGCGTGGGAGATCGCATCCGTTCCTGGGGTACCACAGGTGCATTCTGGGGCGGCATCTGGGGCCTGCTGTTGGCGCCTGCCCTGTTCGTTATTCCGGGCGTTGGCACGGTCGCGCTGGCCGGTCCCGTGGTTGCGGCACTGGTCTCGGCGCTCGAAGGCGTGGTGATCGGTGGCGGCATCAGCGCGCTCGGTGCGGCGCTGGCAGAATTCGGCGTGCCCAAGGACGATGTGGTCAAGTACGAAACGGCCATCAGAGCCAATGAATTCGTGCTGCTTGTACAAGGCACCGACGACGAGCGCACACGCGTTCGTGCGCTTCTCGATGGGCTGGCCGCGGCGCCCGCCGCCACACCGGCAGCCGCCTGACACCGGTACTTCCCCAGCCATATGCCAGGAACCTGCTCTTGCGAGGGCAACGGCACATAGACCAAGCAAGCTATCACGCGTGTTTGGGCTCGTTCAAGTGCGACAAGGAAAAGGCCGGTCTTCCTACTTCGCTCCACGAATTCCCGCTACAGTGTCAGGAGGCGAGCGGCGCGGTGCGCAGCTCGCCTCCTTTTTTTCCGACCATGGCCGGATACTGTGAGACGTGACAGTTATTCCTGTCCCATCTCAAAGTTAATGGGAAGCCCGACCTAGATAAATCAAGGAGTTGCTGAGCGCCGTCGCAAACTACCTGGGTCGAAATCTCACAGTTAGTGGGTAAAAGGGGCGGTCCGTCTCACAGTATGTGGGTACAATGGGACGGCTAGCGGACGGCAGGCCGGAAGTCGTTCCAGCCGCAGAAGTGGTCCGGGCTTATCGTCGAAGCCAAACGACAGGTTCCGATTGGGCACGCTCCGAGGCGGGGCGGCGTGGTGAATAGAGGGGCTCCTCCCGGCCAGTTTGAGACATATCCCAACGTTCTTCGAATGTCCCATCTTGACCGAAGCTGCCATTACGGGCCTGAGTGGACACACTACCGGCGGGCATTCACGTGAAATCGCCATGAAAAAAGGCCCAACAGTGGGCCTGATGTCACTCTCATAACCCTCGTTGAGCTTTGGGCTTTATAGGAAAAGAGTCCCGGCAAAGCCGGGACCCATTCACTATCGATCAGTCTGCAAAGTCGGTAGCCTCGGACGAGCCCTTCCAGGTGTCGAGATTCTTTGCAACAGCATTAGCTTTCGCAGCCGCAAGTTCATTGGCGATCTTGCCGGCGAACAGATGCAACGGCGCCGATTCGACCGAAGCGGCCTGAATGATCAGGAGGGCGAGCTTGTCAGGATCGCCGGCCTGATGGCCATGCAGAGTGTCGAGATGCAGGTCCAGCGAAGCCTTGGCCTCCGAGTAGTCGTCGATCTGTCGCCTGGCCACTGCGAGCGCACCGTTCGACAGAAAGTCCGTGCGCACAGGCCCCGGATAGACCACCGTTGCTCGGATGCCCAGCTCCGCGACTTCCGCCGCCAGGGATTCCGTCAACCCTGACAGCGCGAACTTGCTGGCGACGTAGCTGCCCCAGCCAGCATATCCGCCTTGGTAGCCTACGATGGACGAGATGTTGATGATGTGACCGCTGCGCTGGCGGCGAAGGTGCGGCAGCGCATGCCGTAGCACAGCCATCGGCGCGAAGAAGTTGACCTCGAAATTGCGGCGCAACTCGTCGTCCGACAGCGCCTCGACCGTGCCCTGCTGGGCATAGCCGGCATTGTTGACGACCACATCGATCACGCCGAACCATTGCACGGTCTTTTCAACAGCCGCCTGGACACTACGGTCGCTGGTCAGGTCAACTTCCAAAGGTAGAAAGCGGTCGGATGCCCCACCAAACGTCTTCGTCAGCGATGCGGCTGTGCGGGACGTTGCCGCTACCCGGTGGCCTTGCTCTAGCAAGTGGGCAACGAGTTTCTGACCGACGCCCTTCGACGCGCCTGTGATGAACCATGTACGAGATGCTTGTTTCATGATGCAGATTCCTTCAGATAGATGTGCGGCTAAGACGTTGATCAAGGCAGGGCCACGCTCATGCCACCGTCGGCCATGACCACGGCGCCGACGATAAAGCTGGCCTTTTCCGATGCGAGGAAGGCGATCACCTCGGCGATTTCCTTTGGCTGTGCCGCGCGGCGGATCGGTGCCTTCTTGCCATGCTCGGCAAGGAAGGCCTGGCCGTCCGCATGGATGTGGTTGGTAATATTGGTGATGACATCGCCGGACCCCACCGCATTCACGCGAATGCCGTGTTCGATGGCTTCCAGCGAGAGCGCCCGCGTCAACTGAGCAAGTGCGCCCTTGGACGCCGCATACGCTGCGATGAGCGGAAAGGCCTGATAGCAGGCGTAAGACCCCACGTTGACGATGGCCCCCGTCTTTGCCGGCAGCATGGCGCGCATGGCTTCCCGCGAGAACAGGAAAGCGCCCGTGGCATTAACGGCTTGGATGCCATTCCAGTCTTCCAGCGACATATCCACCAGCGGCTTGTTGATGATGACCGCCGCGTTGTTGACAAGGATGTCGAGCTTGCCAAAGCGGTCGATTGCCGTTGTAACGGCCTGCACGGCGCTTTCCTCTCGCGCCACATCGGCAACGACAGGAACGATGCCAGGTCGCGCCAGCGCTTCAACGTTGCTGCTGCGCCCAACGGCAATCACATTCGCCCCTTCGGCGTGAAGCAGTTCGGTGGTGGCCAGGCCGATGCCACTGGCTGCACCGGTGACGATGGCGACCTTGCCTGCGAAGGCGCCGCTTGCCGTGTTTCGTGATGTCATGATGTTCTCCTGGTTGGTTTGGGTCCCGCGTGCTGGATGGATCAGAACGGGCTGGCGGTGGGCCGTACGACGATCTCGCTGACGTCGACTTCGGCAGGCTGCTCCACCGCATAGGCGATGGCACGAGCGATCGCGTCAGGGGTGATAGCGATACGGCGGAACTCCTGCATCGCACTACGCGCGGTGTCGTCAGAGATCGAATCGGCCAGTTCGGACTCCACGACGCCGGGGCAGATCACTGTCACGCGAATCTTGTCGGTCTCCTGGCGCAGCCCATCAGAGATGGCACGCACGGCGAACTTGGTAGCGCAGTACACCGCGGCAGTAGGCGACACGGAAAGTCCGCCAATTGAGGAAATATTGATGATCTGGCCCAGCGCTTGCGCTTCCATCGTCGGCAGCACGGCGGCAATGCCATGCAGCACGCCACGAATGTTCACGTCAATCATTCGGTTCCATTCGCCGACCTTCAGCGCGTTGAGCGGCGAAAGCGGCATCACGCCCGCGTTGTTGACCAGGACGTCGATGCGACCGAAGGCATCGAGCGCGAACCGGGCGAATGCCGCCACGTCGTCGGCCGAGGTCACGTCGAGCTCGCGGTAACGAACCACGCCGCCGGAGGCTTCGATCGATGCCGCCAACTCGGCGAGCCGGTCGGTCCGGCGTGCACCGATCACGAGCCGGTGTCCTTGCGCGGCGAGCAGGCGAGCGGCGCCCTCGCCGATGCCGCTGCTGGCGCCGGTGATCAGAATGACTTTCGATTTGTTGATTGCGTTTGCCATGTTGCATACTCCTATCGTTGGTTCGGATCTGGCCGCGGAGGTCGGCGCTTGATTTGCCGCGCTCTGCAGTCACGTTTCGGCCTTCAATGAAGCGGTATGGTTCGTCGGCCGGTGAATGAATGATAGGGATGACCTGCCTGCAGGCGAATACACGGACCGATGCCGTTGTTGCCTATTCCTATTGATCCGACTAGTACGGTGTGCAAGACGCGGCTAGAATGGCGGCTGCAGGCAAACAACAGGAGGCTTTGTGTCCAAGGTCCGCTCCCCCGCTTCCGTCAAGATGGTTCGGTTGATCGAGAAACTGGCGCCCAACGAGGGCTACACGCAGTCGACGCTCGACAGCGTGCGGCTGATGCGTTCCGACCGGCCCCTCGGGCGCACACCGGTGCTGTACGAGCCAAGCATCGTGATCGTGTGCCAGGGCCGCAAGCTTGGCTTTCTGGGCAATGAGGTCTATGTCTACGACGCGCAGCACTATCTTGTACTGTCGGTACCGCTGCCGTTTTCCACGGAAACCCAGGCTTCGCCAGAGGAACCCATGCTGGCGGTGTCCATCCGTCTGGACCTCCTCGAACTCAGCGAACTGATCACGCAAATCGGTGCAGCAGGAGATCTGCCTGAAGAGCCACCCAACGGCATGGTGTCTACGAAGCTGGACGAGAATCTGGCCGGTGCAACCGTCAGGTTGCTGGAGGCATTGACCGTGCAGATGGATGCCCGGATTCTGGGTCCGGGCCTGGTGCGGGAAATCTGCTACCGCGTGTTGACGGGGGCACAGGGAGGCGCGATGCGTGCCGCTCTCGCTCACCACGGGCGCTTCGGCCGCGTCGCGAGAGCGCTGAAGCGCATCCATGCAGATTATGCGGCGCCCCTGAACGTGTCACGCCTGGCTCAAGAGGCCGGCATGAGCGTGCCAGCGTTTCACGCCAACTTCCGCACGGTGACCCAGACGTCGCCAATCCAGTACATCAAGTCCACCCGCCTTCACCAGGCGCGCCTGATGATGATTCGGGACGGCGTCACTGCGGCGGCCGCAGCGGGACGCGTCGGGTACGAAAGCACCTCGCAGTTCAGCAGGGAGTTCAAGCGTCTGTTTGGGCGAACGCCGGTTGAGGAGGCACGCGACATGCGCGAGTCTTTCACCCTGTCACCGGCGGTTCGCTTTGGCGCCTAGGCGCACTCTACTGGGCCACGGCCACAACGACCTTGCCTTTCACGTGGCCGCCCTTGCTGTGGTCGAGCGCCTGGCTAACGTCTGTGAGCGCGAAAACCGAATCGATATGGGTACGCAGATCGCCCGATGCATGGAGCGTAGCCAGTTTCTCGAGCTGGGGCGCGTCGCTACGCGTAGCGAAATGTCTGCCGGTCGCCTGCGTCCCTTTGGCTCGACCTGCGTCGGGCCTCGCCACCGTCGACACCAGTGTGCCGCCCGGCTTCAGCACCGACCATGAACGCTCCTGAGTTTCACCGCCAATCAGGTCGAGCACGAGGTCCAATCCCAAGACACGCGCGGCGAAATCCTCGGTGCGGTAGTCAATAAAGGCATCGGCGCCGAGGCTTGCCACATATTCGCGGCTCTGGGCTGAGCCGGTGCCGATGACGTGGGCGCCGGCCAACTTGGCAAGCTGCGCGGCCGCCGTGCCTACGCCGCCTGCGGCACCGTGAATCAGGACCGACTGCCCGGCTTGCAAGCCCCCATGCTCGTGGAGTGCCTGCCATGCCGTCAGCGTTGCAGCGGGAATCGCCGCGGCTTCCGCGAAAGTCAAGGACGCAGGCTTGCGCGCCAGGCGGGTGGACTCAACGATGGCGCGCGTGGCGAAAGCCCCGACAATGCCGATGAACCCCATCACTTCATCGCCCGGCTTCAGTGTTGTGACGTTGCGCCCCACGGCGATGACGGTCCCTGCAGCATCTACCCCAGGGGTGAAAGGCAACGGCAGTGGAATAAACGCCCGCATGGCGCCGCTGACGATCTTCCAGTCAATGGGATTCACCGATGCCGCGGCAACGTCGATCAAGACTTCGTTGTCGCCCGGTACGGGGTCGTCCGCCTCGACCAGCGTCATGCCGCTGGGGCTGCCGTAGGCAGTTAGTTGGATGGCTTTCATCAGATGCTCCTGGAAGCGACGCCCACTACAGGAGCGTCAAGGGCAAGGGCTGCCTGAACCGGGTCGAAATACTCGCGTAGGTGCACGATGCGACCGTCGCGGGCTGTCAGAAACACGACATACTCCTGGCGGTAGGTGCGGCCGGTCGCCGCGATCAGGCCCTCCCCCCGCACCCGAGCAATTGCCTGCTGCGGATCGTCCGTCGCAGTCACGATGGCATCGGAGAAGCGAAAGTTCCTGACCGCCCCCACGAACCACTTCGCATGCCGCAGCACAGATTCACGTCCTTCGAGTTTCAGCGGATGACCCAGGCTGGGTGCGTACGGCAGATCCCAGACGATGCTGTCGGCGATCAGTTCCTGCCATTGCTCCGGCTTGTCTACCAGGAACTGGAGGTGTTGCTCCAGAAGCGTTGTGGCAATGCTCATGATGTCTTCTCCTGCGATGTATCAGGCGGCAACGCGCTTGGCCGGCGCGCGACGGTTGTCCACGCTGAAGGCCCCGGGGCCGAACGCGACCACCTGCAAGAGACCACCGGCCATTGCCAGGTTCTTCAGGAAATGGAACATCTGGTTCTGGTCAGCGAGCGCGTGGTGAAAGATCAGCGCGGTCACGACAGCGTAGGCAGCAAGGAGGAGAGCAACCACGCGCGCCTTGTAGCCAATGACCAGGAGCGCGGCACCCGCCAGTTCCAGCACAAGTGCGCCCATCAGTCCGAGCGCTGGCGCGGGCAGACCCAACGATCCGATATAGGCCATCGTCGCGCCAGGGGCCATCAGCTTGCCGAAGCCGCTGATGAAGAAAATGACAGCGATGAGGGTGCGGCCAACGGCGGGGATTGCGGAGTGTTCGTTCAGCGAGGTGTTCAGGTTCGAGTTCATCGTGTTCATCCTTTCAAAGAGTGGATGAACAAAGAGTAGAGACTTGACACCCATCAAGATAGCCTATATTTCTAGATGCAATCCATCTACTACTTAGATATATGCTCGATGCCGTCTCGCTGGACCAGCTTCGTACCTTCATCGCGGCCGCCGACGAAGGCAGTTTCTCCGCCGCCGGCCGCAAACTCCGGCGAGCGCAATCCGTGGTCAGCCATACGATGGCCAACCTGGAGGGCCAGATCGGCGTGCAGCTTTTCGATCGCACCGGACGTTATCCGAGGCTGACGGACGAAGGATCGGCCTTACTTGCACAGGCGCGACTGGTGGTGGGTGGGATGGACGGGTTCAAGGCCAAGGCGCGGGCAATTTCCGACGGACTCGAGCCAGAGCTTTCCGTCGTGGTGGACGTCATGTATCCAATGACATCACTGACAGACGCGGTCGGCGCATTCCGAAGCGAGTTTCCGCACACACCATTACGCCTTTACGTCGAAGCGCTGGGCGCTGTCATGCAGCCGGTACTCGCCCAGACATGCCGGCTCGGAATCAGCGGCTCGATGCCATCGGTCCCAGAAATTCTCGATGCCGAGAAATTGCTGGATGTGCCAATGATTACGGTCACTGCCTCGTCCCATCCCCTGGCGTCAAAGAATCGGATCCTCCGGCCGGTGGATCTCAAGGAGCACGTCCAACTCGTGCTGACGGACCGCACGACCCTCACAGAAGGCACCACTTTCGGTGTTTTCTCTCCCCAGATATGGCGCCTTGCCGATCTGGGCGCCAAGCACGCATTCTTGCGCGCTGGCTTTGGATGGGGCCATATGCCGCTAGCAATGGTTCAAGATGACCTGGATTCTGGGAAGCTCGTGGCCTTGCGGCTCGAAGCGTTCCAGCCACATACGCCGCCCATCGCCATGTTTGCAGTTTTTAGGAAGGACACACCGCCCGGGCCTGCTGGAAGGTGGTTTCTCAAGCGCCTCAGAGGCGCAGGCGACACCCACTAACGAGCGTCAACCGGGGGAGGCTATGTCTCCTAGTCATCCGCTTTTTTGGCCAGACGCAGTAACGACATGACGGACCGAGAGGAGCCGCTACCAGGGAGGAGTTGTTCATTCAGCCGATAACTTGAGTTCCGGCTCGTAGTATTCGACTACGAGCCCATCCGGGTGGCGTGCGGTGAAATTCCTGCCTCCAATCGCGTCACACGGCTCGTGCAAGATCTCGGCTCCTGCCCCATGCACCTCACGAAAAGCACTATCGAGCGAGTCGACGACGAATGCGACCTGAGCATCTCGCACTGGTGCCAACGCTGTCTCGTTGCCGGCCAGCAAGATCACGCCATCGACTACGGCCACTTCGATGCCAATAGCATCAAGCCGCAGGCGCATCTCGCACTCGGCATGCTGGATGGTCTCGTAGAACGATACGGTGGCGTCGAGTGCGTCGGGTGCAACATAGAGTCGCTGCATTCTCTTCAGGATCTTCATGAGTTCACTCCGCGTGGTGATCCATCACCACGCATTCGAAATTGCTGGAGGTCGCAGCAGCATCCATTGCCTCGGGGAGCGCGGTGAGGGGAAACACAATCGGCCGAATCGGGCTCATGTCGAGGAGCCCGGCGCGCACGAGGTCAAACAGGCGTCCGTATGCGTCCCTCGGATACATGAACTGGCCGAGAATTTCCCAGCCGTTCAGCATCAATTCTGTATAGGGAACGGGCAATGGCACTGTCATGCTGCCCATCAACACGAGCCGACCGCCCTTTCTGAGGCTGCGCAGCGCAGCCATCGTGATGTTCGGGTCGCCAGCGTTACCGACCATGTCGAACGCAAGGTGGGCGCCGCCACCACATGCGTGACGGATGGCATCGGCATCGCTCGCCACATCTCCCGTCGCCACCACACGTACGACACGGCCCGGCGCCAGTTGACATATGGCGTCGAGCGATTCCGCTCGTCTCCCAACAGCGATTACCCGCCCCGCCCCCATTGCAAGCGCGACCATCACGGCTCCGGTGCCATATGCCCCCGCCGCGCCTGAAACGACGACGGTGTCGCCTGCTGCGAGCCTCCCGCGCAAGAGGCCACCAAACGGCAC
Source organism: Cupriavidus sp. DL-D2 (assembly GCF_039710735.1). Taxonomy (NCBI): domain Bacteria; kingdom Pseudomonadati; phylum Pseudomonadota; class Betaproteobacteria; order Burkholderiales; family Burkholderiaceae; genus Cupriavidus; species Cupriavidus sp. DL-D2. The sequence continues at coordinate 7,636 of NZ_JBDKXK010000098.1, read as the reverse complement.
GATGCACCGCATCGTCAGCGCGATATCGAACGCATCGAGCTTCGACATCTCGCCGGCAGGAGTTACCGCGCTCGCCGGGAACGACGCGTACTCCGCCAGCGTGCCATCCGGCCAATCCGCTTGCATACGGTGCGCCGTGGGGCCGTTGGCCGTGACCCCCAGCAGTATCTCGGCCGGATTCTGTACGTTCTCCTGCGCGACAAAGTGCGACGACAGCACGACGCGTTGCCCGGGTTGCAAATGCCAGACCCCGGAGCCGACGCTATGCACGATGCCAGCGCCATTGCCGCCCGGAATGAATGGGCGGTCTGGCGTGTGGTAGATCGGCAGATTGCCTGCCACGTAGTCCTTCATATAGGACATCAGCGACGATGCCTCGATCCTCACCACTACCCCGCCGGGGCGCGCTTCAGGGATGGGTAGATCGGTCAGGCTCAGCGCACCACCGAGGCGCTCGAGTTGCCATGCTTTCATCGGATTCGACCTCATTCATTGGACGGAACACATGAATGATCGTGCCGACTGGAGTGCGTCGCTATAATAAAAAAGACCGATTTAATTCTCGATCGTACAAATATGGACGCATTATCGGACGTGCTCTCAATGTTGCGGGTGAGCTCCGCGTTGTCGTCCCGCTTCGAGGGCACCGGGGCGTGGGCGTTCCGGTTTCCTGCCTACCGTCACGTCAAGTTCGGTGGGGTGCTGGAAGGCCGCTTCTTCCTGTGGGTTGAAGGCAGCAAGGAGCCGCTCGCGCTCGAGAAGGGAGACTTCTATATGCTCACGGACGGGCAGCCGTTCTGTTCGGCGAGTGATCCACGGCTGCCGCCGCAGGATGGCCCAGCCACCTATCGGACGATTCGCGGTGCCGACGGGGTCGTGCGATATCAGGGGATTGGCGACGAGGCCGCTCCCGTCAGCCTTGCCAGCGGACGTTTTACCTTCGACAGCGACGTGACAGATCTCCTTCTGACGCATCTTCCGCCGCTCATCCATCTGCGCGCCTCCGACCTTGGCACGCACTCGCTATCCAGCGTTCTGGAACTGCTGAAGTGGGAGACCAGTGCCCGCCACGCTGGCGGAGATATCGCCCGCAGCAGCCTGGCGGCACTCGTACTTGTGCACGTGCTGCGCATGTACCTCGCATCAAGTCACCGGCCCGAGGGATGGCTGGGTGCATTGGCCGATCCAAAAATCGGTGCTGCGCTATCGCTGATGCATGCGCAGCCGGGCGAACGATGGACCGTCGAGGGCCTCGCACAGGCAGTAGCCATGTCGCGGACGGCATTTGCATCTCGGTTCCGGGGACACGTGGGCAAACCACCGCTCGACTACCTCGCCCAATGGCGCATGACAATTGCGCGTTCCGCACTCCGACATTCCGACGAACCATTGACCGACATAGCGGAGCGCATTGGCTACCTGTCCGACACAGCATTCAGCATCGCCTTCAAGCGCCACACCGGGCTGAGCCCTGGTCGCTTCCGAGCGGACTCGCGCACTTCGGCATCAGCCGGATGATGGCGCGAAGCCGATGCATATCCATTTTTGTACAGTGCCGCCGTGCCCCAGTCACCACCAGTATCGACGCGCGTAGATCAAGCTCATCAGTGCTCCCGCCACGATCACGAACTGTCGGACACGATGCGACGGCAAGACCCGCACCAACATGCCACCGCCGTAACCGCCAGCGAGGGCACCGGCCAGCATCGTCAGTGTCTCTGGCCATCGCACTGCGCCCTGCGCGATAAATATCAACGTTGCGCTCAGCGACACGCAGGTTGCCATCAGGTTCTTCAGCGCTTTGACAGCCCGCAGATCGCCTGGCTCCGTGACCGTCAGCATCGCCGTGAGGATGACGCCAAGGCCTGCTCCAAAGAAGCCGCCGTAGACACAGACGACGCCGAGAAGGACAGCGCCGGGACCGCCGGCCAGCATTCTCCCGGCGTCGGGGCGGTTCGCCACCCATCGATTAATGCCTGGTGAGAGCGCAAACAGTAGTGTGGCTGCCGCAATCAGTGCCGGGATGGGTATCGTAAAAAGCCGCTCTGGCAACTGCGTCAACACAACCGCACCGATCAGTCCACCGAGCACCGCGACAGCGATACACGTCATCGCACGCCCGGTCATCGCCGGCAGCTTCTCCCTATCTGCCAATGCCGCAATCAAATGCCCCGGCGAGATGGCGACGGCATTGGACGCATTGGCGATGATGGCGGGCAGGCCTGCCGTCAGCATCGCCGGAAATGTGATCAGCGTGGCGCCGCCCGCCAGCGCATTGACCAATCCGCCAGCGACGCCAGCAGCAAACAGCAGAGTGGCCGTGGTGCCTTGCATGCCTGACTCCTCGATGTAGAAACGATCTCGAAGAATGGCAGCCATACGGGACCGTGTCTGGAACGGATGTGACCGGCAACAGGCTGGGAGAGAGCAGTCGGCGACTCAGGTAGTTCGGAATTGCCCCGGCGTTGTGCCAAATACGCCGCGAAAGCAGCGGGTTAGATGGCTCTGATCGGCAAAACCGGTCTCGGCTGCAACAGTCGCGGGTGACATGCCGTCCCGCAGCAGGTTCCGCGCGCGGTTTAGCCTTGCGAGAAGTCGGAATGCGTGCGGGCCGACGCCAAGCTCTCGCGAGACACGGCGACTGAAACCTTCCCGGCTCCAGCCAAGATCCTCGGCGAGGCCGCCAATGGTGCCCTTCGCGTCGATCAGGTAATCACGCAGTGGCTCGTGACCATTGCCACACGTCGCCCTGGACGACACTCGCTTTGGCATTTCGCCGATCAGCGTTGCAAGCAGCCTGGCGTCAAACGTCCCTCCATCGATCAAGCCAGGAACGGCATCGAACGTGCAGTGGTCGCATCCCATCGACAGCGGGCGAAGATAGACGTTGAGACATTCAACTTCAACATCAGGCACCCTTACGGACTTGTGCACCACACCCGCCGCTATATATAGAACCAGCCCCTCCCGCACACTCACCTGCTCTTCGCCGATCAGAAACTGCCGACAGCCACGCGAAACGAAGACTAACTGGTCCTCATCATGGAAGTGAGATCGCAACGCCGGCGGCGTCGAGCCGGGCCACAGCGCGGTCTCTATCGCCGGCCCGATATCCATCTGCCGGTAGCGCCATCCAGCCTGACGGCGTCGCTCTGCCTTGGTATGGGATTCTCCGGTTGCCATCTATGTCCTCAGCGCACCTTCTACAAAATTTCTCACGAACAGCGAACGATCACCGCGTCGCCAGGCTAACGAGAGTTCCACAGAAGCCGCCACATCGCTCAATTCCCGGAACACCACACCGGTATTTTTTAATTCGCGCATGCATGCCGGGACCAATGCCACACCAAGCCCCGCCGCTACGAAATGAATGATCGATGCGATCTGCGGCGCAATCTGGCCGAGTCGCGGTTCGAATCCCGCGGCCCGGCAGGCGGCAATGATCGTATCGTACATCGCCGACCCGTACTGGCGAGGAAACGTGATGAACTCGTCGACGGCCAGATTGGCCAATTTCAATCGTCCACCACGCGCATTTGCATGAGCTGACGGCAGTACCGCGACAAGCGGCTCCTCCGACAGCAAGCGGAACTGGATATCCCGAGCCAGTGATTCGCCAGGTCTCAGAAACGCCGCGTCGAGACGATGATTCTCCAGATCTGCTATCAACGATGCCGTATTCGCTTCGTCCATCTGCACTTCGACAGCGGGATAGGCGCGCCGGTATGCACGAATCGCGGCGGTCACAACGGGGCTGAATCCCGACGACGCCGTAAACCCCACCCTGAGGACGCCGAGCTCTCCACGCGCAGCGCGACGTGCCGCATGCCCCGCTTCTTCCGCCATGGCTGGCATCCGTCGGACGACCTCTCGAAACGCAAGTCCGGCAGCCGTCAGTTCCACGCCTTGAGGTATCCGGTGGCGTTTCAGCAATGCCGTGAAAGTGGCCACGGACAGATTGATTGTCGATTTAGAGGACGCCGTTGCGCCAGGTGACAAGGATCGCGCGCGAGCCATCGTCGTGGATACGTTGCAGTCCCGTGCATGCGGACTGCCAACCGTCGTACGGATCAACAGCCTGGGTTCTCGTGCCGCCCTCGCCGACCTGACTGCGTTGCTCGAGCGCGGCCCGTTCCCTGACGCACTTCTGATTCCGAAGGTGGAATCTCCCACGCACATCGAGATCGTGGATGGTCTGCTCCATGAAGCCGGGGCCCATACCATGATCGTGGCTCTGATCGAGAGTGCATGTGGCATCGAGGCGGTCTACGAAACGCTCCGTGTCGGCCGTCGTCTCATCGCGGCGATGACAAAACTCAATAACTGTGAGACGTGACAATTCCAGTCCCAGCGACAAACCGCCACACCCACCCCTGCCCCCCGCACGCTTGCATCGTTTTTGTTTTAAACTTTCACAACTTTCTGAAAATTCAAAACAGACAATGCAGCTCTCGCCCCTGATCCAGCGCTTTGTCCTCCACTTCGGTGAGATGGGCAGCCGCTGGGGGATCAACCGGACGGTTGGTCAGATTTACGCCTTGCTCTTCACTGCGGCGCGCCCCCTCAACGCCGACGAAATTGCCGAAGCGCTTGGGTTTTCCCGCTCGAACGTCAGCATCGGACTCAAGGAACTGGAGTCGTGGAATCTTGTGCGGCTATCGCACCAGCCCGGTGACCGTCGCGAGTATTTCTCCGCGCCCGATGATGTCTGGGCGATTTTCCGGACGCTGGCCGAGGAGCGCCGCCGGCGCGAGATTGATCCCACGTTGTCGATGCTGCGCGAGGTGCAGCTCGAAACCCCGCTTTCCGACGATGACCGTCACGCGCAGGCCCGCATGAAAGAGATGTACGGGCTGATCCTGCTCGTCACCACATGGTTTGGTGACACGCAGAAACTCGACACGGCCACGCTGGAAAAACTGATGCGCCTGGGCTCGCGCGTCACCAAGCTGCTAGACGTCAAGGACCGGCTGACTTCCGCTATTGGCATGGGCTCTGCAAAGACCCCCGCAGGCACCAAGACCAAGGCGACCGAGTCCACCGCAAAAACCACGCGTCCGGCCAGCAAGACCACCCCCGCAAAACCTGCCCGATCCCGCAAGGAGTAGTCCGTGTTTGCAAGTGTCGATCCGGTGATACTGGCGCGCATCCAGTTCGCCGCGAATATCACATTCCACATCCTGTTCCCGACCATCAGCATCTCTCTGGCCTGGGTCCTGCTGTTCTTCAAGCTGCGCTACAACAAGACCGGCGATGAAAGCTGGATGAACGCGTATCGCGTCTGGGTCAAGATCTTTGCGCTGACCTTTGCGCTAGGCGTGGTCAGCGGCATCACCATGAGTTTCCAGTTCGGCACCAACTGGCCTGGCTATATGGAAACCGTCGGCAACATCGCCGGGCCGCTGCTGGCCTACGAGGTGCTGACCGCGTTCTTCCTCGAAGCCACCTTCCTCGGCATCATGCTGTTCGGCATGCGACGCGTGAGCAACCGCGTGCACACCATCGCCACGCTGTTGGTGGCAGGCGGCACCACGCTCTCCGCGTTCTGGATTCTCGCGCTGAACTCGTGGATGCAGACCCCCGCCGGCTTCGAGATGATCGATGGCCGCGCCCATGTGACGAGCTGGCTTGAGGTGATTTTCAATCCGTCGTTCCCGTACCGGCTCGTGCATATGCTGCTGGCGTCGGGCCTGACCGTGGCCTTCCTCGTCGCGGGTATCTCGGCGTGGCGCTGGTTGCGTAACGACCGCAGCCGCGATGTGATGCACGGCCTGCGCACCGGCGTGACGCTCGCTGCGATCCTGATTCCGCTGCAGATCGTGGCCGGTGATTTGCACGGGCTGAATACGCTGCATCATCAACCGGCCAAGATCGCCGCGATGGAAGGGATCTGGAAGACCGAGAAAGGCGCGCCCGCCGTGCTGTTCGGCCTGCCCAATGCCCGTACGCAATCGAACGATTTCGAGATCGCGATTCCGAAGCTGGCATCGATCTACCTCACGCACAAGGTGGATGGCGAGATCCTCGGCATCGACGCCTTCCCGGATCGACATCCTCCCGTGGCCCCGTTGTTCTTTGCCTTCCGCATCATGGTGGGTGTGGGTCTGCTGATGCTGGCCGTGTCGTGGCTCGGTGCCTGGCAGTTGCGGCGGAACGGGGCGCCGTCGAAATGGCTGGCGCGCGTGCTGGTAGCGATGACGTTTTCCGGCTGGATCGCTTTGGTAGCGGGCTGGTATGTCACCGAGATCGGCCGACAGCCCTACCTCGTCTATGGCGTGCTGACCACCGCGCAGGCCGCTTCGAAGGTGCCTGCCACGATGATCGGCAGCACGCTGGCGATGTACCTCTCGCTCTATCTGCTGCTGATCGTTGCGTACATCTCCGTGGTGTTCCATCTGGCACGCAAGGCGGGCAAGAACGGTGACCCCTCCGCGCCAGTCATCGAAACCCCGCAACCCGTCATTCCCGGCCAACCCAGGAGCGCATCATGAATCCGGCCACCATTCCTGACCTGAGCCAGCCGGCCGGCTGGCTGCCGCTGGTGTTCCTCGCACTGATGGGCCTGTCGATGCTGATCTACGTGATCCTCGACGGCTATGACCTGGGCGTAGGCGTGCTGCTGCGCCGCGCCGACGATGCGGACAAGGACACGATGATCGCGTCGATTGGTCCGTTCTGGGACGCCAATGAAACGTGGCTCGTATTGGGCGTGGGCCTGTTGCTCACGGCCTTCCCGCTCGCGCATGGCGTGATCCTGACGCAGCTCTACCTGCCCGTCGCGCTGATGCTGGCCGGGCTGATCATTCGCGGCGTGGCATTCGATTTCCGCGTCAAGGCGCGCGATCCGCACAAGCCATGGTGGAACTTCGCGTTCTATGCGGGATCGCTGCTGGCGAGCTTCTCGCAAGGATTGATGCTGGGTCTCTACATCACTGGCTTCCGCTACGACTTGCCGAACCTGTTGTTCGCCGTGGCCGTGGGCCTGTGTCTCGTGGCGGGCTACTGTCAGTTGGGTGCTTCGTGGTTGATCATGAAGACTACGGGCGCGCTCCAACTGCGTGCAATCTACTGGGCACGCCGCAGCCTGTGGATCACGGCGGCCGGTGTTGCTGCGATTTCCATCGTCACGCCGATGGTCAGCGCGCGCATCTTCGAGAAGTGGTTCACGCTGCCGAACATTATCCTGCTGGCGCCGATCCCGCTGCTGACGATGGCGCTGTTCCTCGTCATCGAGCGATTCCTGCGCAAGCTGCGTGATTTCCATGCACGCGGCAACGACCGCTGGTGCTGGGTGCCGTTTGCAGGCACCGCCGTGATCTTCCTGATGGCGTTCAATGGCCTCGCCTACAGCTTGTTCCCGTACCTTGTGGTGGATCGCATCGACATCTGGCAGGCGGCAAGTGCGCCGGAATCGTTGATGGTGATCCTGATCGGCGCGGCGGTGGTGCTGCCGATAATTCTTGGATATACGGCGTATGCGTATCGGGTGTTCTGGGGGAAGGCTACGGATTTGCGGTACGACTGAGGTGCGTTGTCGATTCTCTTTGTTGGTTCCCCTCTCCCGCTTGCGGGAGAGGGGTTAGGGGAGAGGGCCAGCGCTTCAGTACTAATGGCGTTGGTCGCGGGCGAACGTCTT
>NZ_JBDKXK010000097.1:0-22544 GCF_039710735.1 Cupriavidus sp. DL-D2 | reverse complement strand
TGCGTGGCTGCGCTGTCCATGGGTTGAACTATAGCGGTGGCCCCGTCGGAGAAAAACGGGGGTTAGCTGTCATAGTTATTCAAATTTATTGAATCCATAGCGAAAGGCTAAAAGACATCCGGGCAGCAGGGAAAAAGGGGATTGGGTCATACATAGGTGTGAGACCGCGCCAACGAGTGCGCGATGGTATCCACCCTACGACGGCGCCTACGATGACATCACTCTGGCGGCAACGGTCGCCAACCCACTCATCGTGCAAGGAGCTTGCAGCCATGGCCCAGTCGCTTTCGTTCAACACTCCACCAGCCCCGAAGGCCATCGTCGTTGGTGGTTCGCTGGGCGGCCTGCTTGCGGCGGTCTGCCTGCGCGCGGCCGGCTGGGACGTGCAGGTCTTCGAGCGCTCGCCCCAGGCATTGGATAGCCGTGGCGGCGGGCTGGTGCTGCAACCGCCCGTGGAAGCCGCGCTGGAGTTCGCGGGCATCCATGCCGGATCGGACTTCGGCGTGCCGTCGCGCGATCGCACCTTCGTCTCGCGCAACGGCTCGGTGCGCCGCATGTACATGCCGCAGACACAGATCGCTTGGAACGGGCTCTATCAACGGCTGCGGCAAGCCGTGGACCCCGCCACGCTGCACGCGGGCGAGACGTTCGTGTCGTTCCGCGAGGAAGGGTCCGGCGCGGGCCGCCATGTCATCGTGCGGTTCGCATCGGGCCGCGAGGAACTGGGCGATCTGCTGGTGGCCGCGGACGGTCCGTTGTCGGCCGTGCGCAGCCAGGTGTTGCCGGGCGCCGCGCCACGCTATGCCGGATACGCGGCGTGGCGCGGCGTGCTGCCGGAGCGGGCGCTTACTGAAGGCGCGCATGACCTGTTGCAGGGCACGTTCGCCTTTCAGGACGGGCGTGGTCATCAATTCCTGACCTATGCGATTCCAGGCGAGGATGGCAGCGTGCGCATTGGCGAGCGCCGCCAGAACTGGGTCTGGTATCGCCCGGTGGCCCAGGGCGCCATGCTCGATGCGGTGCTGCGCGATCGGCAGGGCCAGCAGCACACGCACTCGCTGCCTCCCGGCGCGATGCGCGACGCCGAGGTCCGGACGCTGCAGCACGACGCACGTGACCTGCTGGCGCCGCATCTCGCCAGCCTCGTCACCGCGACGCCCGAACCGTTCCTTCAACTGATTCAGGACTACGAGGCGCCACGCATGGTGTTCGGCAGGGTGGTGCTGATCGGCGATGCTGCATTCGTCGCGCGTCCACACACCGGTGCCGGTGCGGGCAAGGCAGCGGCCAATGCACTGGCGCTGGCCGAGGCATTGCGTACCGGCGGCAACGCCAACCGGATCGACGTGGGACTTGCGGAGTTCGAGGCGGGCCAGCTTCCTGCGGACAGGCAACTGGTGCGCTGGGGCATCACGCTGGGACGCCGCATCATGGGTGGGGCGGTGGCGCAGTTGGCGTGAGGGGTTTGAACGCTACCTACTTCCACGCATACGCAATCCCCGCCCCATACGTGATTTGATTGCGCGTGCCGCGCTGGCTGACGATGGGACTGTCGGCAGCGTCGCCGGCAATGCGCTGCATGTAGATCATCGCGCCGGCAAACCAGTGTTTGTCGATCTGATAGATCGCGGCGAGCCATCCCGTGTATTGCTCGAGTCCGCCACCGGGACTGTAGATGGGCAGGCCGCTCGCGGCGCTGTCGGATTGCGTCACACCAAAATACGTCTGGTTGAAGCTGCGGCTGACCCACGTCAGTCCCACACCCGCACCAAGAAATGCGCGGCGGCTGACGGGCAGCCATGCGGTGCCGGTGGCGTTCACGCGCACGCCGCCATATTCGATCCCCGCATTGGTCATCACGTTGACGCCGCCGCGCAGTCGGTAGGGAATCGCGCCGCTCGCGATGTATTCGTAGCCGATATAGCCACCGGCTTCCACGGTGGTGTCGATCTCATGGATGCGCGACACCACGGGATCATCCACATCCTTGCGTCCGAGCCGCAGCGACACCGCAGGGCCGTATTGCCAGCCGGTCAGGTTGCCGAAGTTGAATTGGGCGTAGGGGCCGTACCACTCGAGCAGGCGTCCGCTGTCGGTGGTGTAGCGCAAGCCCGGCAACACGCCGAGCATGCGCTCGTTGCCGCCTGCGTATTCGGTGGTGGAACCGATGCCGAGGCCGACCATATTGGGGATCGCGCCGGGCAGGTCGAAGGGCGTGGCGCCCGCGTGACCAGCGATCCCGCCCAGCAGCAGGGCACAAGTCGCGGCGGTGAGTCGGGATCGGCGCATGGCGATGTCGGCATTCGTCAGGATCGGACGAGTGTGCGACGGATGCCCCGCGATTGGTATTGAGACTTTTAGTGCGCCGAGTTAAGCAGCGGCATGCGCCTTCCCCGCCAGCGCGTGCGGGCAGGGAAGGCAAGCTGACAACTCAGTGCGCGGGCGTCATCGATGCCCTGACCGCCTTCACATTGCGCTCGGAAACCGGCGCGGCGCGGTTGTTCCAGCCCTGGCGCAGGAACGTGGCGAGTTCGGCCACTTCGGCGTCGTTCATGCGATGCGCAAAGCCGGGCATCACCAGGATCGACGGCGCCTTGGCCGTGGATGGCGTGCGTGCACCAGCCAATATCACGTTGACCAGCGCGGTCGGGCTGTCGGCATTGACGACCGTTGCCCCATCCACGCGCGGGAACACGCGCTCCGCACCCTTGCCGGTGACAAAGTGGCAGGCCGCGCAGTTATCGAGATACAGCCTTTCGCCGAGCGTCAGGTTCTTGGCGGCCGTCAGCTTGCGGATCGTGGCGTCTGAACCTTGGGGCTTGATCGAAGCCGCTTGCGACGGTACCGGCGACAGGCTCTTCAGATATGCCGCCATCGCAGACAGATCGGTGGTGCGCAGATGCGACGTGCTGTGCTCGACCACGGCGGTCATCTCGCCCGCCACGGCAGCGGTGCGGTTACGTCCGGTCTGCAGATAGTCGACGATGTCCTGGTTGGTCCACTGCGGCATGCCGCGCAGCGATGGTACGGGCCAGCCATTCAGATCCCCACCTGCGAGGTACTGCGCATCGGCGCTCGAATCGGCTTTCTCGTTCATCGCGAAACCACGCGGCGTGTGGCAACTGCTGCAATGGCCGAGCCCTTCCACCAGGTACGCGCCGAGCTTGACCTGATCGGTCCATGCCTGGCGCGGCTGGAAAGGCTTGTCCGAGGTGAACACGTAGTTCCAGGCCAGCATGCCCCAGCGCAGGTTGAACGGGAAATCCATGCTGGTCTCGGGCGGCTGCGCGTTGCTCGGTTTCACGCCTTCCATGAAGAACGCGTAGAGCGCATGGATGTCCGCGTCGGTCACCTTGCCGTAGTTCGGATAGGGCATGGCCGGATACAGGTGCTGGCCATCGGCCCGCACACCCTTGCGCACCGCATCGGCGAACTGTTTCTCGGTGTACTTGCCGATACCGTGCTGCTTGTCCGGCGTGATGTTGGTGGAATAGATGATGCCGTGGCCGCTGTCGATGGCCAGGCCGCCGCTGTACTCGGGCTTGCCCGTTGCGCTGTGGCAGGCCATGCAATCGCCCACGCGGGCCAGGTAGGCACCGCGCTGGATGAGCGCGGGGTCCGATGCGGCAAGTGCCGACGGTGCCATCGATGCCGCTGCCGTGCCGAGCGTGGCGGCGATGAGGAAGGAACGGAAGAATGTCATGGTCGTCGTGATCAGGCTTGCACCAGCGGTCCCGGGTTCTTGAGGTACTGCTTCTTGATGGCGTCCGCGGCCATCAGCGTGATGGCGCCGATGGTGGCGGTGGGATTGGCCTGGAAGTTCTGCGGGAACGCGTTGCCACCCGGCACGAACACGTTGTGCACGTCCCACGATTGCAGATAGCGGTTCAGCGCAGAGTCGCGCGGCGACGTACCCATGATGGCGCCGCCCACGTTGTGGGTGGACACGTACTTGGTGATGTCCCAGTGCGAATCGAGCGCGAGGAAGCTCTCGGACATCGCATCGGGCTTCATCTCCTTCGAGATCTTCAGCACGATCTCGCGCAGATAGCGTTGCAGCTTCAACTCGTTCTCGCGCCAGTCGAACGTCATGCGCAGCAGCGGCTGGCCCCACGGGTCCTTGTAGCGCGGATCGAGATCGAGGTAGTGGCCGCGATACGACATGCACGTGGTGGTGATGCTGATCTTCATCGAGCGACCGTACCAGTCCACCATGCCTTCCTTCCAGCCCTTGCCCCAGCTTGGCGTGCCGGGCGGCAGCGCGGTGCCGATGGGCGCACCGGTTGCCTGCGAGCTATGGATCTTGGCGCCGCCGATAAAGCCCAGCGACGGACCATCGAAGTTGCCCGGCGAGATGTCGTTGAACATTTCACCCGTGGCGCCAGCCGTGGCAAACGGGTTGAAATGCTTGTCCTTGAAGAACAGCGTGGCGCCACCATTGCTCAGGAACGCATAGTTGCGGCCCACGGTGCCGGTCTCGGAGATCGGATCGTACGGCTTGCCGATGCCCGACAGCAGCATCAATCGCACGTTGGCGAACTGGAAACTCGACAGCACCACGATCTTCGCGGGCTGGAACACCTCTTTGCCTTGCGCGTCGATATAGGTCACGCCGCGCGCGGTCTTGCGATCCTTGTGCAGATCCACGCGAATCACGTTCGCATTCACGCGATACGAGAAGTTCGGCATGCGCTTGACCACATCGAGAATGGTCGTTTGCGGCGATGCCTTCGAGTAGTTCAGGCACGGGTACTTGCTGCAATATCCGCAGTAGTTGCACGGTGCCAACTGCGCACCATACGGATTCGTCCATGCCTGCGACACATTGGCCGACGGATTCGGGAACGGGTGATAGCCCATCTTCCGCGCAGTGTCAGCGAACATCGAGCAGTTCAGCGTGTCCTGCAACGCAGGCAGCGGATACGGATTCGAGCGCGGACCTTCGAACGGATCGCCACCGGGCTGCACCTGGCCGCGCAGGTTGCCGGTGTTGCCGGAGAGACCGCAGACCTTGTCGAAGAAATCGTAGTACGGCTCGATCTCGTCCCATGTGAACGGGAAGTCCTTGATGCGCATGTCCGCATCGAGCGTGCCGCGCTTGTACGCCTTGTCCGCGTAGGTCTTGAGCTTGATATCGGTGGGCGTGGGACGAATCAGCACGCCGGTCCAGTGCAGGCCGGAGCCGCCGACGCCCGTGCCGGGCGCAAAGGCGCCCCACTTGCGCGTGGGCAGCGCGGTTTCATCCTGCTTGTAGCGTACGGTCAGCGCGGCATCGCGCGGCGTGGCAAAGACCTTGTTGCGCGTGGCATAGCCGTACTGGTCGGCAGGCTTCGGATACGCAAAATCCTCGGGCGGCCGATCCGGGCCGCGTTCGAGCGCGCGCACCTTGAGACCGGCCTGGGCCAGTTCGATGGCCATCAGCGATCCGGCCCATCCAAGGCCGACGATGACGACATCGACGTCGTCGTTGGTGATCTGGGGCATGTGTGTGCTTGTCGTGGGCGTGAAGTGGCCAGCCGCGCGATAGGTCGCACGGCGCGCGTCACGCCTGAAATTCGAAAAAGGAAGAAGCGCCGCTCAGGCGCGCTTGCCGCTCACGCTGACGGGGCCGAGCGGGTAGGGCACGTTGTGCTGGTCCACCCATTCGATGTACTGCGCGCGCGCACCGGGGAAGCCGATGGCGACCCAGGCTTTCATGTCCTTGTTGCCGCCATACATCGGATCGGCCAGATAGCCGTTCTTGGTATCGCCCAGCAGTTGCGAGAAGAACTGCGAAGCCTTCAACGAGGTCTCGCCCAGCGCGGCAAAGTCCACGGTGTCTTTCTGCAGCGCCGTCAGCAGGGCGTCCTGCTCTTGGGCGGAAAGCTGCTGGAACGGCTTTGCGTGGCGCGCGTTGGCGGCCTGTTGCACCAGCGCGATACCACGCCGATACACATCCTGTGGCGCGTACGGCAACTGGAAACCCAGCGTCTTCGGCGCAGTGATGTTGTGCGGGCCCTGCAGATAGATGTCGTTGCCAAGCCCGCCCTTGAGCTGCTGATCGATGAAGACGGGGACGTTGGTCTCCAGCGCGCCAGGACCCTTGCCCTCGGCCGGAATCAGCCGGTCGCACGCGGCCAGGATGAACTGCCACTCGGGCGCGCTGAAGAAGACGGGCTGGTAGTGCTGCAGATGCACGTCCTCCAGGCCCTTGGCGCGAAGTTCGTGAAGCGGAATGGCCGCGACGGGCACGGCAACTGCGGTTGCCTTGAGAAAGTTGCGACGTGAGAACGGGGGCGTAGACATGTGAGGTCCGTTGTTATCAGGCGTCGTCCCCACGCGAATCTCTCATTGGCAGGCGTCGCGCCTACCCCGGATCCGTCTCACGCTGGAAAAGGTCGGTCATCGTACCTCTAAGTTGTTGTGGAATGCAATGATTAGATTGCTAATTGATTGTTCGTGTGGGTGGACAGTGGCGGCTGGGGCTTCTTTTCTTTCTTTTCTTCCCCCGCCGCGTCAGCGTGCCGCGCGCACTCGGGTCAAGCAACCCATCCCTCAACCCGCATCCATCTCCGCAAACAGCAGCTTCGCCACGCGCGTGGCTTCGCTCCCTGCGGGGATGCCGCAGTACATCGATGCCTGCAGGAACACCTCGCCGATTTCTGCGCGCGTGACGCCGTTGTTCAGCGCCGCCCGGATATGGGTCTTCAGTTCGCCGGTGCGGCCCTGCGCGGTCAGGATCGACAGCACGCCGATGCTGCGGGCGCGGCGGTCCAGGCCGGGGCGGTTCCAGATGTCGCCCCACAGGTTCTTGATCGCGAATTCGCGCATGGGTTCGCTGAAGGCGTCGGTGCCCTTGGTCGACGCCGCAACGTATTCCTCGCCCAGTACTTCGCGGCGAATCTGCTCACCCTTGTCGAATAGTTCCTGGCTCATGCTTCGCTCCCTTTGCGTTTGAAGGATTCCGGTGGCGGTTGCCAGCCGATGCAGCAAAGTCTGGAGCGGTGCGCAGGAGAAGGAAAGATGCCTGCGTAGTTCTCATGTTCACCAAAAGTGATTGCCGGGTAGGGACAACCCCGGTGAGAACAAGAAGTGAACACGAGAACAGCGTTCGCATCTTTTGCGAGGTCCGGTTCCGCTCATAGACTGGCTTCACATTGGCGGGCCGGACTGACCGGCTGCCTTCCTCGCAAGGTCATGAGCATGCAAAACGCTTCGTCGGAATTCAACGCGCTGGTGCTGTCGCTGATCGGGGCTGATGCGATTGGCTCCTACATTGCCGGAGAGATGGTGTCCGGCGATGGCGCAACACTGTCGTTGACTGACCCGGCCAGCGAGCAGACCCTGCTCGTGTTCGCCGATGCCAACGCAGAGGTGGTGCGCGCCGCAGTACGCAGTTGCCACGCCGGCCAGAAGCAATGGGCCGCATTCTCTGCGCAACGCCGGGGCGAAGTCATGGCGCAACTGGGCAAGCTGATCCAGCGCGATGCCGAGCCGTTGGCCCGCCTCGAAGCGATTACCAGTGGCAAGGCCATCAAGGCAGCACGTGCACAGGTGGCAGCGGTGGCCGAGATCTTCCGCTACTACGCCGGCTGGACCGACAAGTTCCTGGGTAACGTGATTCCCGTACCTGGCGGACAACTGAACTATACGTTGCGCGAGCCGCTGGGCGTGGTGCTGACGATCACCCCATGGAATTCGCCGATTTACCTCGCTGCATGGAATGTCGCGCCAGCGCTCGCCATGGGCAACAGCGTACTGCTCAAGCCATCGGAACTCACACCGCTGACCGCACTGGCCATGGCCAGGCTGGCTCGCGAGGCGGGCATGCCTTCGGGCACGCTGAACGTCATCAATGGCCTCGGCAAGACAATCGGCGATGCGGCCATCTCGAATCCGCTGGTGAAGAAGGTCGCCTTTGTCGGCTCGACGCAGACCGGGCGTGCAGTGAACGCAGCTGCCGCACAGCGCCCGATTTCGTGTTTGCTGGAGCTGGGCGGAAAATCGGCCAATATCGTGTTTGACGATGCGGATCTGGCGCAGGCTGCTCGCGCCGCCGTCACGGCAGCATGCGCCAACACCGGTCAGAACTGTGCCGCAGGCTCGCGCCTGCTCGTGCAGCGCGGCATCTACGACGAGTTCGTCGCGGCAGTCGGCAAGGCAATCGCCGACTATCGCATTGGCCATCCGTTGGATGAGTCCGTGGAAGGCGGCCCCATCAACAATCGCGCGCAGTTCGAGCGCATCAATCGCATGGTCCAAATCGGCCTGGACGAAGGGGCAGAACTGGTGACCGGCGGTGTGAGCGAAGCCACGGGCAACGGTTTCTACGTGAAGCCCACGGTGTTCAAGCATGTGAGCAACGACATGCGGATTGCGCGCGAAGAAGTCTTTGGCCCCGTGGTAGTGGCGATTCCTTTCGATACGGAAGCGGAAGCGGTGGCCATCGCCAACGACAGCGAGTTCGCGCTGGCCGGCGCCGTCTGGACGCGCGATGTGGCGCGCGCCCATCGCGTGGTCGCCAAAGTGAATGCGGGCCTTCTGTGGATCAACATGTACCGCGATATGCATGTCGCCACGCCATTCGGTGGCAACGACAGCAGCGGTTATGGCCGCTCCAGCGGCGCCGAATGCCTCCATGAATACACCCGGACGAAAAGCGTCTGGGTGCCGATTGCCGAAGGCTGCTGAACGCCAGCCCTTCCTTTTCTCATTCTTCTTTCAGGTTTCAACATGGAAAACTTCAAGACGGTTGGTGTGATTGGCCTCGGCAATATGGGCCGTGGCATGGCCCTGACCCTGCAACGTTCGGGCTACGCCGTGCTGGGCCTGGACAAGTCGGAGCAGGTTGCTGCTGTCGCACGCGAGGCTGGCATTCCGCTGGCATCGAGCCTGCCGGAACTGGCGCGCGCGTGCTCGGCCATCGTGCTGTCGCTGCCGACCTCCGCCATCGTACGCGCCGTGCTGGAAGGCGCGGAGGGCCTGCTCGCCAATGCCGCTCCCGGCACGCTTCTGATCGATACGACGACTGCGGATCCGCAAATCACGCGTGAACTGGCTGCGGTGCTGAAAGAGAAGAACATCCGCTTTGTCGATGCACCAGTGAGTGGCGGTCCGACGGGTGCAATGAAGGGCGAACTGACGATGTTCATCGGCGGTTCGGAAGAGGACGTGGCCTATGCCAATCCGATCCTGTCGGCGCTAGGCACCAAGCGTTTTCATATCGGCGATGTCAGCGCGGGCCACGTGGCCAAGCTCATCAACAATCTGCTGACGGCCTCGCACCTGGTCACTGCCAGCGAAGCTTTCCGCCTGGCCAACGCAGCCGGTATCTCGACGGAACAATTGATCGAAGCCGTCAATGCGGGGTCGGGTCGCAGTGGGGTGACGCTGTTCAACTACCCGACACGCATCCTGAACAACACGTACAGCTCCGGCTTCACGATGCAACTGATGCGCAAGGACGTGAATCTTGCCGTGTCGCTGGGTGATGCCCTGGGCCTGAGCCTGCCGACGGTGTCGGTCATCGGAGACATCTGGAAGTCGAGTGCCTCGGCGCTGGCCGACGGCGAAGACTTCAACCGTATCGTCAACTTTGAACGCGACAAGTCACCTGCCAAGGTCTGACCGCGCCCGAAACTTGCTTTTTTGTTTGAGCGCCGTACCTGTATAGAGGTGGAAACCACCCGGAGGTGCGGCGTCGATTCCCAATCGTCTCTTCCCGCCAACCACCGCCTGGTTCAGCCAGCCGGAGAACCCTGAAGCTCGTATGCAAGCACCATCCCACTGAAATTGGAGTGAAAGATGTCGTTCCCGCGGATTCTCGTTTCCTGTGTTGGCCTTTCCATCGCGATGCTGTCGAGCGGCGCTGCGCTGGCGGAGTTTCCAGATCGCCCCATTCGCCTGGTGGTGCCCTTTCCTCCGGGCGGCAGCGTGGATTCCGTCGCCCGACTGGTCTCGGTGCAACTGAGCGAACGCCTCAAGCAGCAGGTAGTCATCGACTACAAGCCAGGTGCAGCGACCATCGTCGGCGCCGAAGGCGTGGCGCGCTCGCCTGCGGATGGCTACACGCTGCTGCTGGGAACCTCCACCACCTTTGTGGTGAACCCCATCATCTATCGCAAGCTGAACTACAACGCGGACACGAGCTTCGATCCCATCGGCGTGCTGGGAAGCAATTCGCTGGTGCTGCTCGCCAACAATGGCGTGGCGGCGCAGACCCTCCCGCAACTGCTAGCCGACATCAAGGCGAAACCGGGCACCTATTCCTATGGCTCGCACGGAACGGGTACGACGGTGAACTTTGCCGGCGAGATGCTGTGGAATGCGGCAGGCGTGAAGGTGCTGCACGTGCCTTACAAGGGCAGTGCGCCGGCGATGACGGACGTCATGGGCGGGCAGATTCCGTTGAGCTTCGACGCGGTGCCAGCCTCGGTTGCTGCCTTGAAGAGCGGAAAGATCCGGGCGCTGGCTGTCACCGGTCCCAAGCGCAATCCGATGCTGCCGAATGTGCCGACCATCGCAGAAAGCGGTTTCCCCGGTTTCCGCATGGACTCGTGGTTCGCCATCGTGGCACCGAAGGGTGTGCCGGCCGCGGTCAAACAAAAGCTGGTGACGGAACTGGCGAAGACCATGGCGGACCCTGGCTTGCAGGAGAAGCTGGTGAACCTGGGCTTCGAGCCTGAGTACGGCACGCCGGCGAAGTACACCGAATCCGTCAAGGCGGATACGGCGACGCTGACCCCCGTGGCGAAAGCCAACAACATGATGCAGGACTGATCCGGAGTTCGATATGTCCCGTTCTGCCGCCCTTGAATTCGCGGTCAATCATCTGGAGTCGGGCCAGTTGTTTGCCGACCTGTCCCGACGTGTCTCCATTCGTTCAGAAAGCGATATGGGCGCGGACCCTGCCACGCTGGGACACTACTTCGATGTCGAGATCGTGCCGTGGCTCCAGCGGCTTGGATTCGACGTGGAGGTTTCACCGAACCCCGATCCCAAAGGTGGCCCCTTGCTGGTGGGGCGACGCATCGAAGATCCCGCGCAACTGACAGTGCTGACCTATGGCCATGGCGATGTGGTCAACGGTCAGGAACCAGGTTGGCGGAAGGGCGCTGGTCCGTGGACGCTCGCGGTCGATGGCGATCGATGGTACGGACGCGGAACCGCAGACAACAAGGGCCAGCACAGCATCAACCTTGCGGGGCTGGAATACGCGCTGGCGGCGCGCGGTGGGAAGCTGGGCTACAACGTCATCGTGCTGATGGAGATGGGGGAGGAGGCCGGCTCGCCGGGACTGCGCGAGTTCTGCGAAGCTAATGCGGAGCAGTTGCGTGCGGATCTGTTCATCGGTTGCGATGGTCCGCGTGTCAGGGCGAACCGACCCACGCTGTTTCTCGGCTCACGTGGCATGGTGAATTTCAGTCTCACCGTTCAGGCGCGGGAGCGCGCGTATCACTCGGGCAACTGGGGTGGTGTGATTTCGAATCCGGCGACCATTCTCGCCAACGCGCTGTCGACTATCGTCGATGCACGCGGGCAGATGCTGGTCCCCGAATTGTTTCCGCCCGCTATTTCCTCCGCCGTCAAAGCGGCACTGGCCGACATCGAATTGGGTGGTGGCAAGGATGACCCCGAATTCACGCCTGGATGGGGCGAGCCCGATCTGTCACCGGCGGAGCGGCTGGTAGCGTGGAACACCATCGAAGTGCTTGCATTGGGCGCCGGTTCCGCGCAACGCCCCGTCAATGCGATTCCCTCCGCAGCGGTAGCGCATTGCCAGTTGCGCTTCGTGGTGGGCACACCGTGGCAGGATCTCGAAGCGATTCTCCGCAGCCATCTCGATGCGAACGGCTTCCCGGAGGTTGCCATCAAGGTGACCATGAGCGGTGCGGCTACGCGGCTGGATGTGGAACACCCGTGGGTGAAGTGGGTGGCTGGCTCGATTGAGTCCAGCACGGGTACGTTGCCCGCGATTCTTCCGAACCTGGCCGGCACGTTGCCGAATGACGTCTTTGCGGATGTGCTCGGCCTTCCCACTATCTGGGTACCTCACTCTTACCCGGCTTGCGCGCAGCACGGGCCGGACGAGCATATGCTGACGAGTGTGACCCGCGAGGGCCTGCAGATGATGGCGGGACTCTACTGGGACCTTGGCGAGCACGCTGGCCTCCCGGTGTCCAACGCGGCCTGACCGGATTGAAGGATTGACAGGGCGATATCGAAAGGTGTTCACTCGGTCAGATCGAACACTCCGAGATATCTCCCGTCATGACGTTGGACCAGCTTCGCGCTTTCGTTGCAGTCGTCGAACATGGCAGTATCCGCGCGGCAGCCAGGTCCCTGGACCTTGCGCAAAGCGGGCTGACGCAGCAGATCAAGCGACTGGAATCGTCGCTGGGCGCCAGCCTCTTTGCACGGGGGAACCGGGGCATTGTGCTGACCGGCCCGGGAGAAACCTTGCTGGCGCGCTCACGCATCATCCTTGGCGAATGCGAGCGGACGGAGCAGGAGTTCCAGAGCTTCCAGGGAAATCCGGTTGGATCGATGAACGTCGGCGTCTCTTCCGAGGCGTTTGCTCGCGTCGTGCCGCCGGTGCTGCGTGCATTCCGACAACGATTCCCAAGTTTCTCCGTCCATCTGGCGAGTGGCCCATCAAGTTCGCTGCTGTCCGGCATCCGTGAAGGAAGGCTCGACTTCGCGTTGACGCTGGTGTCGCGCAAGACGGACATGACAGACCTCACCAGCACGCGGCTGACCAAGTCGGACCCTGTCATCGTATGCAGGGTCGGCCATCCCAACGAGAAAGCGCGAAGCATCAAGGCGCTGGCCGACTGCGAGTGGGTGAATACGAGGCCGCCAGGCCAGGCGGGGTTGCCTTCCAATCGGATTGTGGACCTGTTTCACAACGCTGGATTGGCGACACCGAATATCGCGGTGACAGTGGAATCGCTCTATGACACGCTCAATCTGGTGTCGAGGACCGACCTGCTGTTTCTCTCCCCGAGAATCGCCCTCGAACAGGAGGGGTTCATGGGAGCGCTCAGGGAAATCCGCATCGGCGAGGCGATACCGCCGGCTGACCTTTGTCTGGTGCAGCGTACGGCGGTACCGCTTCCTCCCATCACCGGAGAGTTCGCGAAGATGCTGATTTCCTACAGCAGGATGCTTCGCAAGGGAGGTACTGCGGGAGGGTGAGCGTAGGTGGCTATTGTCCCGCCACCGCCTTCGGCCTCACCGAATCCACCGTCCCCTGAATGAACGCCTTGATCTTCTCCACATCGTCGGCAGTCAGCTTGCCCGTGAAATCAGGCATGCCGCGTGCCATGAACGGGCCCTTGAAGACGATGCGGTCGAGATGCGAGATGGACTCGGCGCTGACGAAGCCGAGGTTGGGGATATTGCCGCCACGATCCACACCCGGCACGCCGTGGCACATCACGCAACTGCTCACGTACAGGCCGGCGCCGTCGTTGACCTTGGCCGCGTCGTACTTCACGCCGGTGAGCAGGCCATCGGTGCGGTAGCTGGCAAAGGCCGGTGGCTTGACCTGTCCGCCGAGCGCGAATGTGTAGACGGTGCCGGGGCCCTGGCGGTCGGTGGCGCGTTGGGCCTGGCCGTACACGCCGCCCCATCCCACGGCGATGGAGATGAACTGCCGGCCATCGACTTCATAGCTGACCGGCGCGGCGATGACACCTGTACCCGTTGGCGTTTCCCAGAGCTTGCTGCCGGTCTTCGCGTCGTAGGCCACAAATCGGCCATCTGCCGTGCCCTGGAAAACGAGGTTGCCAGCGGTGGTCAGCGTGCCGCCGTTCCACGGTGAAACGTGTTCCTGCGACCAGACCGTCTTCTGCTGAACGGGGTCCCACGCGAGCAATCGGCCGAACGGTTTGCTCTTCGGCGGTTCCGCATTGAGGAACTTGGCGGTGTTCCATCCCGTGTTGCCGCCGGGCTGCATCGGTTGCGCGCCGTTGAAGGTCCAGTTCTTGTCGTCGAGCAGGTTGACCGGCACGTTCTGCGCGGGCAGGTAGACGAGTCCGGTCTGCGGATTGAACGACATCGGGTGCCAGTTGTGCGCACCGTAGGGGCCGGGGATCGAATCGAACGGTTTGTCCGTGGCGCGGGCTTCGGCCACATCGACAGGCCGTCCCTTGGCGTCATAGCCCGTGGTCCAGTTCACATCGACAAAATTCTTGGCCGAGATGAACTGGCCGTTGGTGCGGTCGATAACGAAGAAGAAGCCGTTCTTGGGCGCGTGCAGGATGACCTTGCGCGGCTGGCCGTTGATGGTGAGATCGGCCAGGATCATCGGTTGCGTGGACGTGTAGTCCCAGTTGTCGCCGGGCGTTTCCTGGTAGTGCCATTTGTACTGGCCCGTGTCAGGATCGAGCGCGACGATCGATGCCAGGTAGAGGTTGTCGCCACCCGCCGGGCTGCGCTTGCGATGCGACCAGGGCGAGCCGTTGCCCGTGCCCACATACATCAGGTTCAGGTCGGGATCGAAGGTCATCGAGTCCCATGCCGTGCCGCCGCCGCCCGCTTCCCACCACTTGCCGGCCGGGTCCCAGGTCTTGGCGGCTGTCTCCATCGATGCATCCTCGAATGGTTTCGAGGGATCGCCCGGCACCGTGAACCAGCGCCATTTCTGCGCGCCGGTATTGGCGTCGTAGGCGGTGATGTAGCCGCGCACGCCAAACTCCGCGCCGCCGTTGCCGATGATGACCTTGCCGTTGAACACACGCGGCGCGCCCGTGATGGTGTACGAGAACTTGCGGTCGATGATCGTGTCCTTGTCCCACAGCTTGCGTCCCGTGGCGGCGTCGAGCGCAATGAGTCGCCCGTCATAGGACGCCACGAACACCTTGCCTTGATACAACGCGACGCCCCGGTTCACCACATCGCAGCAGCCACGGTAGCCGAGCGCGCGGTTCACCTTGGGATCGAAGGTCCAGATCCGGCGGCCCGTGCGCACATCCACGGCGTGGACCACGCTCCATGACGCGGTCACGTACATCACGCCATCGACAACCAGCGGGGTCGATTCCACGCCCCGCGTCGATTCGAGTCCGTACGACCAGACGAGGCCCAGGTCTTTCACATTGTTGGCGTCGATCTGGGTCAGGCGGCTGAAGCGGGTTTCTGCGTAGTCGAGTCCGTAGCTGGGCCAGTTCTGTGTGGTCTTGGCATTGGCGCGGATGTAGTTGCCATCCACCTTGGCCGTGGCCGCGCGTATCTTGGTCGCGGACATTGGGGATGAATCGGGTGCGGCGTGAATGGCCAGGGGCAGGGCCAGCAGGCAGGCCGCGGCAAACCGGGGCCAATGCGGGCGCCGAAAGCGCCACGTCTCGTGCGTCATGTTGTCTCCTCTGCGGGTTTCTTGTTCTGCGCTACGGTACTGCCGGGACGCTTACCGTGCGGTAAGCCGATACAAGCCTAGTCGATCAGAATCGTCGCTGCCAAAGGAAGTGGTAAATTCGGCGGGCTTTCCCTGACATGCGCTCCCTCTCCTCATGACTTCCTTCGCCAGCATCGCGGCCATTTCCCTGGACCTTGACGACACCCTGTGGCCCTTCGGCCCGGCGGTGATCCGTGCCGAGCAAACCTTGCATGAATGGCTGCTGGCACAGGCGCCGCGCACTTCGACGCTGCTGACTTCTCCGCAAGTGCTGGGTGCGTTGCGCACAAAGTTCGAGGCATCGCGGCCCGATCTGTCGCACAACCTGCGCGAGCTGCGGCTCGGTTCGATCCGCATGGCGCTTGAGATGTCGGAAGAAGATCCGGCATTGGCCGAGGCGGCGTACGACGCGTTTTTTGCTGCACGGCAGCGTGTGGATTTCTTCGAGGACGCGTTTCCCGCGCTGGAATGGCTAAGCGCCCGCTTTCCGCTGGTGGCGCTGTCGAACGGCAATGCCAGCCTCAAAGTCACGGGCGGGCATCACTTTTTCAAGGCCGCGCTGAATCCGGAAAGCACGGGGCTGGCAAAGCCCGACGTGGCGATGTTCCGCGCTGCAGCAGACGCAGTGGGATGCCGGCCGGAGCAGATGCTCCATGTCGGTGACGATGCGGATCTGGATATCGTGGGTGCGCTGGCGGCAGGGTGCCACGCGGCGTGGCTGGTGCGCGGGGATTCGGTGGAGGGTGTTGACACTGCGCCGGCGTGGACACGCGGCGGCAGCGCGCCGCATCTGGTGGTGCGCGATCTCTACGCGCTGTGCCGGGCAATCGATCCGGCCTGCCCGGTGGCAAAGCAGATGCCGGCCGCCGCGTTCGCGTAAGCGCGGGCGGCCGATTCCGGCGTTATTCGCCAGTTTTCTCCGGCGGCACGGCTTTGCCGAGCAGCTTGCCAAGCAGGCCATTCTTGCTGGCCGCCTGCTGGCGTTGGTTTTTCGGAGCCTGGCCGGCCCGGTTAGCCCCAGCCTGCTTGATGCTGTTGTTGATCTTGAGGCCCTTGTTCTTCTCGAGGTCGGTTTTCTTCACGGACGTCGTTCCATTTGAGTGAAGGGCGGATTGTACGCGGGATCAGTTGCCTTCCCGCTCGTCGCCCTTGATCGCCTTCTTTGTGGCGTAATAGCCGCGCTTGGTTGTGTCCTTCACGGCATGGCCGGCAGCCTTGGCGCCATGCCCCACCGCGCGCGCCGCGTCAGCAAAGGCGTGCCCGGTCTTGCGGCCCGCTTCCTTCACGTCTGCCTTGAAGTTGTCCTTGAATTCGCGGGCATCCTCGCCCACGGTGGCGTGCGCCAGCGGCGTGAGCAGCGCCATCGACAGTACGACGATGGCCGTGCGGAATGTGATGCGGAATGTCATGACGAGGGATCGATGTGGTGGGGGCCGGCGACCATTCTACTGCGGCTGCGCGCCGGCCTCTTTCCACGATTCGCGCGATCAGCGCGATAACGCACCGCTTTCCGTGATCGCACTGTAGACCAGCGTTCGCAACTGGCGCCGCACCGGATACGCCGACGAGGGCAGCAACTGCGTCAGGAACAATCCGATCAGGTCTTCCTTCGGATCGACCCAGAAGAACGTGCTGGCCGCACCGCCCCAGAAGAAATCGCCGGCACTACCTGGGATCATCGTGCTGACCGGGTTGATCGTTGTCGCGAACCCGAGGCCGAAGCCCACGCCTTCGTACGTGGCCTCGCTGAACATCGAGCGCGACAGGCGCGGCAAGTCCACGCCACCGGGCAGATGGTTCGATGTCATCAGTGCCAGCGTCTTCGGTCCGAGCAACCGCACGCCATCGAGTTCGCCGCCGTTCAGCAGCATCCGTGCAAAACGCATGTAGTCGGCAGCGGTGGATACCAGTCCGCCGCCACCGGACAGGAAGCCGGGCGGTTGCAGATAGGGGCTCGACTGTGGATCGTCCTGCAGCATCGGTCCGCGCGGCGAGATGACCTTCGACCCCAGCGCGCCAATCGCATAGCAGGCGCAGAAACGGTCGGCCTTGTGTTCGGGCACATGAAAGCCCGTATCGATCATGCCGAGCGGATCGAAGATGCGTTGCTTCAGGAAGACATCGAACGGCATGCCGCTGATCTTGCCTACGAGATAGCCGAGCACATCGGTGGCGACCGAGTAGTTCCACGCTTCGCCGGGCGAGAATTCCAGCGGTACGGTGGCGAGTTTCTCGATCATGTCGTCGAGCGTGCCCGCCGTGGCCAGCTCGCCGAGTTTGAGCTTGCGATACGCGGCATCGACGTTGCTGTTCTGCTGGAACCCATAGGTCAGACCCGAGGTGTGGCGCAGCAGATCGACGACCAGCATCGGTCGAGCAGGCGGACGCGTCTGGAAACTCTCCATGAAGCCGCCCGCGAACACGCCGAGGTTGGTCCATTCGGGGATGTACTTGCTGACAGGATCGTCGAGCGCGATCCGGCATTCCTCCACGAGCATCATGATGGCGACCGATGTAATCGGCTTGGTCATCGAGTAGATGCGGAAGATGGAGTCCTCGGCCAGCGGCACCTGCCGCTCGCGGTCGGCCATGCCGAGCACGGAATTCACCGCCAGTTCGCCGCGCCGCCAGACCTGCACCAGTGCGCCGGGCAGCTTGCCGGGCGCCACATACTGCTCGTCGAGAAACGTTTCGATCCGGCCTAGTCGTTCCTGGGACATTCCCTGCGTGTCATGCATCGTCGTGCGTCTCCGCGTTGCCTGCTTTTGCCTGCGCGGCCGGAGCAGCATTCACGCGGAGGGTTTGCGTTCCCGCCACGCCAGCAGCCCAGACCATCCGAGTGTCATGCCGGCGGCGGCCAGCAGGATCAGCACCGCGCCGCCAATCTGCGACGCCAGCAACTGATGCCCGAATGCGAGCCGATCCACCAGAATAGCCACGACAGGATAAATGAAGGACAGGGCGCCTGTCAGGTGGGTCGGAAGTTTCTGAATCGCGCCATAGAGCAGGATGTACATCAGGCCGGTGTGGATGAACCCCATCGTCGCCAGCGTGGCCCACGGCAACGTTCCGACAGGCAGTTCGGCATGCAACGCCATCGGCAGCAGCATCACGGTGCCCACCAGCACATGGATCATGGCGATCAGGTGCGGCGCCACGCCCTTCAACTGCTTGGCGATCAGCGCGGCCAGCGCGTAGCAGAATGCCGCGCCAAGCGCCAAGGCAATGCCCGTCAGGTAGTTGCCGTGCGAAGGTCCACTGTGCGGCTTGCCTTGCACGATCAGCAGCATGCCAGCGAATGCCAGCAGCAGCCACACCACCTTGGTCACGGTGATGCGCTCTCCCAGGAACAGCGCGCCGAGCGCCACCAGCATGAACGGTTGCGTGTTGTAGACAGCGGTGGCAATCGAAATCGATGCGCCTTCATAGGCCGAGAACAGCAGCAGCCAGTTGGCGACAATCGCCACGCCGCCCGCAACGGCCAGCAGCACCTGGCGCAGGGAGATGCTGCCGGGCTTTAGATATCCACGCGCGAAGCAGACCGGCACCAGCACCAGCGCGCCGAACGCGCAGCGCCAGAACACCACCTGCGTGACCGGGCGACCAGAGATCACCACGAGCCAGCCGATGGTGCCCGATATCACCATGGCCGCCGCCATTTCCAGCATGCCCCGCGTGCGGTCTTCCATGACCTGTCTCCAGCAATGTTCCTGAAACGAGGGTTGCAGTTTAAGACTGGCTGCCTACAATGCACAGGCGAAAAAGCAGGTGAATGGCGGTTTCCGCCGTTCTTTGACAGGCAAAACCGGAAAAATACCGATGTCTCTCGACGATCTCGACCGCCGCATCCTGGCACTGCTCCAGCAGGACGGCCGCATGCCGATCAAGGCACTGGCCGAACAGATCGGACTCTCCGCGCCCGGCACATCCGAGCGGTTGAAGCGACTGGAGGATCGCGGCGTGATCCGTGGCTTCACCGTGGATGTGGAGCCGCGCACGCTCGGTTTCTCGATGCAGGCCATTGTGCGCATCCGCCCATTGCCGGGCAAGTTGCAGGCTGTGCAGAAATTGATCGAAGGGATTCCCGAGTTTGCCGAGTGCGACAAGGTGACCGGCGACGACTGCTTTTTCGGCAGACTCTACCTGCGATCCATCGAACACCTGGACCACATCCTCGATCAGGTCACGGAGCTGGCCGAAACCAGCTCGTCCATCGTCAAGTCGCAGCCAGTGAAGCGGCGATTGCCGCCGCTGTAGGGGCGTCGTTAAGCCGCAGAAAATTTGAATCCATGGATCGATTCACCAAGGCTTGATCCTCCTTAAGATCTGAAGGTGAACCCCACGGTTACAGTCCGCGCCATTCCGCACTACGCGCATGGCCGAACTGATGAACCGCAGTTGTTACCGTCTCGTTTTCAACCCGCATCGCCGCATGCTCATGGCCGTCGAGGAGTCTGCTGCGAGCCGGGGGAAAGGTCCGAATGGAGGTCGGAAGGCGACAACCGGAAATGCCAGGACAGACACCGTGCGCTTCGCCCTGCCAGCGCTGGTGCTTGCGGCGTGGATAGCGGTGGGTTTGCCGGTCAACGGCTGGGCGCATGTGGTGGCGGACCCCAACGCGGGCGCGCATCGTCCCACCATCGGCCAGACTGCGAATGGTCTGACTCAAGTCGATATCACGCGGCCTTCGCGTGCGGGAGTTTCGACGAATGCCTACACGCGCTTCGACGTGCCCCACGCGGGTGTCATCCTCAATAACTCGCCGACAGCGATCGCAACGCAGCAAGCCGGGTACATCAACGGCAACCCCAATCTGCTGCCTGGTGGCTCGGCGCGCATTATCGTCAATCAGGTCACCAGCGCGCTGCCGAGCCAGTTGAAGGGCTATCTCGAAGTGGCCGGGCCGCGTGCCGAAGTGATTGTGGCCAATCCAAACGGCATCTTCGTCGATGGCGCCGGCTTCATCAACACCAGCCGCGCCACGCTCACCACGGGCACACCGATGTACGGCGGTAGTGGCAGCCTGGATGCCTTCCGGGTGAACGGTGGTCAGATCACGATTCAAGGTAAGGGACTGAATGCCGCAAACGTCGATCAGATCGATCTGATTGCGCGTGCGGTGAAAGCCAATGCCACGCTGTATGCCAATCGACTCAATGTGATCGCCGGGGCCAACGAGGTCAACCATGACACGCTGGCCGCTACGCCAAGCGCCAGCGCCAGCCCGGCCCCGGCTTTCGGCATCGACGTGGCCCAGCTTGGCGGCATGTACGCCAACAAGATCATGCTGGCCTCCACCGAGCGCGGTGTGGGAGTGTCGCTGGCGGGTGTGATGGCCGCGCAGATGGGCGATATGACGCTGAGGTCGGACGGCAAGCTCGTCATGTCCGGGCAGAGCAGTGCGAGCGGTAACCTTGGCATCTCTGCCCGGGGCGGCATCTCTCATCGGGGCACGACCTATGCGCGGGGCGCCGTCGACCTACGCACCGATGACACGCTCAAGCACAGCGGGATGCTGGCGGCGCAGCAATCGCTGGGCATCAAAGCCGGCGATATCGCGTCGACCGGTACGCTCGCGGCCGGCATCGACGCAGACGGTGCGACGGGCAAGGCAGCAGACCTGACGATCAAGGCAAGCGGTGCCCTCGCCGCGACAGGCCGGAACATTGCGAGCGGCAATGCCACGCTCCACGGCGCCGGCGTGAACCTGGCGGGGAGCCAGACCACCGCACGCGGCAATCTGGATATTTCCGCCAAGACTGGAGATATGGACCTGCGGGGCGCGTCGACCACCGCAGGCGCTGCGCTGACGGTTTCGGCAGCCGGCGCGCTCGACAATCGCGGCGGAACGCTTTACGGCCAGCGCGTCACCATCGATCAGGTAGGGGCGACGCTCGACAACTCGGGCGGCCGGATACTGGGTGGCCAGGACATCGACATCAAGGTGGCGTCGATGTGGAACCTGGGCGGTGACGTCGAGGCGAATCGGGACGTTACGGTATCGGGTGCCGTATCGGGCAGCGGATCGATGATCGCGGGCCGCAACCTGAGACTGACGGTCGACGGCGACTACACCAACGACGCGAAGAACCGGCTCGGTGCCAACGGCGACATGCGAATATCGGCCAGCGGCACACTAAGCAACACCGGCGCCCTGGCCGCCAAGGGTGCGCTGACGGTCGCCGGCAAGCACGTGGTCAATGCAGCGGTGGGAAAGATCCATGCATCGAGCACCTCGGTCACTGCCGACACCAGTGTTTCGAACGCGGGGCGCATCGAAGGCACCACAGTCAAGGTCAACGCCCCGACCATCGACAACACAGGCACCGTGATTGGCGAGGACGTCACGGTGCAAGGCACTGACATCACCAACGATGGCACATCGGCATTGATGGCAGCAGTTCGGGACTTGAAGCTGTACGCCACCAGCTCTGTGCGCAATCTCGATGGCGCCACGCTCTACAGCGCAGGAAACCTGCAGATCGCCCGCGATGGCACGCGCGACGCCACCACGGGATTGCTCACCGAGCAGACGAATGTGCTCATCAACCGCTCCGCGGCAATCGAGGCCGAGGGTGACATCGACATCGCAGCGAAGGACGTCCGCAATACACGCACGCGCATCGTGACCGAAGCGGGTACGCCAGTGCAGACAGCCGTGCAGACGCTCAAGCTCTGGCAGGCGGGTCTGTCAGGCAGGGCGTTGAACTATCACGCCAGCATCACGTTTCCTGGCTGGAAATGGGGCACGGAGAATGCGTCAATCAGCACGGACCAGGCCAATGCGTTGCGTGCGCCGATCACGGTGACGGTGAACAAGTCCACGGTCACCAAACTCGACACGGACAAGAAGACGCTGTCCTTCACGGATTCGCCAATCGAGGAATTTTTCTCCGTAGGCTTCGGGACCAACTGCGATGCCGAAACCGGCATCTGTTCGCGCCCGATCGCCACGCGTGCCACCCAATACTACGAAGCCATCCAGGACAATGGCGACACCTACCGCATCACTTTCTGGCCCGACTGGGACCCGAACATCCATATTCGACCGGACGATGTCCGCCTCGCCAACTTCGGTACCGACCACACCGAGGTTTCGCGCACCACCATCACGACGACTGCGACAGACCGGCTCATCAGCGCCACCGAAGCCGCGAAGATCCAGGCT
>NZ_JBDKXK010000096.1:0-827 GCF_039710735.1 Cupriavidus sp. DL-D2 | reverse complement strand
CCGACCACACCGAGGTTTCGCGCACCACCATCACGACGACTGCGACAGACCGGCTCATCAGCGCCACCGAAGCCGCGAAGATCCAGGCTGGCGGCAACATCCGCATCAACAGCGAGGGCGGCAGCATCTTCAACCAGTCATCGACCATGGCAGCGGGCGCGAACCTCGTGCGTGTTGCCGGGAAGGTCGAGGATGTCGGCACGGTGTTGCAGCAGAGAGTGACCACGCAGGACACCTCGACGTTTGTCTGGCACCGACGTACCGGGCCTGGCACGAAGCAACAGGTCGTTGCCTACCCCAGCGCACCGCAAGCCCCGACTACCGTCGCCGCGCTGGCCGCCATCGCCACGGCGAATCAGGCAGTCAAGACCAACGCGCGGAAGGTCTCCGTAAAGTCGGTGGATACCGTGGGGGCAACGCTGACAGGAAGCGGGATGTCGCGCGGCGGCAAAGGCGGCACGGGATTGACCGCCGATACCTTGCCCGGACAGCCCCTCGCCGGAGGCATTCCAAACCTGACCCTCCCGACCAACGGGCTGTACACGATTCGTTCGGTGCCGGGCGACACCTACCTCGTCGCCACGGACCCGCGCTTCACGCAATACTCGCGATTCCTCTCCAGCGACTACATGCTTGGAGCCTTGGGCATCGATCCGCAGATGACGCAGAAGCGTCTTGGCGATGGCTTCTACGAGCAGAAGCTGGTCCGCGACCAGATCACCCAACTGACGGGCAGGACGTTCCTCGCCGGGCACACCAGTCAGGTGGACGAATACCAGGCACTGATGAGCCAGGGCGTAGCCGTCGCCAGCGCCTTCGGCCTGATG
>NZ_JBDKXK010000095.1:0-17622 GCF_039710735.1 Cupriavidus sp. DL-D2 | reverse complement strand
AGCTTTTCGTACCGTCACTTATTGCACTGAAAACGAGGAGACCCCTATTTGATGCAGTGCATGGCCCGCGCACGTGCCACAACTTCGCGGGCGTGCTGGATATAGGCCGGGTCAGCCGTGGCTTCGGCATCGGCCAGGAACGCGGCTATGGCTTCGGCGGTTTGCAAGTCCTCGGGCAGCAGCTCACGGCCAACGGCCGGGGCATCCACCCATTCGCGCTGCTCCGGCGGCAACGGATGTTGGCTGGCTGCTTTGGCTTCGGCCAGCAGCTCATCGAGCGTGTAGCGCACCCGGTTGGCCGAGACGGCGCGGGCCGGGTCGGCTTTCAGCGCGTCATGGGCCGTGCTGGCCTTTTCATGCAGCCAGGTTTCCAGGTTCTTCGGGTCAATCATCGGCCGGCCTCATCGACCAGCGCCGCCAAGCGTTCCAGGTCATCGACCGAATGCGCACGGAAGCGGCCGGCCAGCAGCTCGCCCAGCTCGGCCAGCGTCAATCCAAGAGCCGCCGCCGCTTGGTCGTTCGACAACTGCCGCGCCGTGATGGCCTGGCCGATCTTGGTTACGAGCGTGGCCTTGGCCTGCATTTCGCCGGCGTCGGGGCTGCTCAGGTCGGCATAGACGTTCGTGCTGCCTTCATGAATTTCCGGCGTGTCGTCGGCGTTCAGGTCGGCGAACAGGGCTTCGACGGAATCGAACCGCTTCAAGCCGCCCTGTCGGGCTTCTTCAATTGCTTCCTCGGTTTCTTTCCTGCCCATGTTCAACCCCGTTCTTATCAACGCTTCGAGCGATTCACCAAGCGCACGACCAGGAGCATATCCTTAGTAGGGTGCCCGTTGAACGCGCATCAAAGCCAAAGTGCCAAGGGCCATCAGTACAGCAGCAAGGCCGAATCCAAACGCTGGCGAGATAGCCGTCCAGAGCAATCCGACGCTGGCGCTAGACAGGAATTTCGCGCCGCCGTTGACGGTGCCCAATGCCCCATAGCTCAAGGCCAACTTGTCAGGCTCAACCATTTCGGCCGTGACTGTGGATTCGAGGGCTTCTTGAACCGCGACATAGAGGCCGGCGACAAAGAAGAGTGCGGCGAGTAGCGGCACGCTGTCAGTCCCCATCCAGAATGCGAGAGCGGTTAGCACGGCTGTCAGGGTGCCGAGCACGTAGCCTGAAACAAGCACCTGCACGTGGCCGATGCGGTCGGCCAAGTAGCCGACCGGATACGACATGATGACCTGCACCACATTCCGCCAGACATAGAGAAGGCCCGCGACTTGGGCGGCCTTGACCACGCCGAATTTTGGGGTCAGCAGCGTGGTGGCGGCCAGGATCAGCAAGCTATGCGAGAAGTCACCCACGCCGAAGATGCCCACTGCGCCGAGATACCGCTTGAAGCGCGTAGGCAAACCGCGCACAGTGCTAAAAAATTTCAGTGCCGGGTTGGGCGAGTGCTGGGGGTCTTGAACCAGCGTGAGGAAGGCCAGCACGGCCAGCACGCCCGGAATTACGGACAGCCACAGCACGAAGCGGAACGGCCCTGCCGAGCTGTCCCAATGCACTTCCTGCGCCCAGCCTAAAAGGGCCACACCCAGCAGCGGGCCGGCGACAGCGCCCACAGTATCGGCCGCCCGGTGGAAGCCGAAAGCGCGCCCCCGTGTATCTGGCGACACCGCCTGAATCACGATGGCATCGCGCAGCGGGCCTCGCAGACCCTTCCCGAACCATGACACGATCCGACCCAGTAGCAGCAGAGGCCAACCCGCCGCCAGGGCGATCAGCGCCTGGCCGACCGGCGTCAGGCCATAGCCCACCAACACCAGCAGTTTGCGATGACCGAGCTTATCGGCGATGTAGCCTGACACCATCTTGGTGAAGGCGGCCACCGCATCGGCAATTCCTTCGATGATGCCCAGCGCCGCCGCTGGTATGCCCAGCACGGCCAGGAAGCCCGGCAGAATGACGGTCGTGGTTTCGTAGCAGAAATCGCCCAAGGCACTCGTGATCCCTGCGCCGGCGACGGTTCGATTGAACCAGCTCGTCGCCCTGCCTTCCTGGCCGGCCGACAGTGCAGCCTCTGTAGGTTCGCTCATTTCGCTATTCCTTTCGGGCTGCGGCTTGAGGCGCAGCCGTTGGGCCAATGTGGGGGGAAACATGGATGCTCCATCGCTTCATTGCGTCAGCTCGAATGTGGCAAGCACCGGGTAGTGATCGGACGCCGCATCGGTGATCTCGTTGCGGATGACCTGGTAGCTGCGGGCCTTGGCCGCGAGCGCCTGGGAGGCCAACAGGTAGTCGCAGCGCATCGTGGCGAACTCCACATCGCGGTAGGCCGCCGTAGGCACGGTCGGCGTGGCGGCCGCATCCAGGCGGTGGCCAAGATCGACCCACCCCGCCGCTTCCAGGTGTGCCAACACGCTGCGATCCAGCCCATGCAGGTCGTCGGCCAGGTAGCGGGCGCGGTGATGCGAGGCGAGCGCCGGCCAGTCCTCGGGCTCGGGATCGTGCGGCGAAGCGGAATTGAAATCTCCAGTGACGAGCGTGAGCTTGTCCGGGGCCGCCTGCACAGCCAGGTAGGCGGCTTCGCGCCGGCGCACGGCCGGGCCATTGGGGCACAGGTGCGCGCTGATGAACGTGACTGGATCGCTGCTGCCGGGCACCGCGACCTTCAGGGTCGCCAGCGCGTGGTGGAAGTGCGCGCCGTCCACGTCGAAGGCCAGCGGCCGCAGCGGCTCGCGGATGAAGATGGCGACGTTCTGGCCGGTGCGCGGCGCAACGGCCAGGAAGCCGCGCATGCCGATGCTGTCTTCCGTGGCGTACAGCCAGGCCGAGCCGTTGGCGTCGAAGCCCTTGGCCTCCTGCATTAAGAAAACGTCGGGCCTCACCTGGTTGATGAGGTCGATTTGTGCCTGGGCACGGGCATCGTTCGCGCCATCGCGGCCGGCGAACAGGGTGTTGTAGGTGAGAACGGTCAGTGGCACGGAGTACTCCTTGGGTCAGCGGTTTTCGTCGTGCGCCTCGAACACGCGCTGCGCATAGGCATCGAGCAGCACCTCGCAGTTGTGCAGTCGCTGCTGCGCCTCGGCCGCGCGGGTCGCACCGTAGAAGTCGAGCTTCCGAATCTTCTCCAGCCAGGTCTGGAGTTTTTTGAGATCGGCGTCGTTTTCTTCGAGTTCGGCATAGGTGAAGTGGCTGGCCGCTGTTTCCTTGGCGATCTCGGCATCGAAGTCACCGCACTTGTCGATGAACTCGGTGTATTCCTCGTCGCGGTCGGCCTTGAAGCGCGCCACCACCTTCTCTTCTTGCGCCTTGTCCAAGGCGACTGTCTCAAGCAGCACCGATTCGCCTGCCATTTCGTTGATCTCGTTTTCGATGATCTTGAGACGGCGGGTGTGGTCATCGGTCTTGGGCAGCAGGCAGACGCCGTTCTGCAAGTAGATGGCTCCCATGCCCTTGAGCTTGCGCCAGAGTGCAATGCGCTTCTTGGCGGGTTCGGCGGGCACCTTGTACGTGAGCAACAGCCAGTTTTGTATCTTCATGAGAACAATCATAATGCAACGGTCGTTACATTGAAAGAGTTCATTGTCTACACCCAAAAAGTGCGAGCTGCGCATACTGCGTGATACGGGTAGACCACAATGCGGAATACGTGCATAATGTGCGTTGGGAGATGGCGTTCCTCCTGCCCCAACCGCAGCCGTTCCAGGCTGCTGATGACGCCTACAGACACCTGACCACGGTCGGGGCTGTAGGCGCTCGCGTTCACATCCCTAGCCGTTGGTCAGCCCGATTCATTTCGAGCAGACATGACCAATGCGCCGATTCCGTCCCGAACAACTTGAGCTGCTGCCCTACATCGGCAAGTGGCTTGTCATTGCCAGCGTGGTGGCCTTCTTGGCCGGCACCGCTTCCGCCTTCTTTCTTGTGTCCTTGGATCGCGCCACGAGCTGGCGCGAAGCGCACCGCTGGGTCATCTGGTTGCTGCCGGTAGCCGGCTTCGCTGTCGGATGGATCTACCACCTGATGGGCAAGGCCGTCGATGGTGGTAACAACCTCATCATTGACGAGATTCACGATCCCAAGAAGGTCGTGCCGCTGCGCATGGTGCCGCTGGTGCTGGGCGGCACGGTCGTTTCCCACCTGTTTGGTGCATCGGTGGGCCGCGAGGGAACTGCCGTGCAGATGGGGGGCGCGCTGGCCGACCAGCTCACCCACCTGTTTCGTCTGAAACACGAGGATCGGCGCATCCTGTTGATGGCCGGCATCAGTGCCGGCTTCGCGTCCGTGTTCGGGACGCCGCTGGCCGGTGCCGTGTTTGGCCTCGAAGTGCTTGCCATTGGGCGCATGCGCTATGACGCGCTGTTCCCCTGTGTGGTGGCCGGCATCGTCGCCGACCAGGTGTGCCTGGCCTGGGGCGTCCATCACACGCACTACGCAATGGGCGAGATCGTGCCCATCGGCTTCTGGAGCGTGATGGCCGTGGTCGCGGCTGGGATCGTGTTTGGTCTCGTGGGCATGGTGTTCGCCACGGCCACCCACCAATTGAGCGCGTGGGTCAAACGCCTGATTCACTACGCGCCGCTCCGGCCTGCCGCCGGCGGTATCGTCATCGCCACGGCGGTGTGGGCGCTCGATGCCTACAACTACATCGGCCTGGGCATCCCTGACATTGTTCGTTCCTTCCAGGAGCCGATGGCGCCCTGGGACTTCCTCGGCAAGATGGCATTCACGGTCGTCTCGCTGGGCACGGGATTCAAGGGCGGCGAAGTCACGCCGCTGTTCTACATCGGTGCGACGCTGGGCAACGCTCTGGCCCCGCTGCTGCATTTGCCGTTTCCCATGCTGGCCGGCATCGGCTTCGTCGCCGTGTTCGCGGGAGCTGCCAATACCCCTATCGCCACGACTCTCATGGCGATGGAGCTATTCGGAGCAGAGATCGGCCCGCTGGCCGCCATAGGCTGCATCACGGCCTATCTGTTCTCAGGCCACACCGGCATCTACCACGCCCAGCGCGTGGGCCACAGCAAACACAGCAAGCACCGCAGCACCGTTCCCGAAGAACTGCGCATTGCCGACCTGGCGCACTTCCGCAAGCAGAAGAGCGAACCAGCGAAAGACGCGCCGCAGGCAACGGAGAGCGCGACCCAAACAGGCGACCAGAGCAAGGAAAACACCCAATGACCTCGAAAGCCACCCAGCAGCACATCGCCGCCTTGCGGCTGTATTTCCCGATTGCTACCAAGGCGAAGGTGACGCGCTTCTGGCATCACTTGAGCGCGCCGGCCCTTGCGCACCATCTGCTGACGGTCGCCAAGAAGGCCAACATCGTGCAAGCCATGCTGCACCAGGTCAGTTCGGGCTACCTGCCCGGCGAACGCCTGTCGCACCACCATCCCGAATTGACAGGCATGCGGCACCCGCAATGCCTGGAGTTGCTGGATACCGAAGAGCGCCTGCGCGATTTCATGCACGAGCATGCCGAGGAACTGCGCAAAGTGCATGCAGTCCTGTTCCTGTGCGAATTGCCGTTGGGCCGCCACCGCGCCGCGCACGCGACACATGCCAGCAAGGCCAGCTAACGATGGCCGGCGCATACGCAATCCTCGCTCTCAGCATCGGCTCGGTGATCGGTGCCTTGGTGCGTTATGGCTTGAGCTTGAGCATGAACGCGCTCGTGCCGCACATCCCGATGGGCACCTTGGCATCCAACCTGA
Source organism: Cupriavidus sp. DL-D2 (assembly GCF_039710735.1). Classification (NCBI taxonomy): domain Bacteria; kingdom Pseudomonadati; phylum Pseudomonadota; class Betaproteobacteria; order Burkholderiales; family Burkholderiaceae; genus Cupriavidus; species Cupriavidus sp. DL-D2. Next base: position 11,918 of record NZ_JBDKXK010000095.1, on the reverse strand, counting down.
TCGCGGCCTACATCGTCGGTGTCGCCATCGCCTATTTCGGCTCGGCACCGAACCTGTCGCCCGCCTGGCGGCTGTTTGTCATCACCGGCCTGGCCGGCGGAATCTCTACCTTCTCGACGTTCTCGGCCGAGCTGCTAACGCTGCTGCGCGAAGGTCGCCTCGGATGGTCGGCCGGCATGGTGGCCCTGCACGTGGGCGGCTCGCTGGTGATGACCGCGCTGGGCATGGCAACGCTTTCACTCGCCCGACAACCCTCACCCTAGGAGACGCTATGAAAGGCTATCAACTCACGTTCTTCACGGAGCAAGACCGCCGGCACCGGCACACGCCTATCGGCGAGTGGCTGCTGAAATTCGCCAAGGAGCAAGGCGCTGTCGGTGGCACGTTGGTTGGCGGGGCGGAAGGATTCGACCACGCCGGGCGCTTCCATTCCGTGCATTTCTTCGAGCTGGCAGACCAGCCGCTTGCAATCACCGTCTCGGTGGACGAGGCGGCATGCCAGCGCCTGATGGATGCGCTCGCCCAGGAAGAAATTGATCTGACCTACGTGAAAGTGCCCGTCGAGTACGGGCGCGTAGGAAACGCTAAGAAGTGATCGGCGAGCTGCGCCGAAATTAACCCTCAACCACAAGGAGACGCACTATGTTGACCGTTCGCAATCTTCCCCCTGAACCCACTTTGTCCGACTGGTTCCGGGACAACAACAAGCTGCTCGCCGGACTCATCTTGTGGGCGGCTGTCCTGTTGTGCATTGCCGGTGCGGCGGCCCCTCGTTTGGTCGAGTCCGCTTGGTACAACGTCAGCTTCGTCGAAGGCGGTTTGATGTACGACCGCATGCCGGATGAAGCGGCGTGCCGTGCCAGCGTGGCGGACAACACCACCGCGTGTCTCTCGGGTGCGGAACTGAACGGGAATGGCTCCGGCCATTGAGAACACCTCATGTTGAGCAGGGGCCGGGGCATTGCTCCCGACGCCCTGCGCACCTTTTGCATCGGAGTCAGCTATGGAGTCTGCGATCCAGACGATACACGCCCGCGAAATTCTGGATTCACGCGGCAATCCCACCATCGAGGTGGATGTGCGGCTGACCGGCGGCGCGACCGGCCGGGCAGCCGTACCTTCGGGCGCATCGACTGGCATCCATGAGGCGGTCGAGTTGCGCGACGACGACCCGCACCGCTTTGAAGGCAAAGGCGTGCGCAGAGCCGTCGCCCACGTCAACAAGGCCATCGGAGCCGTCTTGCATGGCCTGGACGCGCAGGATCAAGCCGCCATCGACCACGCCCTGATCGCGTTCGACGGCACGCCGAACAAGGCCCGGCTCGGGGCCAACGCCATCCTGGGCGTCAGCTTGGCCGTCGCGCGGGCTGCGGCACAGACGGCCGGGCTGCCGCTGTTCCAGTACCTGGGCGGCGCGCAAGCCTGCCGTATGCCGGTGCCGATGTTCAACATCCTCAACGGCGGCGTGCATGCCAACTGGCAGGGTACGGACTTCCAGGAATTCATGATCGCTCCGGTTGGCGCGGCAACCTTCGCCGAAGGCGTGCGCTGGGGTGCGGAGATTTACCATCGCCTGCGCGCCACGTTGAAAGAGCGTGGCTACTCCACGGCGGTCGGCGATGAAGGCGGCCTTGCTCCTGCCTTGAAGCACAACAGCGACGCGGTAGAGCTGATCCTCGCGGCCATCGAGAGCGCCGGCTACACGCCGGGCGAGGATGTGGTGATCGCGCTCGATCCTGCATCCAGCGGCTTCTACGAGAACGGCCTGTACCACCTGCGCAGCGAAGACCGCCATGTCACGGCGGAGCAGATGGTGGAGCTGTATGCCGACTGGATCGCCCGGTATCCCATCGCCGTGCTGGAAGACGGACTGGCGGAAGACGACTGGACTGGCTGGAAGCTGCTGAATCAGGCGCTGGGAAGCAGGATCGAACTGGTTGGTGATGATCTGTTCGTCACCAACGTAGAACGCATCGAGCGTGGCATCCGCGAGGACGTGGCCAATGCGGTGCTCATCAAGCCCAACCAGATCGGCACGCTCACCGAAACCCGTGCCGCTGTGGATACGGCCTATCTGGCTGGCTGGGGCGCAATGGTGTCGCACCGCAGCGGCGAAACCGTGGACAGCTTCATTGCCGACCTCACCGTGGCGCTGGGCACAGGCCATCTCAAAACGGGCGCGCCATGTCGTGGCGAGCGCGTCGAAAAGTACAACCAGCTCATGCGCATCGAAGAAGTGCTGGGCAAGGCCGCCGTCTATGCCGGACATGCCGCGTTCGTGCGGTGACTGATCTTTTAGCTACATGGAGCAGACCTTATGACGACCATCATCCTGACACGCCACGGCCACGTGGATTGGATTTCCCCCGAACGTTTCCGTGGACGGGCCGAAATCCCACTGTCCGAGCTGGGGCAGCGACAGGCCAAAGCTCTCGGCCAGCGCGTAGCTCAAACATGGAAGCCGGACGCGATCTACACCAGTCCGCTGGGCCGTTGCGTGCGGACTGGCGCGGAGATAGGCGAAGCAACGGGCACCAAGCCTGAAATTCTCGATGACCTGGCCGACACGCACTAGGGGTCGTCTCAGAAAACGGAAAATAAAGCACGCTAAGCCGGTTGCAACGGTCGTAGCGGCCTGAACTTGCCCGCGCCGATCTTGGCGCTGCTGCGCCACAGGTAATCGCCAGTCAGGTTGATGTGCTCCCAGCCCAGCGGCGACAGGTACTGCAACAGCGCGTCATCGACGGCATGGCCGTTGCCACGCAGCCCGTGTGCCGCCCGCCCCAGATAGACCGTGTTCCATAAAACGACGGCCGCCGTCACCAAGTTGAGGCCGCTGGCCCGGTAGCGCTGCTGCTCGAAGCTGCGGTCGCGGATTTCGCCCAGCCGGTTGAAGAACACGGCGCGGGCCAGCGCGTTGCGCGCTTCGCCCTTATTGAGTCCGGCGTGGACACGTCGGCGCAGTTCTACGCTTTGCAGCCAGTCGAGGATAAACAGCGTGCGCTCGATGCGGCCCAACTCGCGCAGGGCCACGGCCAGACCGTTCTGACGCGGGTAACTGCCGAGCTTCCTGAGCATCAGTGAGGCCGTCACCGTGCCCTGCTTGATTGAGGTGGCCAGCCGCAGGATTTCGTCCCAGTGGGCACGAATAGCCTTGATGTTCAGCTTGTCGCTGCTAATCATCGGTTTGAGCACGTCATAACTGGCTTCGCCCTTGGGGATGAACAGCTTGGTATCACCCAGGTCGCGGATGCGCGGCGCAAAGCGGAAGCCCAGCAGGTGCATCAGGGCAAAGACGTGATCGGTGAAGCCTGCCGTGTCAGTGTAGTGCTCTTCGATCCGCAGGTCGGACTCGTGGTATAGCAAGCCGTCGAGCACATAGGTCGAGTCGCGCACGCCGACGTTGACTACCTTGGTGTGGAATGGCGCGTACTGGTCAGATATATGGGTGTAGAAGGTTCGCCCAGGGCTGCTGCCATATTTCGGGTTGATGTGGCCGGTACTTTCGGCCTTGCTCCCGGTTCGGAAGTTCTGGCCGTCCGACGATGACGTGGTGCCGTCGCCCCAGTGTTCGGCGAAGGGGTGTCGGAATTGGGCGTTCACCAATTCAGCCAGCGCTGTCGAATAGGTTTCGTCGCGGGTATGCCAGGCTTGCAGCCAGGCGAGCTTGGCGTAGGTTGTGCCGGGGCAGGGGTGAAGAGGGAAAACGGAAAAAATCAGGCGCTAAGACATAATGAGGGGTCGAGGTGCAGCGGAACGGCAAACCAGGTTAAGGCCACTCCTGACTTTTTCGTTGCTTGCTGGGTTATGCAGTGGCCGCAGCCAGCCCTTGGCTACTGCTTCCAACACAGAGTAGGAATACTGGCCAAGCATGTTGATGTGCTCATGCAGTAACGGCGGCAGCCTGGCCATGTCATCATCTCGAACATCAGAGCTGACATAAAACAGCAGCGGTATCCCAGTGCTCAGCGAGAGCCGAAGAAGCTGTCGATTTTCTCGGTTAGTGTTGCGCGCGAAAGCTCACCCATATGCCGCTTGTATAGCCGGCCTTGAGCATCATAGAACAGCGTTGTGGGGTAACCAGACGAACCAGTTCGGGCACTTACCTGCTTGGCCGGATCGAGAACGATATTTGGCATTTGTAACCCATTCGCGTCGAGGTAGCTTTGTACGGTTGCTGCTGATTCTCCTTGATTCGCAAACACGAAGTGGATTTCTGGATGGGCTAGCTGTGCAGCCTTTAATACAGGCATCTCACGTCGGCACGGCGGACACCAAGTTGCCCAAAGATTGATAATCAAGGGGCGGCCCACAAAGGCACTGAGCGGCACAGTTGTGTTGTCGAGGCGGCGTACCTCAATTGTCGGGACAGGCACACCCACCGGCGTAAGGGCATGATTCAGCGCACTTCCTCCGAAAAAGACAAAGCAACCCGTCAAGGTTGCAGTCAGAAGCGGCCTACGTAGTGTCGTCGAGCGCCGTGACAATTCCATGCCAACCAAAACGGCCGTCGCGAAACCGGCCAGGTTGTCGAAGCCTCCATCACGAAAGTCGATGATCGACAATGGAGCATTGGAATAAATCTCATGATGTCTTAATACGAAGATCGAGCGTCCGGCGAGGAAACCGAACACGATCATCTTCCAAAGAACGGGGCCCGGATCGACACCGCGCCTCGTGCGGAACCACGCGGCAACAGAATGGGCAAGCGTTATGCCTGCTAAGAGTAGTGCTACTTGTACAGGGACGACGAGCGGCCCAAATCGTACAGCATCCAAAAAGTGGCTCCCTGAATCGAAATTTGTGAACTTTAACTTGCAGTTCTAGTTGCGAATGAACATCTATTTGGCCGTGACTTGCCTGACGAAGCTGGCGAAATCAGCGGAACCCTGAAGGTTGAACCCCATGGTTTGCGCTTCCTCGAACGTGCGTTCCGCTGTCCACCCATTCTGCTTTGCACGACTAAGCGCGAGCAGCAACGCGGCCCTCGTGCCAGTGGCGCAATGCAGTAAATGCGGCCCTTGTGTTCTCTGCATTACTTGACTTAACTCGTCAATCTGCTGCTCTGACAGGGCTGTCTTGTTGACTGGTACATTGAAGTAATCCAGTCCACTGTTCCTGACCAACTCGGCGTTCGAGGTGGCCGTTTCCCCAGGCGTACGCATGTCAATTACGGTGTGAATGCCTTGCTGCTTCGCCTCCACCAAATCCTGCCCCGAAGGCTGGGGACCGATGAACAGGCCATCCCCTATTTGCTTGAAGTTTGTCATTTCAATTTCTCCGTTGGTTAGCGGCACGTCAGCCCTGCGGGCTCTGGGTCATCTGGCGGCAATAGCTGGCCAAGTTCTCTGGCAGGTCTGGGGGACAGACGCCACATTGCTTATTCCCCGGGACAGCGTAGTCAATGAACTTAGGGTATGGAAGGTTCAGCTTGGCCATGATGTCCCTGAACTCTTCGAGCGTCTTTTCCCCGCCCAGGCGGGGATTACGCTTCTTTTCCTGCGCGATCGAGGAGACAAAACGCTGCTGGTAGTCGTGCGCCGGGTAGACCAAGGTTTCGTCGGGCAAAGCAAACAGCTTCTCTCGCACGCTTTTGTAGAGCGCATCGGCATCACCGTTTTGAAAGTCAGTCCTGCCACACCCCTCGATAAGTAAGGCGTCGCCTGTGAATACGCGGTCATTTAAAAGATAGGCAAAGTGCCCGTCGGTATGGCCGGGGGTATGCAGGGGCTGCAAAGTAATACCCCCGACCTGAAATGGCCTGCCTTCTTCGATGCCGACATCGGCACATGACAACTGATCGTAGGCAGGCGCGGCAATCTTGCTACCCACGGCACGCTTCATTTCCAAAGCTGCGGTGATGTGGTCGGCATGGATATGGGTATCGACCGTGTAAGCCAAGGTCAGACCTAACCTGTGCACCTCGGCCAGATCCCGATCCATGGTCGCAATCACGGGATCGATGAGGACTGCCTGTCCCGTGTCCTCGTCCCCCAGCAGATAGGTATAAGTGCTCGACAGGGGTTCGTACAGTTGTCTAAAAATCATGGGCGCTCCTTAATAGTCGTCGTGATCAGAGTTCGACACATGGATCATCGTCTCTACGTTTAATATATTATGTTATGGTATAATGTTCGTGTAAAGTGTTACTTTTAAACGGATCTACGTGGCCATGCCAAAGCAAATTGATTTAGTGAAACTGCATGCCGCAGCTGGGGAGGCTAGCAAGCTTCTGAAGGTACTGTCCAACCCCGACCGTATGCTCTTGCTATGCCAGATGACGCAGGGCGAGTTCTCGGTCAAAGAGCTGGAAACCATCACTGGGATCTTGCAGCCTACGCTTTCACAGCAGCTGACCGTGCTCCGCGAAGAGCGACTAGTGAATACGCGCCGTGAGGGCAAGCAGATCTTCTACAGCATCTCCAGTAGTGAGGCACTGGCAGTGCTACAGGTGTTGTACCAACTTTACTGCCCAACGTAATAGGAGGCTGTAATGATGATTGACTGGAACAATTTCACGCCCTGGACGTCGCTGGCGGGTGGGCTGATGATCGGAATAGCCACGGCACTGTTCTTGGTATTTAACGGAAGAATTGCGGGCATCAGTGGCATCGTGGGTGGCCTGTTAACGCCCGCAAGGGGCGATATCGCCTGGCGTCTTGCGTTCGTGGGCGGCCTAGTGCTTTCTCCTCTCGTGTTTTCAAGCATCGCTCCCCTGCCCCAAGTGCACATCGAGGCCGGTTACCCGGTCTTGATCCTGGCCGGACTGCTGGTAGGGATCGGTACCCGTTACGGTTCGGGCTGCACTAGCGGACATGGCGTGTGCGGGCTGTCGCGTCGCTCCCCGCGTTCGATGGTGGCTACCGTAGCCTTTATGTCCGCCGGATTCGTGACCGTCTACGTTGTTCGCCATCTTGTCGGCTAAGGGAGCAAAAATGAAAATCTTCATGTCGCTGTTGGTCGGCCTGTTGTTCGGCTTGGGGCTTATTTTGTCCGGCATGAGCGACCCCGCGAAGGTGCTCGGCTTTTTGGACCTGGCCGGAAACTGGGACCCGTCGCTTGCGTTCGTGATGGGCGGCGCTGTAGTCGTCGGCGCGCTGGTGTTTCCGTTCGCGGCCAAACGTCCGAGATCGATCCTGGGCGACGCCATGCGCTTGCCGACGGCTACGCAAATTGACCGCCGTCTCGTGCTCGGCGGACTCGCGTTCGGCGTCGGCTGGGGCCTGGCCGGCTATTGTCCCGGTCCTGCGCTCGCATCGCTCGCACAAGGCGGCGCCAAACCCTTGCTGTTCTTCATCGCCATGCTGGTCGGAATGGCGTTGTTTGAACTGCTCGAACGAGCAAAAGCCAAAGCCGCATCACCGGCCGCGTAACCGGGGCTGTGATGATTACGGGTCTTCTCTTGGGGGCGGTGGTAGGTATTGTCATGGGTCTGACAGGAGCTGGGGGAGGCATTCTCGCGGTCCCACTTCTTGTCTTCGGCATGCACTTAACGATCGCCGAAGCCGGCCCCGTTGGCCTGCTCGCCGTCGGTGTTTCTGCCGCAGCAGGTGCTTTGATGGGCTTAAAGGCTGGGATTGTGCGCTACCGCGCGACCGTGCTCATTGCCGGCACTGGCATCCTGCTCGCGCCACTCGGTGTATGGTTGGCTCACCGTTTGGACACGCGACTGCTCAGCCTGTTGTTTGCCGCTATTCTCGCCTGGGTCGCATATAAAACCTTCCGTGAAATCGTCGGCCGCAGTGTCGAGTCCACCTCTCTTACTCTGGATCGACCCTGCATTCGGGACGACATGAGTGGACGGTTTATCTGGACGAGCAAGTGCGCCGGCGCCTTATCGATCGCAGGTGCCATTGCGGGCATTCTGTCCGGTTTGCTCGGGGTAGGCGGCGGGTTCGTCATGGTGCCGGCCTTGCAGCGTTTCACGGATTTAGCGGTGCAATCGGTCGTCGCTACCTCGCTCGGTGTTATCGCACTTGTTTCGCTAACTGGCGTAGCGGCCAGCCTATCTACAGGAAAATTTCCCCTTGGTGTCGCGCTCCCGTTCGCAGCAGGAAGCATAGTCGGGATGGGAGTCGGCAGTGTGCTCACCTCGCGGCTTCCGCAAAAGTATCTGAAAGCTGCTTTCGGGGTGATATGTCTCGGGGTCGCTGCAATGATGACTTTTAAATCACTGTAGAGGAAACGATCGATAACACAACCCATATGCTCCTGCTGGCTCTCTTGGCCAGAGAATCACTCGTTCGTAGAACAGCATTAAGAAACCCCGTTCGCATTTTCGCCGTCACCTAAGCATGTGAGCTTAGGCTATAGCTCAGACTGACATTATTATTGCTGCGCCGCCGCAAAGAAGGTAAAATGCCCCCTCCCAAAGAATCAGCAAGCCAACTATCGGAGTTCCTACCCGTGTAAGCCTCTTTCTCGCTGCGAGCCAGCTTCAACCACACACCACGCTCGCACGAGGCTGCACGTCCGATTCACTGCGTCTTGCTGGCCCCGGATCACTCGGGGTTCGTTCTCTATTCCGTTGGCCGGGAAGACGCGCTTGCGTTCGCCCCAACTGCCACCACTGGCTGGCAACCACAACGGAATAGAAGAATGATGAAATCCTTACGCCAGGACTGGCTTTCCAATGTCCGAAACGACTTACTAGCGGGCATCGTCGTCGCGCTAGCGCTTATCCCCGAGGCGATTGCCTTCTCGATCATTGCGGGCGTCGATCCCAAGGTCGGCCTGTACGCCTCATTCAGCATTGCCGCGATCATTGCCTTTGCAGGTGGTCGCCCTGGCATGGTGTCTGCGGCCACAGGTGCGATGGCGCTGCTGATGGTCACGCTGGTTAAGGATCATGGCCTGCAATACCTGCTGGCCGCCACAGTGCTGACCGGCGTGCTGCAAATTCTCGCGGGCTGGCTCAAGCTCGGCGCATTGATGCGCTTTGTCTCACGCTCGGTCATCACCGGCTTTGTCAACGCGCTGGCCATCCTGATCTTTATGGCTCAGTTGCCCGAGCTGACCAACGTGACGTGGCATGTCTATGCCATGACAGCAGCAGGTCTGGGCATCATCTACCTCTTCCCCTACATCACCAAGGCTGTGCCGTCGCCGCTGGTCGCCATCGTCGTACTGACTGCCGTAGCGATCTTCCTTGGCCTCGACGTTCGCACCGTGGGCGACATGGGCCAGTTGCCCGATAGCCTGCCAATCTTCTTGCTGCCTGATGTGCCGCTAAACCTGGAAACCCTCGGGATCATTTTCCCTGTGTCGGTGACCCTGGCGGTCGTTGGTCTGCTCGAATCCATGATGACGGCTTCTATCGTCGATGAGCTGACCGATTCCAACAGCAATAAGAACCGCGAATGCGTGGGCCAAGGCGTCGCCAACATCGCTTCCGGCTTCCTGGGCGGCATGGCGGGTTGCGCCATGATCGGCCAGTCGGTCATCAACGTGAAGTCCGGCGGCCGGGGCCGACTCTCCACGCTGGCCGCTGGCGTATTCCTGTTGCTGATGGTCGTGTTCATCGGCGACTGGGTTTCCCGCATCCCAATGGCTGCATTGGTCGCGGTGATGATCATGGTGGCCATCGGCACCTTCAACTGGGCCTCGATCCGCGACCTGCGCAAATACCCCAAAAGCTCCAGCATGGTGATGCTGGCCACCGTGGTGGTGACCGTCAGCACGCATGACCTGGCGCAAGGCGTGCTGGTCGGCGTGTTGTTGTCGGGCTTCTTCTTCGCCCACAAGGTCGGTCAGATACTCCGCGTGACCTCGCGCGCCGAGGACGAGGGGCGCACCCGCACTTACACCGTTACAGGGCAGGTGTTCTTTGCGTCGGCAGAGCGCTTTGTCAACGCCTTCGATTACAAGGAAGTCATCGAGAAGGTACGTATCGACGTGAGCCGCGCCCACTTCTGGGACATCACCGCCGTCAGCGCCTTGGACAAGGTCGTCATCAAGTTCCGGCGCGAGGCCGCCGAGGTGGAAGTCATCGGACTGAACGAGGCCAGCACCACGATGGTGGACAAGTTCGCCGTGCATGACAAAGACGGTGCCGACGACATGCTGATGGGCCACTGAAAGGGAGCACGATCATGAAGAACGAAAACAAAGTCTTGGCCTGCGTGGATCAATCCCGCTTTGCCGACTACGTGGCCGACTATGCTGCATGGGCCGCGCGTCGCATGGACGCCCCGCTGGAGTTCCTGCACGTCATCGACCCCCATCCCGAGCAGGGGTCGGGCGAAGACCGTAGCGGAGCCATCGGCGTCAACGCCCAGGAGGAACTGCTGGTCAAGTTGTCGGAAGAGGACGAGTCCCGTGCCAGGAGTGCCCGCGAGCAAGGGCGCATTTTTTTGAACCGGCTGCGCGAGCGGGCCACCGCTGCCGGTGCCGCATTGGTGGATGTTCGCCAGCGTCACGGCGAGCTGGAAGAGACATTGGTCGAGCAGGCCGAAGGCGTGCGCCTGTTGGTGCTGGGTCGCCGTGGAGAGTCCGCAGACACCGCGCAACGGGATCTCGGGCGCAATGTCGAACGAGTCGTGCGTGCCTTGAACAGACCCATCCTGACCATCACCGAAGACTTTCACGAACCGCAGCGCGTGATGATCGCCTTCGATGGCGGCAACGTCACCCGGCGGGGGGTAGAGATGGTCGCCGGCAGTCCATTGTTCCGTGGCTTGCCGATCACCTTACTGATGGCGGGCAAGGAGAGCCAGGACGCGCCCAAGCAGTTGGGTTGGGCCACAACCACTTTGGAGGCCGCAGGGTTTGAAGTCACGGCATTCCTGACTCCTGGTGACGCAGAAACAGTAATCGCCACGGCAGTGAAGGAACGGGCCATTGACATGCTCATCATGGGCGCGTTCGGCCACTCATCGCTGCGCAGCCTGTTGTTTGGCAGCAAAACCGCTGACCTGCTGCGCGCTTCGACCATCCCAACGCTTCTGCTGCGATAACGAAGGAGTCGCCTCAATGGACATCTGTAGGGTGTCGCGTATTGACGCCCTCCAACAACAAGCCCTCGCCCAGGGATTGCTGGAGCGACTGACTATTCGCAAGCGGAAGGTCGAGGCAGCACTGGCCCGCCTCGACTCTGGCACCTATGGGCTGTGCTGCGCCTGTCACAGTGATTTGGAGCCGGAACGGTTGAACGCCGATCCGGCTGTCGTATTCTGCCAGGAGTGCACGATAGAGCGTCAATGAAAACGCCAGATTGATCTTAAACGGTAGAGCCGTTTTGCCTCTAAGCGTGCTCTATTTTCCGTTTTCTGAGGCGACCCCCACTATGGCGAATGGCAGGGCCTCACGCATGAGGAAGTGCGCGCCCGCTGGCCGGAGGAACATCGGATCTGGTTCGAGGCACCAGACCTCGCCGCCATCCCCGGCGGCGAAACGCTCGCTCAGGTTCTGGTGCGCGGCATCAGCGTGCTGCAACGGGTGTTGAAGAAGCACAAGGGACAAACCGTGGTTTTGGTCGGCCACGACAGCATCAACCGGGTGATCCTGACGCACACCCTCGGCTTGCCCTTGTCCCGCTATTGGCGGATCAAGCAGGAGCCGTGCTGCATCAACGAGATTTTCCTCGATGGTGAGACCTTCACGATTCATCGCGTCAATGAGGCCCACCACTTGGTTCATGCAACGAAAGAGCCGACCTAGCCAGTTTGGGTAGCCAAAAACTGGCCGGCCAATTTGGTTTGTGGCGTGAGTTCTTGGCCCCCTGTAATATTTGGGGCCATTTTGCGTATACCCAAAGGAGCCAGCATGAGCAGGACGAAGCCGGTGGCCGCGCCCCTGTTGGTGCAGGTCTATCTTCTTGTCAGCACTGACGCTGTCGTTTTCAGAAGACGACCGCACCATCTGACTGGATGTAACGCCTGGTGTGCATACGGCTCCTGACAGCCCAATATCAGGAGTCG
>NZ_JBDKXK010000094.1:0-7671 GCF_039710735.1 Cupriavidus sp. DL-D2 | reverse complement strand
GTCTATCTTCTTGTCAGCACTGACGCTGTCGTTTTCAGAAGACGACCGCACCATCTGACTGGATGTAACGCCTGGTGTGCATACGGCTCCTGACAGCCCAATATCAGGAGTCGTCTGCACCAATCTCGACTATGCTCAATACTCGTGTGCACCAAAGCGAGGTTTGGGCATGACATCAGACACTCCACCGATTGCCGCGCAAGGCGTGGCCACCCTGCCCGACGAGGCATGGGCGCAAGCCCGGCACCGGACGGAAATCATCGGGCCACTGGCAGCGCTTGAGGTGGTCGGGCATGAAGCCGCCGATGAGGCAGCCCAAGCGCTGGGCCTGTCCCGGCGACAGGTATATGTCCTGATCCGTCGCGCCCGGCAGGGTACTGGCCTGGTAACAGACCTGACGCCCGGCCGATCCGGCGGCGGCAAAGGCAAGGGGCGCTTGCCGGAACCGGTCGAGCGCATCATCCGCGAGCTGCTGCAAAAGCGCTTCCTGACCAAGCAGAAACGCAGCCTGGCGGCGTTCCACCGCGAAGTCGCGCAGGCGTGCAAAACCCAGAAGCTGCCGGTGCCGGCGCGCAACACCGTGGCCCAGCGGATTGCCGGACTACACCCGGCGAAAATAGCCCGCAGCCGGGGCGGGCAGGACGCTGCCCGTCCCTTGCAAGGCGCGGGTGGCATTCCGCCAGAAGTCACCATGCCGCTGGAACAGGTGCAGATCGACCACACCGTCATCGACCTGATCGTGGTCGACGAGCGCGACCGGCAACCGATTGGCCGCCCATATTTGACCCTCGCCATCGACGTGTTCACGCGCTGCGTACTCGGCATGGTGGTCACGCTGGAAGCGCCGTCCGCCGTCTCGGTCGGCCTATGCCTCGCGCATGCCGCCTGCGACAAGCGGCCCTGGCTGGAAGGGCTGAATGTGGAAATGGACTGGCCGATGAGCGGCAAGCCCAGGCTGCTCTATCTGGACAACGCGGCCGAGTTCAAAAGCGAAGCGCTGCGCCGTGGCTGCGAACAGCATGGCATCCGGCTGGACTATCGCCCACCAGGCCAGCCGCACTACGGCGGCATCGTGGAACGGATCATCGGCACGGCGATGCAGATGATCCACGACGAATTACCGGGGACGACCTTCTCCAATCCCGGCCAGCGCGGCGAGTACGATTCCGAGAAGATGGCCACCCTGACGCTGCGCGAGCTGGAGCGCTGGCTCGCGTTGGCGGTAGGCACCTATCACGGCTCCGTGCACAACGGCCTGCTCCAGCCGCCGGCCGCGCGCTGGGCCGAGGCCGTGGAGCGCGTTGGCGTCCCGGCCGTCGTTACCCGCCCCACCGCGTTTTTGGTCGATTTCCGGCTCTGTTGCAAAAATCGTGAAGCTTGAGCATGCTTGGCGGAGATTGGACGGACGGAACGATGACGGATTTCAAGTGGCGCCATTTCCAGGGTGATGTGATCCTGTGGGCGGTGCGCTGGTATTGTCGCTATCCGATCAGCTATCGCGACCTTGAGGAAATGCTGGCGGAACGCGGCATTTCGGTCGACCATACGACGATCTATCGCTGGGTCCAGTGCTACGCCCCGGAGATGGAGAAGCGGCTGCGCTGGTTCTGGCGGCGTGGCTTTGATCCGAGCTGGCGCCTGGATGAAACCTACGTCAAGGTGCGGGGCAAGTGGACCTACCTGTACCGGGCAGTCGACAAGCGGGGCGACACGATCGATTTCTACCTGTCGCCGACCCGCAGCGCCAAGGCAGCGAAGCGGTTCCTGGGCAAGGCCCTGCGAGGCCTGAAGCACTGGGAAAAGCCTGCCACGCTCAATACCGACAAAGCGCCGAGCTATGGTGCAGCGATCACCGAATTGAAGCGCGAAGGAAAGCTGGACCGGGAGACGGCCCACCGGCAGGTGAAGTATCTCAATAACGTGATCGAGGCCGATCACGGAAAGCTCAAGATACTGATCAAGCCGGTGCGCGGTTTCAAATCGATCCCCACGGCCTATGCCACGATCAAGGGATTCGAAGTCATGCGAGCCCTGCGCAAAGGACAGGCTCGCCCCTGGTGCCTGCAGCCCGGCATCAGGGGCGAGGTGCGCCTTGTGGAGAGAGCTTTTGGCATTGGGCCCTCGGCGCTGACGGAGGCCATGGGCATGCTCAACCACCATTTCGCAGCAGCCGCCTGATCGGCGCAGAGCGACAGCCTACCTCTGACTGCCGCCAATCTTTGCAACAGAGCCCGCTGGCCGCCTCAGCCTGCCACCCCGTCCCGGATTAAGCCATCACGCAGCAGCCCGGTGAATAAGAGAGGATCAGCGACCTGAGAGTGTGGCTCCAAGACTTGTGCCGCCGCCGAAATTGCGGCGATTGCTGTGGGAACACCTGCAACAATCGCTACCTGGGTAAGAACGCCGAAAATCTGGTCTCGGGTTGCACCCGCGCGTACCGCAGTGGGGACATGAAATTTGATGACATCAATTCCCGTTGCGCCCAACGCCGCGCCGGCTGCGATGATAACGAGTTCCCGGGTTTTCAAATCCAAATCGGTGCGGCTGTATACATCGCCGAAGACCCACTCAATCACATAGCGACCAAAATCAGGCGAGCTATCCTTGAATCCATCAAGGTATGCCTCCGTGGGAATGCCGGTGACTGCGGCGAATGTAGCAGATCCCCTGGCGAAACGGTCCTTTGAGACCTCAGCAGGCAAAGCGACGCTGGAATTTACGACTGACATACCCTATCTCCTCGTTTGCACTGCACCGTGCAGTCTCCAAAGCATACATTGCACAGTGCAGTGCAGTCAAGGAAGGTGATGATCATCGTGAACGAAATTAGCCCGTCTTATTCATGAGGGCGGTGGATCGAAGCTGGCGAGCGTAGCGTAAAGCATTGATCTGGCTTAGGGATTGGGTGCTCACACCAACCTTCTTCACCCCATCGAGCCCGCCACGCCCGCCATGTCCGATCTTGACGCACTTCCGTTCGCGTTTCCATCCGTGAGAGCCAAGAAGCTCACAGCCGCCTTCGACGGCGGGCGCCTGACCTCGGACGGCGGCGTCCTGCTGCTGGCTCAGGCGGCCCGGCGGATGCGGATTGCCGACAAGCTCGCCGCGGTGATCCCGGACCGGCGCGATCCGAGCCGGATCGTGCACCCGCTGCCCGAGATCCTCCTGGCGCGCATCCTGGCCATCGCCTGCGGGTATGAGGACGCGGACGACCTCGACCACCTGCGCGCCGACCCCGCCTTCAAGCTCGCCTGCGGGCGCCTGCCCGAGAGCGGCGCGGACCTGATGAGCCAGCCCACCGTCTCGCGGCTGGAGAACACGCCGGACCTGCGCGACCTGATCCGGCTCGGGCGCGTGCTGGTCGACCTGTACTGCGCCAGCTACGCCGTGCCTCCAGCCGCCGCCCCACAAGGGGTTGCTGGCGAAACGGCCTTTGGCGTCCTTGACCATCACGAACCACACGGCCGCATCGGAACCCCAGACCACAGGGTTGCCAGTGGTCATGGCGCTGGTTTCGAGCTTGCGGATCTCTTTCACCAGCGTGGCGCCGTCCAAGAACTTGCCGGTCTTGCGGTAGTGCTCGGCCGAGGCCTTTAGTCGCCGGCCGTGACGGCCAGTGGCAGGACGAGGGCGCTGGCGAGCAGAGCGCCGGTGAGTGCGATTTTCATCGTGTTCTCCTTATATGCCTATGGAGATCAGACGGCGACCACGGGGAAATCCACCGTGGGGTCGGCGATGTGGTTGGTGTAGTTGGTGAGCGTGTTCAGCGCGACGTTGGCGATCACTTCCAGTATCAGGCCGTCGTCGAGCCCCGCGCGGCGGTAGTTGGCCATGGCGTCGGCCGACACCACGCCGCGTTGCTCGACCAGCGCGCGGGCAAAGCCGGCGATTGCATCGTCAAGTGCGTTGGCCGCCTGGCCGGTGCGGGCCGCGGCGATGGCCTCTGCCGACAGTCCGGCACCTTTGCCGATCAGGGTGTGTGCGCTCAGGCAATACTGGCAGCGATTGGCTTGAGCGGCAGCGAGCGCAACGATCTCGCGCTGGGAGGCATTCAGGCGGCCGGTGCCCAGCGTTTCGGACAAGCCGAGGTAGCCATTGAGCGCCGCCGGCGCGTGGGCCAGCGTGGCGAACAGGTTCGGCACCATGCCAAGCTTGGCTTTGACGGCCTTGAGTGTGGCAGCGGTAGCGGCGTCAGCGGTGTCGATGGTCAGGGGGGCGATTTGGGTCATGTCTATCTCCGTAGTGGGTGAGGTGCAAGAGCACGTGGGCATGATCGCCCTTTGTTTGGTACGATATGGCACGTAAAGTATCAAATACGTAACCTATCGTCTTATATGGAGAGTGGAATGGCGGATCGACTGGCCGGCTTGCTCCGGCACTACTCGCTTTCGGCGCGCGTTTTTCACAGCGGCGCCTTCTGTGAGCAGCATCATTACGCGGCGCCGCATGGCTATATCCATCTGGTGCGGCGCGGCCCGATTACGGCGCGTTCGCCCGTGCATGAAGATCTGCTGGTTACCGAGCCGAGCCTGCTGTTTTATCCGCGCGTGGCGTCGCATCGTTTTGTCGCCGCCCCCGGCGATACCGCTGAGCTGTTGTGTGCGGAGGTCGATCTGGGCGCTTCGACGGGCAATCCGTTGGCCATGGCCTTGCCGTCGATGCTGCTGATTCCGTTGGCGGACTTGCCCGGCCTCGGGCCGACGCTAGAGTTGCTGTTTGCCGAAGCCGAGCGCGACCAGTGCGGTCGGCAGGCCGCCATCGACCGCTTGTGCGAGTTGCTACTGATCCAGTTGCTGCGTTATCTGATGGATGGGCGGCTTGGCGCCACCGGACTGCTGGCGGGCCTGGCCGACCCGAAACTCGCGCGCGCCATAACCGCCATGCACGATGCGCCGCAGACCGCGTGGTCGCTCGAGGCGCTGGCGGCGAAGGCGGGCATGTCACGCGCGCGCTTCGCCGCCGCGTTCAAGGACGCGGTGGGCGTCACGCCGGGCGACTATCTGGCCGACTGGCGGATGAACGTCAGTTGCACCCTGCTCAAGCAGGGGCGGCCGGTGGCGGTGGTGGCCGACCGCGTCGGCTACGGCAGCCCGAACGCTCTGGCGCGCGCCTTCCGCGTGCGCATGGGCTGCGCCCCGCGCGACTGGCTGGCGCAGCAGCGCGGTGACGCGGCGCTCAGCGGTTCGTGAGTTTGAGTTCGATTCGCCGGTTCTTGGCGTAGGCGGCGCCGGTGTTGCGCTCGTCGAGCGGGTGAAATTCGCATCACGCCGGAACAACTGGCGGAACTCCAGGTGGCGATCCGTCAACGGCTGGTCAGTCTGTTCGTGCGGCGCGGCCGGCTGGACAAGGCTGAGTCAGTGGCGCAGGTAGCTGGATGACGCTGTCCCGCCCGGAGCAGACAAAGCTCACGCGCGCCCAAAGGTTCTTCGCCATTCACTGGGACTGACCTGGTTTCTGCGCTTGAAGTGCTGACGCAGCGAGGTCGGGTTCTGAAATCCGACCAGGTCAGAGATGGCTTCCACCGGCAAGGTGGTGCTTTCCAGCAGCTCTCGGGTCCGCTGCAGGCGTTCGTTGATGAGCCAGTCTCCCAACGACATGCCGGTCGCCTTGCTGAAGTGGCGCGTGAACGTGCGCCGGCTCATGGCGGCGCGTTGGGCCAGCGCATCGACCGAGTGGACCTGGTTCAGGTGCTGGCGCAAATGGTCCAGCAACTGATTGATCCTGGCATCTTGCGTGGAAGGGGCAAGCGGCTGTTCAATGAACTGAGCCTGTCCTCCTTCGCGGTGAGGCGGCACCACCATCATCCGGGCGACTTTGTTGGCCGTTTTCTGGCCGTAGAACTTGCGCACGATGTAGAGGCAGCAGTCCAGGCCCGCCCCTGTTCCCGCCGATGTGATCAGGCCATCGTCATCGACATACAGCGCATTCATGTCCAGTTGCACTTGCGGAAAGCGCAGCTTGAAATCCTGCTCCGCCATCCAGTGTGTGGATGCGCGTTTGCCATCCAGCAAGCCCGCATAGGCGAGGACATACGCGCCGTAGCACAGCCCCACCACATGGGCACCCCGCTGGCGGGCCTGGCGCAAGGCGGCTATCAGCTCGGGCTCAGGACGCTCGGCCAGATCATGCCAACCGGGGATCACGACGATGTCAGCCTTGGCCAGCAACTCCAGCCCGCCATCGGGTTGGACGAACAAGGCCCGCTCGGCCGCCAGCGCGGTGCCGCCTGGCGTGACGATCTTCAGATCGAACAGCGCCTGCTCGGGCAACTGCGCACTGAAGATCAAGAACGGCACGCCAAAGTGAAACGGGCTGAAGTGCGGGTAGCTCACGAGGGCCACGAGGGGAAGTCGCTTTGACATGAAGCTCCTGGGTGAAGTGGCCCAATTCTTTCGAATATTGACGCTTGGGTCAATTCTACAAAGGGGCGAGAGACACGACCATGGAGGCCTCTTCAACTCAACGCGGGTGTCCCCCATGTTCTCGATGAAAGCTTTCACTCCCCTGCTGGTCTCGCTGTCGCTGGGCGCCTTTGCGGCAACCGCCTGGTCTGCACCGGCAACCGTCACCGGCACCTCGGTCAAAGTGCAGCAGATCCGTAACGCCACGGTGAAGATCGACTTTGCTGGCACGACCTTCCTGGTCGACCCGATGCTGTCGGACCAAGGGGCGTTCCCCGGCTTCCCGGGCACTTACCGCAGCGAACTGAGAAACCCCTTGGTCGCGCTGCCCTTTTCAGTGAAGGATGTGCTGGACAGCGTGGAAGCAGTGGTCGTGACCCACACCCATACAGACCATTGGGATGAGGCCGCTCAAAAGGCGATCCCCAAGAGCCTGCCGGTCTTCACGCAGAACGAAGCGGATGCCAAGCTCATTCGCAGCCAAGGCTTCCAGGACGTCCGCGTGCTCACCGGCTCCACCACCTTCAAGGGTGTGAAGCTGAGCAGGACCGGCGGTCAGCACGGCACGGATTTGTGGTTTGCCGACCCCGCGCGTGCGGCGTTCATGGGCCCGGTCATGGGGGTCGTGTTTGCGGCGCCGCAGGCAAAGACGGTCTACGTGGCGGGGGACACGGTGTGGCGTCCGGAAGTGGATCAGGCACTGAAGCTGCACAAGCCCGACGTGGTGATCCTCAACACAGGGAGCGCGCTCGTGAGTGGCTTTGAGGAGCATCCCATCATCATGGGCAAGCAGGACACACTCCAGGCCACCAAGGCAGCGCCCCATGCGGCCATCGTGGCCGTGCACATGGATGCGGTGAACCACATGTCACTCACCCGCAAGGCCCTGCGTGAGTTTGTGCAAGACCATAAAATTGAGCAACGGGTGCTGATTCCCGAGGATGGCGAAACCCTCCGGTTCTAAACTACTACGGTGCCTCGTCGTCAAGACCGGACACGGGGGACCAGAGACCGCTTTTGGCCGGCAGCAGCCCGTCGTTGCCTGATGGATCCAACCCCTCCGCTGCTATAGTGCAGTCGGCTTCTGACGTTCAGTGCAGCCGTCTTCTGAAAACGACAGACGCGCAGGATTTGGAACTGTCATTTTCAGAAGACGACTGCACCAATTGACGGGGCGTAACGCCAGATGTGCAGGCGACTCCTGACAACGCAATATCAGAAGTCATCTGCACCAATCTCGACTATGCTCAATACTCGTGTGCACCAAAGC
>NZ_JBDKXK010000093.1:0-27153 GCF_039710735.1 Cupriavidus sp. DL-D2 | reverse complement strand
CGGCGACGGTGCTGACATCCTCGATGGCGGTGCCGGCAACGATACGCTGTACGGCGGCACAGGAAACGACACCTATGTTTTCTCGAAAGGAGGTGGCGCCGATCGCATCGTGGAGAACGACAAGACGGCCGGCAACTCCGATCTTCTGTCGTTTGATCAGGCTATTTCCTACGATCAGATCTGGTTCCGTCAGTCTGGTTCGGATCTATTGGTGAGCCAGATCGGCACTACGGACAGCATGACCATCGCCGGATGGTTCTCTTCGGAGGGAAGTCGTGTAGAAAGGTTTGCCACGGCCGATGGCAAGCAGTTGCTCGAATCGCAAGTCGATTCACTGGTGTCAGCGATGGCGCAGTTTTCGCCGCCGGCACCTGGCCAGATAACGTTGAGCGCGGAGTATCAATCCGCGCTTGGCGCCACTTTGGCGGCGAGCTGGAAGTAACGCAATAGTTGCGTGCATGACGTGCGCCAGGGTTCGAAAAAAACTCTGGCGCAGTTTCACCCACCACAGCCAATCTTCACCCCCTCCCCACCCTCACCCAATACCCCGTGAAATAAGACACCCGGATCGGCAGTGCCTTCTCCAGGAAGCGCAATGTCCGGTCCGTGTCGTCAATGCGGTATGCACCAGACACCGTCAGGTTTGCCACTGATGGATCGCAATCGATGCGGCCGTGGCGGTAGCGCGCCAGTTCGGCCAGCACATCCTCCAGGCGCATGTTGCTGCCGGAGAGTTGGCCGTTGGCCCAGCTGTCGGGCGATATGGCGGAGGCGGTGCGCTTCGTGCTTGAGGTCTGCGTCATCTCCCACGTCGTGCCGGCCTGGGCGACCGCCTTCGCAGCGCGGTCTTCATGCAATGCCACGGCCCCTTCCTGCACGCTCACGCGCACAACATCCTCGTTGAGTCGGACTGTGAAGCGTGTACCAAGCGCACGCATCGTGCCGAACGCTGTACGCACTCGGAACGGTCGTGTGGCGTCGTGGCCGGTGGTGACGAGGATTTCGCCGCGACGGAGCAGGACGTCCCGCCGTTCGGCATCGAAGCGGATATCGATTGCGGTGTCCGTGTTGAGCACGATGACCGTGCCGTCATCCAGCGTCAACGTACGCTGCTCGCCCAAGCCGGTGCTGGTTTCCGCCAGCCAGCGTTGCCATGGCGTGTAGTGGTAGCCGGTGGACAGCCCCAGTACCGATACGCCACCGAGTGCCAGCACCTTGAGCGCCTGTCGACGTCCGGTCTGTCGGCGGCCACGGATGGCATCGGCGGTCTGCAGCGTCTCCAGCGCGAGCGGTGCGGGAATGCGCGGGAAATCTTCGCGCAGTGACTGCACGCGCTGCCATGCCAGCTTGTGCCGAGGGTCCGCGCCTTCCCATGCCAGGAAGCGCTGCCGCGTGTCATCGCTCGGATCATTGAAGAGTAGTCGCACAGCCCACTGGATGGCCTGATCGACGATCTCCGAAGAAAGGTCTGCCTGCGAAGCCGGCATCTACTCGGTGCCGAACCGCAGTTCGTAGCATCGGCGCAATGCCTGGCCGATGTAGCGCTCGACGGTGGCCAACGACATGCCGATGTGCTCGGCGATCTGCGGGCAAGTCAGCCCATCCAGTTGTGCAAGCAGGAAGGCAGTGCGGACACGCGGCTTCAGCGTGTCGAGCATGCGATCGATTTCCATCAGGGTCTGAAGGAAATGCAGCCGGCTCTCGGGAGATGGCGCGTGGGCCTCGGGCAGATGCGCCAGTGTTTCCAGCCATGCCTGTTCCAGTTCGCGCCGCCGCCAGAAATCGATCACCAGCCCGTTGGCGATGGTGCCGAGATAGGTGCGCGGTTCGCGGATGTCGGCCACTTTCCGGTGCAGCACGCGTACGAACACGTCCTGCGCCAGGTCGGCCGCATCGCAGGCATTGCCAATCTTTCGCAGCAGCCAGCCTTGCAGCCATTGGTGATGGCGTCCGTACAGGGATTCAACGTGGGAGTGCGCGCCGGGATCGATGGCGGTCATGACAGGACAACCTGAGACAAGTCCCGACAATGTAACCGATTCTCATTTACAGATAAAGGATGGAGATCCAAGAGCGTTGCGAAAAGCCAAATCCCGTTGCCCTATGGCGAAACGACCGCCTGCCATTGCACTTCCGTATCGCTCTGTATCTCGGCCTCGGATAGATACACAGCGGTTCAAATCGTGCGTAACACGACACGTTCAACAACCACTGGCTCCCTAGACTCCGTCCGTCACGACAGTTCGTGAACGATCCCAACGGTCGAAAACCAACACCAACACAACGCGCAGTTCAGGAAGGAGCCCATCCATGTCACGCGTCTCGATCCGCAGCATCCCTCGCACGTCTTCCACCCGCTTTGCCCTCGCGGTCAGCGCCGCACTGGCCAGTCTGGCGCTGGTTGCCCACGCACCGCACGCTCACGCGGCAGAGCCCGCCAACTCGGCCACGCCGCCCGCCAGCAAGGTAGCGGCAGGCGACGAAAGCATCCGCCCGTTCAAGGTTCATGTCCCGCAAGCGCAGCTCGACGATCTGCGCCGCCGCATCGCCGCCACCCGCTGGCCTGACCAGGAAACCGTTGCGGACGAGTCGCAGGGTATCCAGCTTGCGCGGGTCAAATCGCTCGTGGAGTACTGGGGCAAGGACTACGACTGGCGAAAGGCCGAGGCGCAACTGAATGCACTGCCCCAGTTCGTCACGCGGATCGATGGCGTGGATATCCAGTTCATCCACGTCCGCTCGAAGCATCCCAACGCCATGCCGCTGATCCTGACGCACGGCTGGCCCGGCTCCATCTTCGAGTTCATCAAGACGATCGGCCCGCTCACGGACCCGACAGCCTATGGTGGCCGAGCCGAAGACGCGTTCGATGTGGTCATCCCGTCGATTCCGGGCTACGGCTTCTCGGGCATTCCGCGTGAACTGGGCTGGGGTCCGGATCGCACCGCGCGTGCCTGGGACGTGCTGATGAAGCGCCTCAAGTACACGCGCTACGTCTCGCAGGGCGGCGATCACGGCTCGGTGGTTTCCGATGCATTGGCGCGTCTGGCGCCTCCGGGGCTGCTGGCAATTCACCTGAACATGCCGGCTACCGTGCCCGGACCGCTGATGAAGTCGATCCTCGCGGGCGATCCGGCGCCGGCTAGCCTGACGGCACCCGAGCGCGACGCCTTCCAATCGCTGAGCACGTTCTTCGGCCGCAACGCCGCGTATGGCGCGATGATGGTCACGCGTCCGCAGACCATCGGCTATTCGCTCTCCGACTCGCCGGCTGGCCTCGCATCGTTCACGTACGAAAAGATTGCCGCCTGGAGCGATAGCAATGGCGTGCCGGAAAATGTGCTGACGCGCGATGCCATCCTGAACGACATCACGCTGTACTGGCTCACGAACACGGGCGCCGCGTCGTCGCGCTTCTATTGGGAGAACAACAACAACAATTTCAGCGCCGATGCGCAGAAGACACGCGAGATCAAGGTGCCAGTTGCCATCACCGTCTTTCCGCATGAAATCTACCGGGCGCCGGAGAGCTGGAGCAAGCAGGCTTACCCTTCGCTCAACTATTACAACCAGGTGAGCAAGGGCGGCCACTTCGCGGCATGGGAGCAGCCGCAACTGTTCGCTGAGGAATTGCGCAAAGCGTTCCGTCCGGTGCGCTAACGGCTGCGGGTCGGCATCACCCTCGAAGGTAGTGTCCGGCCCCTGCCCCCGCCACGCGCCCGCTCGCAAAGCAGGCAGTCAGCAGGTAGCCGCCAGTCGGCGCTTCCCAATCGAGCATTTCTCCGGCGCAGAACACGCCGGGGAGCGCGGTCAGCATCAACTGGTCGTTCATCGCTTCGAAACGAACACCACCGGCCGTACTGATGACTTCATCGATGGGCCGTGCGCGCTCGAGGCGCAGCGGCAGTGCCTTGATGGCCGCCGCCAGCGCCACGGGATCGTGCATGGCCTCTTTCGACAGCACCTCGCGCAGCAGGCTCGCCTTGACGCCGGTGATGCCCAGCCGGCTTTGCAAGTGGCTCGACACCGAGCGCGATCCGCGCGGGTGGGCCACTTCGGCAGCTACCGCCTCGGCGGATCGTCCCGGTGCGAGATCGAGCGTGATGGTGGCATGCCCGTGCGCCGTGATGAGATCGCGGATCGGCGCGGACAGCGCATAAACCAGACTGCCTTCGATACCCGATTCGCTGATCACGAATTCGCCTTGCCGATGCAGCGTCGTACCATCGTCGAGCGTCACATCCATCGCCACGGCCTTCACCGGCTCGCCCGCATGGCGCGTGCGGAGCAGTTCGGACCACGCGATATCAAAGCCGCAGTTGGCGGGCTGCAGCGGTGCCACATCCACGCCACGCGCGGCCAGTATCGGCAGCCATGCACCATCGGAGCCGAGCCGGGCCCAACTGCCGCCGCCCAGCGCGAGCACCACGGCGCGCGCCTGCACTTCGATCTCGCCGTCGCGGCTGGCAAAACGCAGCACGTGCCAGCCATCGACAGCATCCGCAAACCCGATCCAGCGATGCCGCGTATGAATGCCCACGCCCGCTTCACGCAGGCGATGCAGCCATGCGCGCAGCAGCGGCGCTGCTTTCATGTCGGTGGGGAACACGCGCCCGGAACTGCCGACGAAGGTGTCGATGCCAAGGTCATGCACCCAGGCGCGCAGCTTGTCGGCGCCGAAAGTCTCCAGCAGCGGCGCGATCCGGTCCACGCGTGCACCGTAGCGGCCAAGAAAGGCGTCGGCAGCCTCGGCGTGCGTAATGTTCATCCCGCCCCGGCCTGCCATCAGGAACTTGCGCCCCACCGATGGCATGGCGTCGTACACCTCCACCGACACGCCCTGCGCGGCGAGCATCTCGGCCGCCATGAGGCCAGCCGGGCCACCACCGATGACGATGGCGCCATCATGGCGAATGGGAGAAACGGGCAAATCAGGCATGGCGCGAAGGGGAATCGGGGAGCCGGCGCATTATAGGCGCTGCGCGTCCCCACGCCGTGCAAATCCGGCAATTCCGTCAAATCCATAGAGGGCGGCGGCGTTGCGCCAGCGCAGTGCGTCGGCCAGTTCAGGCTGCGCGGCGATCCACGCCAGTACGGCGCGGCATTCGTCGGCGCGGGCCGGCGCTTCGTGGTTGGTCCACGGCCAGTCGCTGCCCCATAGCAGACGATTGGTCCCGGCCACCTCGGCCCATCGCCCGATCAGCATCGGCCAGCCCTGCTCATCGGCCAGTCGATAGGGCGCGCTGATCTTGACCCACAGCGCGCGGCGCGTGCGCACGTCAGCCGCCACGTCGAACACAGGGTCATCCGCGCCCGCCGGACCGGGCCGGCCAAAGTGGTCGAGCACCACCGGTACGCGCGTCGCGCCCAATGCAGCATCGAGCGCGGACAACACGGCGGCACCCTCGCCATTGCCCGTATGGATTTCCACATGCCAGCCGAGTTCGTGAATCCGGCCGAACAACGCGCGCCACGGCGCAGTCGCGATGCGTCGCCAGCCATCGTCACCGTACAGGTTCAGGCGGATGCCCCGCACACCGGCCTCGTCGAGCACGGCCAGTTGCGTGTCTTCAATGCCGGGATCGACCACCGCCACGCCTCGCAACCGCTCCGGCATGCTGCGCAGCGCCGCAAGCAACGCGCCGTTGTCCGTGCCGAGGAAACTGGTCTGCACCACCACTCCATGCAGGTCGCCATGCCCCCCCATCGCCACCTGCCAGCCCTCCAGCGTGGCGCCATAGGGTGGGCGATAGCGCGCGCCGGCCACGGCTATGCCGGCATCGAACACATGGAAATGGCAATCGACCAGCAGCGTGGCGTCTTTCGTCTCGGACACGGGGAAATCTCCTGTGCGGGTAAGCCCTGATATGGCATCGACGGCCCATCCGGGTACTCTAGTCCTCTATAGGAGTCGAATCTAACACGGACGCTCCAGACTTCACAACGCCAACCTTATGCCAGACCTTGCCACCCCTGCCCCCGGATTAAGCCGCTATGGGCAGATTGCTGCCCGGCTACAGCAGAAGATCGTCTCGGGCGAATGGATGCCCGGCGCGGCCATTCCTGCGGAAAGTGCGCTGGCCACCGAGTTCGGCATCGCGCTCGGCACCATTCGCCAAGCGATTGCCGTGCTGGTGCAGGAGGGCCTGCTCGAACGCTTGCAGGGCAAGGGCACCTTCGTGCGCACGGGGCTCAGTGGCGCGAGCATGATGCGCTTCTTCCGTTTCCGCAGCGAAGCCGAAACGGCATCCGCCGCCATCCCGCGTTCGGAAATCCTGTCGTGCCGCGCGGTGCGCCTCGACAAGACCATGGCCGGCCGCTTCGGGCTGGAGACCGGTGCACGTGGCCTTGCCATCTCGCGTCGCCGCTGGGTGGCGGAGCAACCGCGCCTGCTCGAATCCATCTGGCTGCCGCTGCCGCGTTGCGCCAGCTTGCAGGACCTGCCCGTCTCGGATTGGGGCGATCTGCTCTATCCGCTGTTGTGGCAGCAATGCGGCATCACCGTGCATCGCGCGATGGACGAGGTGACGTTCCGCCCGCTCGGCGCCGAAGAGGCCGCATCGCTCGCCTTGCCCGACGGCCACCCCTGCGCGCTCGTGACCCGGCAGGCCTATGACATGCAGGGCCAATGCGTCGAGTACCGGCTCACCCGTGGCGACGCCTACGCGTTCCGCTACACGGCCGATATCCGCTGACGCGCAACCGCCCACCGCCCACCGCCCACCGCAATCCATAAAACACGACGGAGACACCATGCGTTACTTCACCCACCTCGCGCTCGCCAGCGGCGCATGCCTGGCGCTGCCAGCGGCCCCGCTGCATGCCGCCGATGCACCATGGCCAGCGCGCCCCATCACCATCGTGGTGACTTACCCACCCGGCGGTGGCGCGGATCTGATGGCGCGCCTGATCGCCCCCGCACTGGGACGCGAGTTGGGACAGACCGTGGTGGTGGAAAACCGGCCCGGCGCGGGCGGTCAGATCGGCGCGTCCTACGTGGCCAAGGCGGCGCCCGACGGCTACACGCTGATGGTCGATGCCTCGTCCTACGCGGTGATTTCGAGCCTCTATCCGCGCCTGCCCTACGATCCGGCCAAGGCATTCCGCGCGATAGGCGTGCTCGCGCGCTATCCCAACGTGCTGGTCGCCAACCCCTCGTTTCCCGCGAGCAGCGTGAAGGAAGTGCTCGCACTGGCCCGGCAGAAACCCGGCACCGTGGCGTATGCATCGTCGGGCAATGGATCGGCGCAGCACCTTTCCGGCGTGCTGTTCGAGCAGCGCGCCAACGTGGATCTGCTACACGTGCCGTACAAGGGTGGCGGTCCCGCGATGACCGACGTGATCGCGGGCCAGGTGCCGCTGTTCTTTGCCAACGTGGCGTCGAGCCTGCAACACATCAAGGCCGGGAAACTGCGCCCGCTCGCGGTGACCAGCGACACGCGCACCAGCGCGCTGCCGTCCGTGCCGACCATGCAGGAGGCCGGCGTGGCCGGCTACGAAGTCTACGAATGGAACGCCGCGTTCCTGCCCAGCGCCACGCCCGATGCCGTGGTGGCGAAGCTCTCGGATGCGCTCCACAAGGTCATGGGCAGCCCGGAAATCAAGCAGCGTGTCGCCGAACTCGGCGGAGAGGTGGTGGCCGCGCCTCCGGCCGAAGCCGCGCGTTTCATCGACGCACAGACCCGGAAATGGGCGAAGGTCATCAAGGACGGCAACGTCAAACCCGAGTAAGACAACCTGGCAGAGCAACCATGTCCAATTTCCAGTCCGATCGCCGGCACGCGCTGTCGCTGCTCGCCGCCTTTGGCGCCAGCGCCCTCGCCCCGTCCCTGGTCCGCGCGCAGGCGTGGCCGTCCAAGACCATCCGCTTAGTCGTGCCGTTCGCGCCGGGCGGCAGCTCAGAGATCGTGGCGCGCTCCACGGCCGCAGAACTGACCAAGCTGCTTGGCGTGTCCGTGTTCGTCGAGAACAAGCCGGGCGGTGCAGGCAATATCGCCATGGGCGAAGTCGCACGCGCCGACGACAACCACACGCTGATCCTCGGCCATATCGGCACGCTCGCCGTCAATCCGTACATTTTTCCGAAGCTGCCCTATGACCCGGTCAAGGATTTCCGGCCCATCTCGCTGCTGTCGAAGGTGCCAAGCCTGTATGTGGTACATCCGGACGTGCCGGCCAAAAGCCTCAAGGAGTTCGTCGCGCTCGCCAAGAGCAAGCCGGGCAAGTTGAACTACGGCTCCGCGGGCAATGGCAGCGCCGGGCACCTGGCGTTCGAATACCTGAAAGCAACCACGGGCACGTTTATCACGCACGTGCCGTATCGCGGCAGCGGTCCGCAGATCACCGACCTGCTCTCGGGCCGGCTCGATGCCGCCGCCATCGGTGCACCGGCCATTCTCCAGTTCATCAAGACGGGCAAGGTGCGATGCATCGCCACGGGCACGGCCCAGCGCATCCCGCAACTGCCGGACGTGCCCACCGTGGCCGAGCAAGGGTATCCCGGCTTTGAAATGACGCAATGGTATGGACTGATGGCGCCCGCGACGCTGCCGCAACCGGCTGCCGCCAAGCTCGCCGAAGCCACGATCAAGGCGGTCAGGAGCCCGTCTTCCGTGGAGCGCCTGGGCGCCGACGCGGCGCTGGTGGTGGGCAGTACACCCGAGGAATTCGCCCGATTCATTGCCGCAGAGCAGCAGCGCTGGAAGCCGATCGTGGCACGCGCGGGTATCAAGCCGGACTGACGGAAACCGAGAGCACCCACCGGCCCGGAGGCACAGCGGTCACGTGGCTTCCGGGAGTAGCCGGCGTATGCGCACCACCAGCCCGGTGCCCGCCGCAGCCGGCCGGTTCGACAGTTCGACAGTCAGCCCATGCAGATAGGCCACGCGCCGGGCAATCGAAATACCCAGCCCGCTGCCCTGCTCTTGCTGGCCAGCAGCCCGGAAGAATCGGCTGCCGAGACGCTCCAGATGTTCGGGCGCCACGCCCGGGCCGTGGTCCGCCACCTCGATATGGTCGGTCCCGAAGGCCAGCGTCACCACGGACCCGGCCGGGCTGTAGCGCAGCGCGTTGTCAAGCAGGTTGCGCAGCATCGTACCCAGCAGCACCGGATCGCCGCAGATTTCCAGCGGCTTGCCGCCATCCGCGGGCCACAGGATTTCCATATCGACATGGCGCCGGTCGGAGAGCTGCAGGCAATCGCTGAAAACCTGCTGCGAAATCTGCTGCCAATCCACGGCTTCGCCCGCAGCCAGCGGTTCCTCGTCCTCCAGCCGGCTCATGGTGAGCAACTGCGACACCAGATGGCTCAGCCGCTCGATGCCGACTTCCACATTGACCGCAGCGCGTGCACGTTCTTCCGCATCGGGCGAGCGGCGCGCCACCTCCCACTGCGCCTTCAGCGCAGCCAGCGGTGTGCGCATCTCGTGCGCGGCATCGGCGGTCAGGCGGCGCTCATGTTCGAGCAGCGTGGAAACCCGCTCCAGCAGCGTGTTCATCGCGCGGACCAATGGCGTCAATTCGGGGGGCGCACCCTCCAGCGACATCGGCGTGGGATCGCCCGGCGTGCGTGCGGCAATGGCGTGGGAGAGCGCCAGGAGGGGACGCAACATGCGCCGGATCGCCCAGACCAGCAGCGTGGTCAGCAGCGGCAGACCGAACAGCCATGGCAGGGCCTGCGCCTGCACATAGGACACCACCAGCTCGTTGCGCTCGGCCACGATCTGCCCCACGCACACCCGCCAGCCGGCAACGGGATCGTCGAGGTAATACAGGCGCCACTTCGCGCCATCGATCGTCATGTTGGTGAAACCGTGAATCGCGGGCATGCGGGGCAGCCGGTCGCCATCGGGATCGATGTGCAGGGCTTCGCCGCCCGGGCGCCATGCGGCAATGGCGAGGTCGCCCAGCCCCGCGTCGCCCAGATCGCCAAGATCCGTATCGCCTGGTTGCGGCCCGCTCGATGGCAGCGGCGATTTCGCGTTGGCGTTCATCAACGGCAGTACCGCCTGCATCTGCTGGGCCATGCGCACCATGGCGGTGTCGTACAACTCGTTGATTTCCTCGTGGGCACTCAGGTAGACCAGCGCGCTCGTCAGCAGCCATGCAAAAGCCACCGCCGCCAGCACGGCCAGTATCAGCCGGCGCTGCAGCGTCATGTCTTGCCTCCCTCGGCAAGGTCCGCTGGCGGCGCGTCAAGCGTATCGGGCGCGCCCAGCGTGTAGCCTGCGCCGCGCAGCGTGCGGACGATGGCCGGATGGATCTTGCGGCGCAGATGATGGATATGCACTTCGAGCGTATTGCTCTCCGTACCTTTGTCCCACGCATAGAGCTTGTCGCGCAGGAAATCCCGGGTCAGCACACGATTCGGATGACTCAGCAGGATTTCCAGCAGTTCAGACTCCCGGCTCGTCAGGTCCACCGACTTGCCGTGCCAGAGCGCCAGCCGCGCGGCCGGATGATATTCGAGCGGACCATGGCTCCAGACCGGCTCGGGCATTCCTGCCGTCCGACGGCTCACCGCGCGTAAGCGTGCCGCCAGTTCGTCGAGCGCCACCGGCTTGATCAGGTAGTCGTCAGCGCCGGCGTCCAGCCCGCCGATGCGGCTCGCCACGGCGTCACGCGCCGTCAGCACCAGCACCGGCGTCAGGCGCCCCTGGCGGCGCCAGCGTGTCAGCAGCGCCACGCCATCGTCGTCCGGCAGGCCGAGGTCCAGCACCACCGCGTCGTAGTGCATCACCGCCATGGCACTGTCCGCTTCCGCGCCCGTGCGGAACCAGTCCACGGCATGCCCGATCAGCTTCAGCCCGCGCTGGAGGCCGTCGCCGAGCATGGGGTCGTCTTCAACGATAAGGATTTTCATGGGTGCGGGATCGATACGGACGTTGGCCCCGATATCTATGTCAGCGCGAATGTTACCCGGACGCGCTGCATCTGGAATGAAGGAACACCGCACCGAGCGCGCCGGGCACCACTTTTTTCAAGAACGGTTGGCAGGTTTCGCCATCTCGCGGGTCATGTAAGGTGAGACCCGTCATATCGACGGGCGCCGCCTGACTCCCGCGATGACGTCCAACCCTGCGTTTCCTGTCATTTCCAGACTATTTTCCGCTGTATTCGGCGGCTATCTGCTGGCTTCGTCGATCATTGTCGCCTCCGGCGCGCTGATGCCCGAGCTTCGCGCCAGCGCCGTGATGGCGTCGAGCTTGTCGAGCTACGCCATCTACACCGCAGCGGTGATCTGGGCCTTCGCCGCCCGCACCACGCGCGGCGCCTGGTTCGGCGTGCTGGCCCCATCGGTATTGGTGCTGGCTGTTGCCGCCGTGGCCTGGATCGCACGGGGGCTGGCATGACCGGCGGCTTCCGCCAGCGCATGGCGTGGCTGCATACGTGGGTCGGACTCTGGATGGGCTGGCTGCTGTTCGCCGTATTCCTGACCGGCGCCCTGAGCGTGTTCTACGAACCGATCACGCACTGGATGCAGCCCGAGCGCCAGACGGTGGCACGCCCTGCCGTCGATATCCCGCGCGCGCTGGCCAATGCCCAGCGCCTGTTGGCACTCAACGCCGCCGATGCCGGGCACTGGCAGATCGAGTTGCCGGGCGACGAGGACTACGCCGTTCACCTGCACTACGATGGCCAGCGTGGCCCCGAGATCCGCATGGACCCGGACTCGGGCGCACTGTTGCCGCCCGCCCGGGATACCGCAGGCGGACGCCACTTCATCACCTTCCACTACGAGCTGCACAGCGGCATGGTGGGCGTCTGGATCGTCGCCTTCTTCACGATGGCGCTGCTCGTGGCACTGGTCAGCGGCATCGTCACGCACAAGCGATTCTTTGCGGATTTCTTCACATTCCGGCCGCGCAAGGGCCAGCGCTCCTGGCTAGACGCGCACAACGCGCTGGGCGTGCTGGTGCTGCCCTTCCTGTTTGTGATCTCGTACACGGGCCTGGTCATCTGGTGGCCAGACACCATGCCGGCCGGCGTGCGCATGTTCTACACCGACCAGCGCGCCCTGTTCGACGAAATGGGCGGCGCGCATTTCCGCGAAGCTGCGACCAAGTCGGCGGGCTTGCGGACTGGTGCGCTGCCGAATCTGCCGGCGATGCTCGCGGACGCGCAAGCCAGGCTCTCGCGTGACAGCCAGGGCAACGACAGCATCGAGCGCGTGTCCATCACACACCCGGGCCATGCCAACGCCGAAGTGGAGTTCAGCGGCCCCTACCACTACGACGGCATCGACTTTGCCGCCGCGCGCCACTATCACTACGACGCCGCCACCGGCGCCTTCCGCTCCGCCGAATTCGACGACGAGATGGTGGGCAACGGCGACGCGCCAGCGCCGCTGATCGCCGGCTCCGTACTGCGATCGCTGCATCTGGCGCGCTTCGGCGGCACGATGGTGGACTGGCTCTACTTCCTGAGCGGCCTGGCGGGTGCGGGCGTGATGGCCACCGGCCTGCTGCTGTTCTCGGTCAAGCGGCGCAATCGCAAACTCGAAGAATTCGGCCGCCACAGCGCACGCGTCTACGACGCCATCGACCGCCTGAACGTGGCCGCCGTGGCCAGCCTGTGCATCGCGTGCATCGGCTTTCTCTGGGCCAACCGGCTGTTGCCGGTGTCGCTCGACGAACGTCACGAGTGGGAGATTGGCGCGTTCTTCGCGATCTGGCTGGCCGCCGCGCTCCATGCAGCAGTCACGTCGCCCGCGCGCGCGTGGCGGCTCCAGCTAGGCGGCGCGGGCCTGCTCTGCGTGGCCTTGCCCGTACTGAACGCGATCACCACGCCGTGGCACCTCGGACGCTATCTCTATCACGGCGACTGGCGCGCTGCGGGCGTGGAACTCGGTGCGCTGGCATGCGGCGCAGCGCTGCTGTGGACCGCCACGTATCTGCGCCATCGCCTCGGTACGGGCGCATCCGCACCTCGTCTCGCCACCGGAGGCCGCCGATGAGCGCCAATACCCTTCACATCGTCAGCGTACTCGGTGGCGCCGTGGCCGGCACGATCTGCTTCGCGCTGGCCATGGACCGCCATTTCGAGCGCGTATATGGGCAGCCTGCGTCCGACACCACCGTGCGCGGTCTGCGTCTGGCCGCGTGGGCCTGTCTTGCCGCGCTGCTGGTGCCCTGCGTGCAGGGATGGGGCCTGAGCATCGGGATCATCGTATGGGTGAGCAGCGTGTCCCTCGGCGCGCTCGCCGCTACCTCGCTACTCACGTGGACGCCGCGCCTGGTTCCGCTTACTGGCGCCGTGGCCGCGGCGCTGGGCTGTGGCGGATGGCTGCTTGCCGCCTGAACTTCCTGTCCGAACTTGCTGCCCGAACTTGCTGCCCGAATTTGCCGCCTGAGCTACCCATCATGCAGAACATCAGAACTTCCCGTAAGACCGTTCGCCTTGCCCTCGGCGCGGCACTGTTGCTGGCAGCGGCCGGCGCGCTCGCGTGGTGGCAGAACGGCCAACGCACCAGCTACGACACCGCCACCATCGCCAAGGGCACCGTCACGCAAAGCGTCACCGCCATCGGCACGCTGCATCCGCTGAGTTATGTCGATGTGGGCGCGCAGGTCTCCGGCCAGATCACGCAACTGCACGTCAAGGTGGGCGATCAGGTCAAGAAAGGCCAGTTGCTGGCCGAGATCGATCCCAGCGTGCCGCGCGCCACGGTGGATGCAGGCCGCGCCGAGCTTGCAGGACTCAAGGCACAACTCGCCGAGCAGCAGGCGCTGCACTGGCTGGCCACGCAGCAGGACACGCGCCAGCGCAGCCTGGCCAGCCACGACGCCACACGCGAGGAAGACGTGCAGACCGCCACGGCCAACGTGCGCGCCACCGCCGCACGCATCGACCGCCTGCGCGCGCAGATCGAGCAGACACAATCCACGCTGAACGGCGACATTGCGCGGCTGGGCTATACGCGCATCTACGCGCCGATGTCGGGCACGGTGGTCACACTGGAAGCGCGCCTCGGCCAGACCCTCAACGCCACGTACCAGACGCCCACGCTGCTGCGCGTGGCCGATCTTTCCACGATGACCGTCTGGACCGAAGTGTCCGAAGCCGATGTGCGCCGCGTGCGGCCCGGCATGCGCGCACGATTCAACACGCTGGGCGCCAGCACGCGCAAATGGGAAAGCACGGTGCGCCAAGTGTTGCCCGCCCCGCCGCTCACCGCCACACCGGCCGCTTCCACGCAGACCTCGCAACCCGCCACGCCGGCCAGCAAGGTGGTGCTCTACACGGCCCTGTTCGATGTGGACAATGCCGACGACGCGCTGATGCCGCAGATGACTGCGCAGGTATCGTTCGTCGTCAACGAGGCGCGCGACGTGCCCGTGGCGCCGATGGTGGCGCTGCGTCCTGTCACCGGCAAGGAAGACACCTTCACCGCGCGCGTCATGGATGCCAGCGGACGCACACAGGAGCGCACCGTGCGCGTGGGCGTGCGCGATCGCCTGAACGGGCAGGTCATTGATGGCCTGCGCGAAGGCGACAAGGTCGTGGTACGCGAGCGCCAGCCCGACGACGACATGCCGGGGTTCCGCCTGTGACCGAATCTGTGACCGATACCGATTCCACGCCCCTGCTGTCGCTGCGCGGCCTGCGCAAGCACTATGGCGGGCACGATGGCGCGCCGGCCACCGAAGTGCTGCGCGGCGTGTCGCTCGATATCCATGCCGGCGAGTTCGTCGCCATTGTCGGCAGCTCCGGCTCGGGCAAGTCCACGCTGATGCATCTGCTCGGCGCGCTGGACCGTCCTTCTTCCGGCACATATCAGGTAGCTGGCCGCGATGTGGCTGCACTCGACGCGGACCAGCTTGCGTGGTTGCGGCGCGAGGCATTCGGCTTCGTGTTCCAGGGCTATCACCTGATCGCGACGGAATCCGCACGCGAAAACGTGGAAATTCCCGCGCTCTACGCAGGAACGCCCGCATCCGAACGCGAGGCCCGCGCCACGGCGCTGCTCGCCCGGCTCGGGCTGGGACAGCGGCTCGATCATCGTCCAGGCCAGTTATCTGGCGGACAGCAACAGCGGGTGTCGATTGCCCGCGCGCTGATGAACGGCGGCCGCATCATCCTGGCCGACGAGCCAACGGGCGCACTCGACTCGCACAGCAGTGCCGAGGTGATGCAGTTGCTCGTGGAGTTGGCCGATGCCGGCCACACCGTCATCCTGATCACGCACGACCGCGAAATCGCCGCGCGGGCGCGCCGCGTGATCGAAATCCGCGACGGCGAGATCATCGCGGACACCGGCCCCGCGCCCGTGGCCGACACCGCTGCACGCGCGGCCGATGCATGGCCGCCGCTGTTCGGCGCATCGAACCATCCCGATACGCGCTTTACCGGGTTGGTAGGCGACCTGCACGAAGCCCTGCGCGCGGCGTGGCGCGTGCTATGGATCAACCCGTTCCGCACGGGCCTGACGCTGCTCGGCATCATCATCGGCGTGGCGTCCGTGATCGTGATGCTGGCGGTGGGTAGCGGTTCGCAGTTCCAGGTCATGAAGAAAATGGCGGTGTTCGGCGCCAACAAGATGTACGTGGCGGCCACACCGGCCACGAGCCGCGACCGCACCGGGCCACTGTCGCTGGCCGATGTGGAGACCATGCGCGAGATACCGAATGTCGATATCGCCATGCCGTATCTCGAAGGCTTCGCCATCGCGCGTCGCGGCAATATCGACCATCGCACCGAGGTGGGCGGCGTGACCACGCAGTTCGAGGCCGCACTTGACTGGCCCCTGGCCGCAGGCGTGTTCTTCGATGACGAAGACGAACGCACGCTGGCCAAGGTGGCAATCATCGGCAAGCGCGTTCGCACCGCGCTCTTCGAAGACGGTACCGATCCGGTAGGCCAGACCATCCTGCTGGACAGCGTGCCCTTCCAGGTCATTGGCGTGCTGCAGGAGAAAGGCGCGCTGGCCGGCAACGCCGACGAGGACGACCGCGTGGTGGTGCCCTATTCCACGGCCAGCGCGCGCATCTTCGGCACGCCATATCCCACGTGGGTGGCCGTGGCCATTCGCAAGCTCCAGCTTGCCAAGCAGACCGAAGACGCGATCATCGACGCCATGGCCGTGCAGCGCGGCCAGCGCGATGTGCGCGTCTACAACCGTGCGGAATCGATCCGCGCCAGCGCGGAGACCGAACGCACGATGACGATGATGCTCGGACTGATCGCCGCGATCTCGCTGCTCGTTGGCGGCATCGGCGTCATGAACGTGATGCTGATGACGGTGCGCGAACGCACGCGCGAGATTGGCATCCGCATGGCCACCGGTGCGCGCCAGCGCGACATCCTGCGCCAGTTCATGACCGAGGCCGTGGTGGTCTCCGTCATCGGTGGCGTGGTCGGCGTGGTGGGCGGCACACTGGTCGGCATCGCGCTACGACTGGCGGGCATTCCGGCCATCCTTTCCCTGACGGCCATCCTCGGCGCGTTCAGCTGCGCCGTGGCCACGGGACTCCTGTTTGGCTACATGCCGGCCCGCAATGCCGCACGGTTGGACCCCGTGCAGGCACTCAACAGCGATTGAAGATTGATGATGATGTTCCTGCGCAAGACGGCGGCAATGGCCGCGCTCCTCTCGGCAGTATCGGGCTGTGCCACGCAGGCTGCCGATCCTGCTCCGCTACCCGTCACCCTGCCTGACGCCTGGCGCTTTGGTGCGGCAGGCGGACGCGATGCACTCAGCGCCGCGTGGTGGCAATCGCTCGGCAGCCCTGAACTCGATGGCTTTGTGCAGCAGGCCCTGGCCGATAATCCCGGACTCGCCGCCGCCGAAGCGCGCCTGCGACAGGCACGCGCGGGCGTGGTCATCGCTGCCGCGCCGCTCTGGCCGGAACTCAATGCCGAGGCCAGCGCGGGTCGCAACTACTATCGCTCCGATGCCGTGGGCACCACGTCCAATGATTTCCGGCTGGGGCTGGCGGCCAGCTATGAAGTGGATCTCTGGGGCGGCGTGCGCGCGGGTCGCACTGCCGCGCTGGAAACATGGCGTGCCAGCGGCTTCGACCGCGACGCCACGCATCTGGCGCTGACCAGTGAAGTGGCACTGGCATGGCTGCAAACCGCGAGCCTGCGCGAACGCGTGGTGATCGCCCAGCGTCTGACGGAAAACGCGCAGCGTGTGCTCGGTATCGTCGAAGCGCGCCGCGCTGCGGGACAAGCCACGTTGCTCGAACTCGCGCAGCAGCGTGGCTTCGTGGCGCGTCAGGCGCGTTCGGAAGCGCTGTTGCGGCAGCGCGCCAACGACAGCCTCGTGGCACTGGCCACGCTGCTGGGCCGTCCCGTCACACAGATCGAGATGCAAACCGCATCGCTGAATGGTCTGCGCGCGCCGCTCGTCTCGCCGGACCTGCCGGTCACCTTGATGGCTCGCCGTCCCGACCTGGCGGCTGCCGAAGCACGGCTGGCCTCGGCGCAGGCCGATATCGCCGTGGCCCGTGCGCTGATGTTGCCGCGCCTGACATTGACGGCCAGCGCGTCCGGTTCTGCGGATCGTCCGCGCATGATGTTCGACCAGCCGGCCTACGCTCTCGCCGCTGGCCTGCTCGCGCCGATCTTCAACGCCGGCCGGCTGTCGGCGGGCAAGGATCGGGCCGAAGCTCGCCGCGAGGAACTGCTCGCCGATTACCGGGGTGCCATCGTCGCCGCCACGGCCGACGTGGAACTGGCGCTCAATACGATCGACGGGGTCGCCGCACAGCGCGAGAAGCAGGACGAGGAACTGAGGCAGGCACAGCGCGCGTTCGTGCTGGCCGAGCATCGATATCGTGCCGGAGCCGAAACCTTGCTGACGCTGCTCGACTCCCAGCGCACGCTGCACGATGCCGAGGATGCCGCTGCAACGTTGCGTCTGTCCGCGCTGCAGGCATCCGTGCTGCTGTACAAGGCACTTGGCGGCGGATGGCAGCGTCCGGTCTGAAGCAACAAGACAAACATGGCGTCTGTCACCTGCTTACGACACCGGCTGCACGGCGCTTGTGGCTTCGGAACGATGGAATTAGAATGCAAATAATTCTCAATTACGACAGGCGCCTGACGCCGGTATCGTTACGTGCGCCATGGCCTTGGCTGACCTCAGCGCCGCATCCGCGGGGCATGCTTTCACATCGATCTACCGCAATCACCACAGCTGGCTGGTGAACATGCTCTGGCGCAAGCTCGGCAATGTGGACAATGCGGCAGATCTCGCGCAGGACACCTTCGCGCGTCTGCTGCTCGCGAACGATGCCTCGGCACTGCGCGAACCGCGCGCCTATCTGACTACCGTATCGAGCCGCCTGGCCGCCCATCATTTCCGGCGGCTCGCGCTCGAACGTGCCTACCTGGATGCGCTGGCGCTGCAACCGGAAGCCACTGCCCCATCCCCCGAGACCCGTGCGCTGGTCCTCGAAGCGCTGACCGCCGTGAGTTGCGTGCTCGACCAGTTGCCGGCGCGCACGCGCGACGCCTTCCTGATGTCGCAACTCGATGGCATGACCTATCGCGAAATTGCCGAAGTGCTCGACGTCACGGTCAACGTGGTGCAGAAGGCGATGGGCAAGGCATTCGAACACTGCTATCACGCGGTGTACGGCTGAGCGGATGAACGCACCCGCCCCCACCGTTATCGCCCAGGCCGCGCACTGGATGGCCGTGCTGCAATCGGGCGAAGCCTCCGCTGACGATGAAGCGGCTTGCGCGCGCTGGCGCGAAGCCGATCCGTCGCACGAACTTGCCTGGCAACGCATGTCGGGGATGGGAGAACAGCTTCGCAGCGGGCTCCGGCACGTCCCGCCCGCAATGGCGCGCCAGACACTGGGCTCCGTCAAGAACCAGGCCTCGCGCCGTCAGGCCATGAAAGCGTTGGCCGGACTCGGCGCGCTGACGTTGACGGGCGCCGGTGCATGGGTGGTGGCAGACCCGCTGCCGTTCGGGCAGATGATGGCCGATCACGCCACGCGCGCCGGAGAGCAGCGCACCGTCACCCTGGCCGATGGCACACGCGTCACGCTGAATACGGCAACCGCAATCGATGTCCGCTTCAGCGCCACACAACGCCAGCTCGTGCTGCGCGAGGGCGAAATCGAAATCGTCACTGCGCCCGATCCGCGTGGGCGTCCGTTCGAAGTGGCCACCCGGCTCGGCCGCATCGCGCCGCTTGGCACGCGCTTCACGGTGCGCGATGTCAACCAGGACGCGGGCCAGTCGCACGACAATCCCGTGCTGGTGGCCGTGACCGAAGGTGCGGTAGCCATATCGCCCAAACTCGGCGGCACCACACTGCGCCTGCCAGCCGGTCAGCAGACGCGCTTCACGGCGACTGCCGTGGAGCCTCCGGCAGCGTTCGATCCCGCCAACGCCGCATGGCTCGACGACATGATCGTCGCCAGCGACATGCCATTGCCGCGCTTTATCGCCGAACTGGGACGCTATCGCCGTGGCATCTTGCGCTGCGATCCCGCGCTGTCCGACCTCACGGTATCGGGTGCGTTTCCGCTGCAAGATACCGACGCAGTGCTCGCGCTGCTGCAGGAAGCGTTGCCCGTGCGCACGCGTTCGGTGACGCGGTATTGGGTCACGGTGCTGCCGCGCTAGGCGGCGTTCAAGAATTTTTCATTTTCTTCGGCAGGTTTCTTCGATTCGCGGGTCAAGTACATAGCGACATCTCTGCGGAGCCACGCAGGTCGCCGACACCCAAACACAGAGGAACACTGCACCATGCTTCATCGACTTCCCGGCCACGGATTTGCCCGCAAGCCGATCGTGCGCGCCTTGCAGGCGGCATTGCTGGCCATGCCCGTTGGCGGCGCGGCGCTCCTGCCCGCCGTGGCAATGGCCCAGGACGCCCAGCCGAGCGCCCGTTCGTACGCCATCGAGGCGGGTCCGCTGGACAAGACGCTGACACGCTTCGGCCGGGAAGCCGGCATCCTAATCGCTGTCGATCCCGCGCTCACGCAGGGCCTGCAAAGCGGCGGGCTGCAGGGCAGCTATTCCGTCGATGCCGGTTTGTCCGCGTTGCTGGCTGGACATCGACTGGAAGCCGTGCATGGCGCCAGCGGCGGCTATCGCCTGCGCCGCACGGAAGCCGCAAGCGGTGCCGTGGATGCCAGTGCGGGTGCGGGGTCCGGCGAAGGTGGCGTGATGCTCGCGCCCGTGACGGTCAGCGCGGCGGGATTACGTGACGGCGTGACCGAGGGCACCGGCTCCTACACCAGCGACTATTCCAGCACCGCTACGCGGCTCGGTCTCTCGCCGCGCGAAACGCCGCAGTCCATCAGCATCATCACCAGCCAGCAGATGCAGGACCAGGGCCTCACGCAACTGGCCGATGTGGTCGCGCAAACGCCCGGCCTGACCATCAACCAGAGCGGCAACCTGGGTTCGGATTCGAGCGCCATTTATTCACGCGGCTTTGCCGTCGAGAACTATCAGATCGATGGCGTGCCGCAACTGAACAGCAACTACAACTCGCTGTTCCAGTCGGCCGACATGGCCATCTACGATCACGTGGAAGTGGTGCGCGGCGCCACGGGCCTGATGAACGGCCTGGGCTCGCCCGCCGCTACCATCAACCTCGTACGCAAGAAGCCGACGTCGACATTCGAGGCATCCGCTTCGGTGGAAGGCGGATCATGGGACTACCGCCGCGCCGAGGCCGACGTCTCCACGCCGCTGAACAAGTCCGGCTCCGTACGCGGCCGATTTGTTGCCGCGTATCAGGAGAACAACAGCTATATCGAGCGCCTGCACGAACGTCGCGAAATTTTCTATGGCGTAGTGGAAGCCGACCTGACACCGCGCACGCTGGCCACAGTGGGCTTCTCCTGGCAGAGCTTCGACCTGACCGGCCACGCACGCTCCGGACTGCCGCTGTTCTTTGCCGATGGCGGCACGACCAACTGGGCACGCTCCAAATCGGCTGCTGCGGACTGGGCTTACTCGTACCGCTCGAACCAGACGTTCTTCGGCTCGCTCGAACATCGCTTCACGAATGGCTGGCGCATCAAGGGCACGCTGAGCCACGACCGCAACACCTTTGACGAAGTGCTCGGCTACGCAGCCGGCGGCT
This sequence comes from Cupriavidus sp. DL-D2, assembly GCF_039710735.1. Classification (NCBI taxonomy): domain Bacteria; kingdom Pseudomonadati; phylum Pseudomonadota; class Betaproteobacteria; order Burkholderiales; family Burkholderiaceae; genus Cupriavidus; species Cupriavidus sp. DL-D2. The sequence continues at coordinate 6,092 of NZ_JBDKXK010000093.1, read as the reverse complement.
ATCCGGACCGCGCCACGGGCTCCGGTGTCAACCTGTGGGCGTCGCGCTGGATGGGCAAACCCGAGCAGACCTCGCTCGACCTCTACGCCACGGGTCCGTTCCAGTTGTTCGGCCGCACGCATGAACTGGTGGTGGGGACGACGCTGGCGCGTACCGTGTTTGCTGCGCCGACCTTCGGCGCGTGGTTCTTCGATGACTGGAGCAGCGCGGTACCGAACATCTATACGTGGAATGGCACGGACCCGGCCGCTCCGTACAACCCGCGCCAGGGCACCTATGACTTCTTCGAACAGACGGCCAGCGCCTACGCCACGGCGCGTCTGCGTCCGACCGATTCGCTGTCGGTGCTGCTGGGTACGCGGATCACTTCGTGGAAGAACGATACGACCCAGTCGTACCTCGACGGCTCGCCGTCGGAAAACAGCAACCGCTCCGAGCGCGGCAAGATCACGCCGTACGTAGGTATCGTCTACGACTTCAACAAGAACTTCTCCGCCTACGCCAGCTACACGAGCATCTTCAAGCCGCAGTCGAACCGCGACGTCAACGGCGGCTTCCTCGATCCGCTCGTCGGCAATGGCTACGAAGTCGGCACGAAGGCCAGCTTCTTCGACGGCGCACTGAACGCCAGCGCCGCCGCGTACCTGGTCAAGCAGGACAACCTGGCCGTGGCATTGCCGGGCGTGCTGGCACCGGACGGCTCGCAAGCCTATTACGGGGCATCGGGCGCCAAGACCAAGGGCTATGAGTTGGAACTGTCGGGCCGCCTCGCCACCAACTGGCAAGCGTCCGCCGGCTTCACGCGCAACATCTCGTCAGACCGCGACGGCGCACCGCTGAACACCACGATTCCGCAAGACTCGTTCAAGCTGTTCACCACCTACCGCATCGCCGCCATCGGCAACGGCCTGACGGTGGGCGGCGGCCTGCGCTGGCAGAGCAGCATCTACGCCAACAACCAGGGCCCGCAGAAGGTGCGCTTCACGCAAGGCAGCTACTCGATCGTCGACCTGATGGCACGCTATCCGATCACCAAGAAGGTGGCCGTCACGCTGAACCTGTACAACCTGTTCGACAAGAACTACTACACCAGCACCGGCTCGGCGTTTTATGGTGCGCCGCGTAGTTTCAGGCTGGGGGTTGTGGCGAAGTATTGATCGGCAACATCGCCGGTTTCTCCCCTCTCCCGCTTGCGGGAGAGGGGAGAAACCCCCTCCTCGCATTACTCATTCACCGCTCCGGCATCACCCCCACATACCGCCCTCGTGGCCGTATCACCTGCCCCACGCCCAACTGTTCCAGGCTATGCGCCAGCAACCCCACGCTGCGCGCGGTGGCGAACAGTGCAAACGCTGCATCGTCGGGCAATCCGTAATGCGTGACCAGCGCCGCCAGTGCCACGTCGATATTGGGCTGCAAGCCCGTCAGACCGCTGGCTTTCTCGATAAAGCGCGCGATGTTTTCGGGCAAATCGATCATCGCCAGTAGCGCCGTGGCGCGTGGATCGCCATCCGGATACAGATGATGACCGAAGCCGGCCAATGGCACGCCGGTCGACAAATGATGGGCGATGACATGATCCTCGCCCTGCCGCTCCACCTCGTCGAACAATGCCTTGACCCGTCCTGAGGCATCGCCGTGCAGCGGACCCGACAGCGTGGTCATGCCCGACAACAGGCACGCAGGCAGCGATGCGCCCGTAGACGCCGCGATGCGCGACGCGAACGCCGAACTCGTCAATTCATGATCGACGAGTAACACCATAGCCGTGCGCAACAACTCCGCCACATGAGCCGGCTGTTTCCAGCCTTGCGCGAATCGCAGATGCAGCGATTGCGCGCCTTTTGCCGCGCCGAATGCATTGGCGATCTTCCCCACCAGACCCTGCGCCTCCTGATGCAGCACCCGCGTCATGCGGCCATGGGTCGAATGTCCCGTCGCGGCGAGGCCCGCGAGCATCGTGAACGCAGCGACGCGTCCCGGCGTAGTGACGCGATCCGCGCACGAGAAATCCACGGGCTGCCCCGCGCTCCACAACAGTTGCGCCGCCTCTTCCACGCTGGCCGTCTTTGCCAGCGCCACCGCATCCTGCCCCCGGTAGTAGAGCCGCTCACGCAGGAAGGTCGATATCGAGGTGGGAATGCTCGGCTCCGCGCCGAACAGCGTATTGGTTGCCAGCGTCTCGTGCTTGCGGCCCGCCTGCTTGCGCCTGGCGAGCCCCGCCACATCCTCCGCACGATACAGGCTGCGGCGGGAATCAGATGGATCGGACATCACTTCGAGCTTGCCGCGACTCACATACGCATAGATTGTCTGCGGGCGCACACCCAGGCGGCTGCATACCTCATCCATCGAAATCCAGGAACTCATCCCATCACTCGCCAAAAAAAGTTATGTTGATTTTATAGATCAATATTGCGTCATAAATCAAGTCATCACTACTATGTCTTCAACGTGCAACACGCCACGATTTCGAAAGAGAGAGACATGAAGCCCCAGGTACTGCAGCTCAATCCCATCCTCATCCCGGCCGCCAACGAACAACTGGCCGCGCGCTATACCGTCCACAAGTTTTTCGAGATCGCCGATCAGGCAGCGTGGCTGCGCGAGCATGGCAGCGCCGTCGAAGCCGTGATCACGGGCGGCCATACGGGTATCCAGCGGGCCATGCTCGAACAATTGCCTGCCCTGAAGGTGGTGGCGGTCAACGGCGTGGGCACCGATGCGGTGGACCTGGCGTACTGCCGCGAGCGCGGTCTGCCGGTGACTGCCACATTGGGCGCGCTGACCGAGGACGTGGCCGATCTGGCCATCGGCCTGCTGATTGCCGCGTGCCGCAACATCGCAGCGGGCGATCGATTCGTGCGCGACGGTCAGTGGGAACTGCATCCTCAGCCGAGCGCGATTCCGTTGGCGCGCCGCTTCAGCGGCATGAACATCGGCATCGTCGGCATGGGCCGTGTGGGCCGTGCCGTCGCCACTCGGGCTGCGGCGTTCGGCTGCCCGATCCGCTACACCGACCTGCGTCGCATGGACGATCTCTCGTACGAATTCGTGGCCGACCTGCGCGAGCTGGCGCGTGCCAGCGACGCACTCGTACTATGCGCTGCCGCCGACAAGGCCGAAGGCATCGTCGATGCCGCCGTGCTCGATGCACTGGGTCCGCAAGGCTTCCTCGTCAACGTGGCACGTGGACGACTGGTCAATGAAACCGATCTGGTGGCAGCCATCGAAGGTGGCCGCATCGCCGGTGCCGGTCTCGATGTGTTCGTGGACGAACCGCGCGTACCGCAGACGCTGCGCGACTCCGACCGCACCACGCTGCAGGCGCACCGCGCCAGCGCCACGTGGGAAACACGCGGCGCCATGGCGCAGATGGTGCTCGACAGCGTGGCGCAGGCGCTTGCGGGCGAGCGTCCGGCCATGAGCCTGACCACTTGATACGTTGACGCGCACGGCACACATCAACATGACCGACTTCGTGTTTCCGCCCGCCGCACAGCCCTGGCTTCCCGTGGCCGATAGCACTGCGCGCTTTCCGCTGGCGCGCGTCTTTTGCATCGGCCGCAACTACCGCTGGCAGCCCGACGAACCCGCACCCACGGCAATGCCTGCGTGGTTCATGAAACCGGCCACGGCCATCGTGCCCGCGCAAGGCACGCTGCCCTATCCGCCCGAGACGACATCGTTCTGCCACGAGGTGGAACTTGTCGTCGCGATTGGCGAGGGCGGACGCGACATCGATCCTTCGCAGGTGGAAGCCCGCCATATCTGGGGCTACGCCGTGGGGCTCGACATGACGCGGCGCGACCTGCAGCTCGAAGCCAAGCAAGTTGGCGGCCCATGGGAGCCTTCGAAGGCATTCGATGCTTCGGCGCCCTGCACCCCCATCGTGCCTGCCGCCGTCTGCGGCCATCCGCGCGAGCGGACGATCCGGCTCGCGGTCAATGGCGTGGAGCGTCAGCGCGGCGATGTATCGGGACTGCTGTTCCCGATACCCGAACTCGTGGCGATGCTGTCGCGCTCCGTGACGTTGATGCCCGGCGATCTGATCTTCACGGGTACGCCATCGGGCGTGGCCGCGCTGGAACCCGGCGACGTGATCACCGCCTGCGTGGCAGGTATCGGCGACCTGTCGATGACGGTGGGCCACTGACAACCTTGCAGAACATCCAGAACAAATACAGGAGACACCCTTGAACACCCCTCGCAAGATCGCACTCGTTACCGGCGCCGGAAGCGGCGTTGGCAAGCTCACCGCGCTGGCCCTGCTCGACGATGGATGGACCGTGGTATTGGCGGGCCGTCGCGCGGAACCGCTGCAGGCACTGGTGGCCGATGCCGCCACGCGCGGCCAGACCGCTATGGCTGTGCCCGCCGATGTCACGAATCCCGAGAGCGTGCAGGCACTGTTCGACACCATCGAACGCGAATTCGGACGGCTCGACATGGTGTTCAACAACGCCGGTGTCAACGCACCCGCCGTGCCCATCGACGAACTGCCGCTGGAAAAATGGTTCAGCGTCATCGACACCAACGTCACCGGCGTCTTCCTGTGCGCACGCGCCGCGTTCGGCCTGATGCGCCGGCAATCGCCACAAGGTGGCCGCATCATCAACAACGGATCGATCTCGGCCCATGTGCCGCGTCCGTTCACGTCACCCTACACCGCAAGCAAGCACGCCGTGAGCGGCATCACCAAGGCGCTGGCGCTCGATGGCCGCGCGTTCAACATCGTCGCCAGCCAGATCGACATCGGCAACGCATTGACGGAGTTGTCCGAGCGCATGACGCGCGGTGTGCTGCAAGCCAATGGCACGACAGCACCGGAACCGATGATGGATGCACGCCATGTCGCAAACGCCGTGCGCCACATGGCATCGCTGCCGCTCGATGCCAATGTGCTGACCATGACCGTCATGGCGAGCCACATGCCTTACGTCGGACGCGGCTGACGCACCGCACCCCTATTCATGCGCATCGGGTGAGCCCGATGCGCAGACCAGAGTTGACACAAGTTGACCAGAACACCAGTACGCAATCGGAGACAACCATGCGAATCCTTCCCCTCATCAAGACCCTGGCCCTGCCCGCCGCACTGTGCATGGCCGCTGGCATCGCGTCAGCACAAGGCAGCTATCCCACCCGCCCCGTCACGATCATCGTGCCCGCACCGGCAGGCGGCGGCATCGACCTCGTTGCGCGCGTGGTAGCCGAGAAGCTGACGACGAAAATGGGCCAGCCGTTCGTGGTGGATAACCGCCCCGGCGCATCGAACAACCTGGGCACTGCACTGCTCGCCAATGCCAAGCCCGATGGGTACACCATCGGCATCGTCGGCGGCAGCCACAACATCAACAAGTTCCTGTTCAAGAATCTGGGCTGGGACCCGCAGAAGAGCTTCGAGCCGATTGTCTACACGCACGAGATTCCGCTCGTGTTCGCGGTCTACAACAAGCTGCCCGCCAAGACGCTGCCCGAACTGGTCACGTGGATGAAGGCCAATCCAAATGAGGCCAAGGTCGCCACGTCGGGCCGTGGCAGCGCACAGGAAATGGCCGCCGAGATGTTCCACATGGTCAGCGGCGCGCCCACGCTGCTGGTGCCGTACAAGGGTTCGTCCGCCGCGCATCCCGACCTGATCGCGGGGCGCACCGTGCTCTACATCGACACCATCAGCGCCATCCAGGAACAGGTACGCGCCGGACACGTACGCGCCGTGGCCGTTTCCACGCGCAATCGTTCCAAGACGCTGCCGAACGTTCCGACCGCCGAAGAGCAGGGTCTCAAGGGCTACGATGCCAACACCAACGGCGGCTTCCTCGCACCGGCCGGTACACCGAAGGACATCGTCGCGAAGCTGAACACCGAGATCAATGCGGCGCTGAAGCTGCCTGAAGTCCGCGCGAAGCTGGAGTCTGCCGGGATCGAGGTACAGGGCGGCACGCCGCAGCAGTACGCAGCGCTGATTCAATCGGACCTGAACAAGTGGGGGAAGGTTGTGAAGGAGGCGAATATTCAGCCGGAGTGATATTCGTACTCCGATTGTTTGCTCTGTACTGGTCAAGTTTTTTCAGACACCTCGATAGGTT
>NZ_JBDKXK010000092.1:0-27172 GCF_039710735.1 Cupriavidus sp. DL-D2 | reverse complement strand
GTGGTACTCACCGTACTGTCGCAGGCAGTGTGGGTCGACGTGTTCGCCGCGACGCCACTGGTCGACGGCAGGAAACACAGGTGATTCCCGTCACTCCACCCGCCGCCGAGCTTTAAGCTCGTTCAATCATCCGCAGCACTGCGATGGCCAGAGCACCGTTCGCCTCGCCCATCAGATCGACGGCGTCGAAATGATGACCACCGTTCTGCAAGACGATCTCCACGTCAACACCGGCATCGGATAGCAGTTCTTGATATTCGTGCTGAAGGCGGTGGCATTCCGGGGATTCGTCCCCGCCGACGGTCAGGATCATCGGCAGTTTGACTAGCTCCCGAAGCCCACTGCGCCGACCGCTTTCGACCCCCACAACTGCTGATGGAGCAGTCCGTGCGAAGGGGTTGCCGCCTTGAAGCTCTACTACCATCACCTGTCTGGGGCGACGCGTCCAGCCTGCTCACCTCCGGGCGGAGGCGAGCAGGCGACGGTCAGGGCAACGTGATCTTGCGGATCGTGTTGCGGTTCAGTTCCGTCACGTACAGGTTGCGGGCGCTGTCCATGGCGAGCGAGATCGGGGCGGAAAACCGCGCCACCGAGCCGCTACCGTTTGCGGAGCCCGAGGTCGTGGACCCCGCAATGGTCGTGACGACACCCGCTGGCGTGATCTTGCGGATCGTGTTGCCGTTGCGGTCCGCTACGTAGAGGTTGTCTTCCGGGTCGATGACCAGCCCGTTCGGACCATCGAACTGCGCGGCCGTGCCCACGCCATCCACCACACCGGCCGCGCCCGAGCCGGCGAAAGTCGTCACGACGCCAGCCGTCGTGATTTTCCGGATCGTGTTGGTCGAGATGTCCACGACGAAGAGGTTGCCGAACGCATCCATCTGGATGTCGGACGGGGAGATGAAGCGCGCGGCGGCACCGGTGCCATCGACGTTGCCAAACGCGACGTTGCTGCCCGCCAGCGTCGTGACCACGCCTGCCAGCGTGATCTTGCGGATCACGTGGTTGTTGAATTCCGTGACATAGAGATTGCCGTCGGCATGGAGCACCGCACTCGTCGGACTCGTGAACAGTGCCGCAGTGCCCGTGCCGTCCGCATACCCCGGCGTTCCTGCCGCGGAGCCCGCCAACGTGGAGACGGTGGTGCCGTCGAACTTGCGGATGGAGTGGTTCCCGCTATCGACGATGTACATGTCGCCACCTGGGCCGAGCGTGACGGCGCTCGGATAGCGGAAGCGCGCGGTTGCGGCCGGACCATCCACCGTGCCCACCGTGTTGGTGCCAACCACGGTACTGACCACGCCTGCGGGCGTAATCATGCGGATCGAGCTGTTCTGCGAATCGACCACGAGCATGTTGCCTCAAGGTATGGGAGGAGTCGATTGCTCCATTCCCTAACGGCATGGGACGCGCACACTTGAGTTGTCAAAGGGAAGGGTGGTCCGTGCAGCGTGTGACTGGCAGGGCGTCGCCTTGCCGATCTTGACGTTCTCGCCCTGGGCGCCGGCAGGCTGGTGACTTGCTGCGCGCCCGCATTGTTGACTGCAATGCAAGTCATATTCGCAGCCTGGCGGCTTTTTCGTCGTGAGGGTCGAAGTCAGACTTAGGGCTCTGACCTGCGTGGTGCCCATTCGCGCAAGACCGTGCCTGAAAGCTGGTGCATGGAACGGCGCCACGCTCCAACGAGGACGATTTTCGTGAACAAAACACTCGCCAAAACTTTCCTGATCGGGACGCTGCCGCTATTCATGCATGCCGCGTCCGCAGCGGACTGGTATCCATCGCCTTATGGCGCGAGCGACGAAATTGGTGCGGCCAACCTGCTAACGCCGGACGTCGTCAGGCAGGCGGTCACGCTGGTGAAGACTGGCAAGACCTATCCGCTGGCCGTGCCGGTGGACAAGTCGCTCCCGGCCTACCGGCATCGCAGCTTCCAGCTCTACAACGTGCAAGTTGGACAGCAGGCTGGCCTGTCGCTTGGTCCGAACAAATTCACGTTCAACGACGAACTGGTCAATGCCTGGACCGGCGTCGGGACACAGCTCAACGGTATCGGTCATATCGGTATCGACAACGTGTACTACAACGGGAACCGGGCCGCCGATTTCGTCAGCGTGAATGGTGTCAGGAAGCTCGGTGTGGAGAAAGTGCCCCCACTGGTGACACGCGGTGTGGTACTCGACATGACCGCGCACTTTGGCCAAGCCATCGTTCCTGGCGGCACCGAGTTCTCGGTGAAGGATGTACAGGCCGTACTGAAAAAACAGGGCATTACGCTGCGCAAGGGCGACGTGGTGCTCTTCAATACCGGCTGGCTGGAACTGATCGGCAAGGACAACAACCAGTTCCTGGAAGTGGAGCCCGGCATTGGCATGGACGCCGCCAAATGGCTGGCTGACCAGGGCATCGTAGCCTTCGGGGGAGATACATGGGCTTCGGAGGTCTACCCGAGTCCGCACGGAAAGGAAGAGTTCCCGGTGAATCAGTACATGCTCGTCAAGCGTGGCATCTACAATCTGGAGTTGATCGACAGCCGGGCCCTGGTACGCGATCAGGCGTGGGAATTCCTGTTCGTCCTGGGGCAGCCACTCTATGTGGGATCCACGCAGGTCAACGTGAATCCGGTTGCCATTCGATAGACCATCCTTGGGTCAACGTCGCACGGCTGGAATCGACCTGTCGCGCCAAAGTGAGTAGGTGGAAAAATGCCTTGTCCGCTGGCGCCTCGGAGGCGTTCATCTAGATACTGATGCCGCAGTGAAAGCGTCGAAAAATTCGTCTGAGTAGATCTCGGCCAGTGCAAGCCGTAGTGCCGCGGCTCGCTCGGCTCCGTACACTGCTTCGAAGCGATCCTGTGCCTGGCGCCAGAGTCGATTCGACTCGGCTAACTTAGCCTTTCCCTCTTGAGTGAGTTCGACTCTCCTGCTTCTGCCGTCCTTAGTGTCTCGCACTTGAACCAGGTAGCCATCCCGCTCGAGCGGTTGGATATTCCGCGCCAACGCCGAGCGATCAAGCACCATGGCCTGTGCCAACTCGGTCATTGTTGGCATCTGTCCTCGTGCGATGTGAACCAGTATGGACCGCTGTGAGACGGTCAACCCACATGGTGCCAGGGCGGCGTCATAGAGCTGCGTGATACGGCGCGTCGCCTTGCGCAAGGCAGATCCATTGCAGATCAATGGGTCTTTTGCTATCGAAGTGGGCATTCTGGATTCGGCCAAGTCTCAAATTTCCTCAATCAAAGCAGGGGAGCGATCGTTTCGGATCGTAGTGTAGTGCATCTTGACCAATGCGTGCATATGCAAGTAAAGTTGGTTGCTTGCATATGCACGTAATTTGTTGCTGGATGACCCGCCTTATGGCGAAAGGCCAAACGAGATGACTACCTCTGGATCGGCGACGATGGGCGCCTCCAATCCACGCCTGCGATTGATGCTGGAGGCGCCCATCGTTCCAACGGTTCTTCGCATGAGCGTGCCAAACATGCTCATGATGCTGGCCCAGGCATCGACGGGGTTGATCGAGACATGGTTCCTGGCGAAACTCGGTACGGACGTACTGGCCGGTGTCGCCGTTGTCATACCTGTACTCATGCTCATGGGAAACATGTCACAAGGAGCAATGGGTGGCGGGATATCTGCAGCGGTAGCGCGCGCACTTGGAGCCGGTAATCAGTCGTTGGCAAATCAGATTCCTCGGCACGCCCTCGCCATCAACATCCTTATTGGCGTTGCTTTCTCCGCGTTGCTCCTGACGTTTCAGCGGCCACTCTTTTCGCTTCTTGGCGCAAAGGGTGCGGCACTGGATGCGGCTTGCACTTACGGTCATGTGCTATTCGCAGGCCTTCCGCTAATGTGGGCGATGAACGCACTTGCCAGTGTGGTTCGGGGCACGGGCAACATGTCATTTCCCGGGATGGTGATCTGTGGAGGTGCCGTCGCCCTGGTGCCACTTTCTCCTTGCCTGATTTTTGGTTGGGGCCCGATTCCCCCTTTGGGAATTGCCGGTGGCGCATGGGCTTTGGTGATGTATTACGCAGCAGGCACTGCGATACTAGCCTGGTTCTGTTTGTCGGGACGTTCCGCCGCGCGGCTTGCGCCAGGCGCATTGCATTGGGCACCCATGCGCAGCATTTTGACCGTTGGCGCACTCGCATGTATCAATCCGGTACTTACCAATGCGCTGATAGCGGTGACCACCGCTCAAGTTGGTGGGCATGGCGGCACCGCGGCGCTGGCAGGCTACGCAACGGGAGCCAGGCTGGAGTACCTGCTGATTCCAATCGCGTTCGGCTTTGGAGCGCCGATGGTCGCGCTCGTGGGCGCCAACATCGGCGCAGGTCAGATCGACCGCGCGCGGCGTATTGCACTTAGCGGTGGATTCATGGCTTTCGCATTGGCCGAACTGGTGGGTCTTGTTGCGGCCCTTTGGCCCACCGCGTGGCTGGGTCTTTTTGGAGCCGACAAGCATTTGCTGGAAGCGGGCGTCGCCTACTTGCATATGGTGGGTCCGTTCTATGGCTTCTTCGCCCTTGGCTTCTCGCTCTACTTTGCATCTCAAGGTGCAGGTCGACTCAAGTGGCCGTTGGTGGCCGGAGCGCTGCGCCTCAGTTTGTTCGCCGGTGTCGGCGGCCTTGCATTGTCTCTGGGTGCAACCTTGCAACAGTACTTTGCCTTTGGCGCCCTTGCGATGCTCGTCTACGGTAGTTTCATTCTGTGGGCGGTGGCCCGCGGAAATTGGGGCCACGGGCGTGCTGGGAACTAAAAAAAGCCCCCCGTTTTCTAGGGGGGCGTTCCTCCGGTACTGCCGTTTCACTTCAGGCCGGAAGGAAGATTGATTTTGAAAAGCTCTACCGGATAACGGATCGTTGACTGACCATGATTAAAGGGCGCTGCGCCATCGATTTGTGGTACGGGCAAGTAAATGTGTCCCTTGCCATCGAGAAACGGGGCATCAACCCAGCGCAGGCGATGGTCACGCAATAGCATGGATACGGTGCCATCCGGTGCGCGCCGCATCAGGGAGTTGTCGGCCAAGGGGGTGTAATACAGGCTTCCATCTGCGCCCATGGCAGTGCCACCTACCGGCGGGTTGTCGAACCATGTGCTGACGTGCTTCGCCAGCGTATTGTCGTCGAGCGTTTCATCGTCCAGGTAGCGTGTTTCTATCTGGGACAGTGGACCTGACAGTGGGCCGAAGTAGAAGGTACGGCCATCCGGGCTAACTTCGAGCGGGTCGGCATTGACTCTCAGCGGACGATCATCGGTGCCAGTCAATACCTTGCCATTCACGACGATCGTGTCGCGCGCACGGGCGCGAGCGAAGGGCATGTCGTCGAAGCGACGCTGCACCTTGCCATCGTCCAGGTTCAGCACGAGAACCGCACCTTCTCCTGCATCGGTGATGTACGCGTGACGCCCGTTGATGCGAATATCGTCGATGTAGGTGTGGGCGCGAATCACATCCTTGGGAAAGGTGTAGACGCGTACCACAGTATCGGTGCGGGGATCGATGTGTACGATTTTCGGGCCACCAGCGACCGGTGTACCGCCAAAATCTGGCGAGCCCGTATCCACGATCCACAAGTCGCCGCGCGCGTCAGCGTGAATGGCGTTCACGCTGACGAATGCGCGTGTCGCATCATTGCCGGCCTTCCATCTGTTCCATCCAGCGTCTGGATACGGTGTCAGTGAACCGTTCTCCTCCGCGATTGCCACCGCAGGGCCAGTGTTTCCGGTCCACAGCGGTGAGCTGACGATGAACCGGCCGCGTGCGTCGACCACCACGGCGTTCCAGGGCATTTGAGTATTCTTCCGCATGGCTACGACCTCATCGGCTTGCACTGCCGACGCGGCGGTAGAGGCGAACGCTGTATTGGCGGTGGATGACATAGCACTGAGTATCGCAATGGCCATCAAGGTCAAAGGTTGTTTCTTGAAGAGGTGCAGCACGTTGTTCTCCAACAGGGAATGAATAGATGGCATGCGGGCGCATGCCTCGACGCAGCGTTACGGAGTCGTAGACCGGCTTCAACGATCAGGGACAGTCGGCTGGGAATGCGAATGGATTGATTCCAGTACGCAGGAAACCCATTCTTTCCGCCTCGTAATCGAGGTGGAGCGACGCCAGGTCATCTGCAACCGGATCAGCGCGCGCATCGAAGTCCGCGAAGCAAACCTTGAGGTATCCGTGACAATCCCCGCAGGTCTCCAGCTTGACCACCGCACGAGCCTCGTCTACTGACCAATACTCCACTTCATCGTCGCCACCGCAGCAACTGCACACCGCACGTACCAGATGCCATCGCGTCTCACAGAGTGGGCAGTGCAGATAGCGCAAGCCGCCGCGCTTGCCACCAGGGACGATGCTGGCCGAAGGCGCACTTCCGCACGTTGGGCAGTCGAAACGCGTCTGCACTGGTACCTGAAGATCGTGCCGGGACGGCATGTGTGCTGCAACATGCGACCACTGCAGAGATAACGCAGCCCAAAGGAAGACAGACTCACGCTGCCCCACGCTTCCGAATCGACCCTGCAGTAACGACTGCGCTTGATGCACCAGCCTCGCTGGCTCGTTCATTCCGGCAGGCGCCGCGGCAGGCATCGCCTGCACCAGCCTCGTCAATGCTTCCTGCCAGCAAGGTTGTGCGAGCAGCTCGTAGGTCGATAGTGCATCGGCGCGTGTCATGCCTGGCGCCGCGTTCGCGTGCGGCAAAGTCGCGAAAATTTCCTGCTGCGCCGTACAGACTTTCGCTGCGAACTCCAGGTAGGCCGCCTCGGGATGGTCAACGGCAAGTTCACGCAGTCTTTTGGCCCGTTTGCCATAGAGAGACAGGGGGTCGGGCCATATCACATGCTCGATCCGCAAAGCTGCCGAGCGCTCATCTGCCGGAACGATATCGATGGTGGTCATTGATGTTTTTTCCGGGAGTCCTGCGCGGCCTGCTTTAGTCTCACTTCCTCGTACCAACGATCATGGTGTTGTCTCGCCCATGCGCGACTCACATAACCGGTGAGCATCGAGGCGATGGAGCCGCGTACCCAGATAGCCAGGTGAATATGTCCCACGATGAGCAAGATGAGTCCAACACCTGCCAGTGCATGCCCAAGCAACGCGAGACGGACGACGGGAATGGGGAAGAGCGTAGCGAAGTAGGCTCGCCAGATCACGATCCCCGTCAGGAGAAGCATGCAGATCAGGGCCATGATCAGCCAGAACAGCACCTTCTGACCCGCGTTGTACTTGCCGATTCGCAGCGGCTTGTCATGCCGGTTTCTGAGTACATCTCCTGCATGGTGAAACCAGATCCGATCTGTTGCGACGAACAGATTGTGCTTCGCAAAGCGGATGAACATGAACGCCAGCAACAGGAATACTGCGACGCCAAAGAATGGGTGCAAGACGCGCGCAAGCTGCGGTGTTCCCAGCACAGAACTCAGCCATGACAGGCTGGGAAAGAACCAGGAAAGGCCCGAGCAAGCTGCCTCGAAAAAGCAGAACGCGAGTACCCAATGGCAGGCGCGCTCGATGAACCCCGTGCGAAGAATCTTGTTTGCAGTTTTCATGAAGGAACCCCTCGTTCAATCTTCGTCGCCTTCGGTCGTGGTGTTCGGTCCTACACCTACGTAGTGCAGAAACGAGCCCGCGAGTGTCGCGACAAAAGCCGCCGCAGCGAGCGGCTTCATCAGCCCCTTCCAGCCACGCACGACAGCACTGATGCGGGGATCCTTTGGCAGGCCACGATAGAGCTGAGGTCGGTCCGCATGGTGCAGGACGTACATGACGTGGGTGCCGCCCACACCGGCCGGATCGTAGATCCCCGCGTGTTCATAGCCGCGCGTATTGAGCTCCGCCACGCGCTTGCTGGCCTGTTCGGTCATTTCTTCCTTGGTGCCGAACGAGATGGCACCGGTGGGGCAGGATTTCACGCACGCCGGCTCTTGCCCCACTGCCACGCGATCCGAGCACAGCGTGCATTTGTACGCACGGTTGTCCTCCTTGCTGATGCGGGGGACGTCGAAAGGGCAACCGGCCACGCAGTAGCCGCACCCAATGCAATGTTCGGACTGAAAATCCACGATGCCGTTGGCGTACTGGATGATCGCGCCTGGGCTCGGACATGCTTTCAGACACCCCGGGTCCTCGCAATGCATGCAGCCGTCCTTGCGGATCAGCCACTCGAGCTTGCCGGATTCGTTCTCATACTCGTCAAAACGCATGAGCGTCCAGGTCTTGGGCGACAGATCGCGGGGATTGTCATAGACGCCGACATTCGTACCCACCTCGTCACGCAGATCGTTCCACTCGGAGCAGGCAACCTGGCATGCCTTGCAGCCGATACAAATGGAGACGTCAATGAGTTTTGCCACTTCCAGTTGGTGGTCCCGCACGCGCGGTGCAGGCGTGGCGGAGTGGGTCGCAGAACGACGGATGATGTCTTGTGGTTGAATCGACATGAACGCCGCTCCTAGATCTTCTCGATGTTGACGAGAAATGCCTTGTACTCGGGGGTCTGTGTATTGGCGTCGCCAACAGCGGGGCTCAGGGCATTCGCGAGGTATCCCTTTTTCGTGGCACCCTCGAACCCCCAGACGCATGGCACACCGATGGTGTCCAGCGGTTCGCCCATGACCTCCAGTGTGCGGATTCGCTTGGTGACCACAGCGCGAGCCTTGATGTATCCGCGATGGGAGGACACCTTGACCATGTCTCCGGCAACAATGCCCTTGCGCTGTGCAAGCTGTTCGCCGACTTCAACGAACTGCTCGGGCTGCAGGATCGCGTTCAACCGCGAGTGCTTGGTCCAGTGCCGGAATAGCTCGGTGATACCGTAGGTAGTGGCCACGTAGGGAAACTGGCGGCGATCGCCCATACGTGCCGAGTCGTTAGGCAAGACACGTGTGGACGGATTCTGCTTGACCGTCGGATGCAATGGATTTGCAGCGATCGGGCTCTCGACGGGTTCGTAGTGTTCCGGGAACGGGCCTTCCACCAGGCTGCCTCCGGAGAACAGTCGCCCTACACCTTCTGCCAGCATGATGAACGGACCGGCAGCGCTTCCCGGTGGCACGGTCACCGGGAAATCGGGCTCGTCAAAGCCTGTCCAGCGCTGACCATTCCATTCGATCAGCTTGCGCCTGGGATCCCAGGGCTTTCCATCGAGATCCAGTGACGCACGGTTGTACAGCACGCGCCGATTCTGCGGCCAGGCCCAGGCCCATCCCGGCGTGCAACCGAGTCCGGACGGGTCGGAGTTGTCGCGGCGAGCCATTTGATTCCCGCTCTGTGTCCAGGACCCCGCGAAGATCCAGTTAAGGCTGGCGGTTGTGCCGTCATCGCGCAGAAGAGAGTAGTCGGATAGCAGTTCGCCCTTGCGCGCCAGGCGTCTTCCACTTGCATCGTGGAGATCTGCCAGCGCATAACCATTTGTCTCTCGCGCGATCTCTTCTGGCGTCGGATCCTCGGGGACTATGTAGTTCCACGACATGTTCAGTACGGGATCGGGATTTGCGCCGCCTTCCTTTTCGTACAGTTCGCGCAGCTTCGTGAACAAGCCTCCTATGATCGCGGCGTCCTGCTTGGCTTCATGCGGTGGATTGGCGCCTGCCCAGTGCCACTGAAGCCAACGGGCGGAATTGACGATGGAGCCGTTCTCCTCTGCAAAACAGGATGACGGGAGACGGAAAACCTCGGTCTGAATCCGCGATGAATCTACGTCATGTTGCTCGCCATGATTCTTCCAGAAGGTCGACGTTTCGGTGCCAAGCGGGTCGATGACGACCAGAAACTTGAGACGCGAAAGTGCCTGCTGGATCTTGTTCTTGTCTGGCAATGCGGCCAGGGGATTGAATCCCTGGACGATGTAGCCATTAACCTTCCCTTCGTACATCATGTCTGTGTACGCGAGCACGTCGTAGCTCTTGTCCCATTTGGGCAGCCAGTCAAAACCCCAATTATTGGCGCGTGTGGCCTTGTCTCCCCAAAAGGTCTTCATCAGGCTGACGAAATACGCCGGTGTATTTCGGAACCCATTGACCTGATCGGGAATCAGCTCGCGCGGTGTGCTTTGCGCGAGATACTGGTCGAGCGTGGTTTGCTTTTCGGATGGCAAATCCATGTAGCCAGGCAGCCTCAGCGATAGCAGCCCGAGGTCCGTGTAACCCTGGATATTCGAGTGGCCCCGGAGCGCATTGACGCCGCCGCCCGGCATGCCGATATTGCCGAGTAGCAACTGGATGATTGCCGCACCACGGATGATCTGCGAGCCGGATGAGTGTTGGGTCCAGCCCAGCGCATACAGGAAGGTCGCGGTCTTGTCCCGCGCGCTGGTTTCGGCCAACACCTCGCAGATGTGGCGGAAGTCGTCCAGCGTCACGCCGCAAAGGCGCGACACCAGGTCTGGCGTGTAGCGCGAGACGTGCTGACGTAGCAGGTTGATGACGCAGCGCGGATGCTGCAGCGTGGGATCCTTGCGCGCATGTCCCTGCGCATCGAGTTCATAATTCCAGCTCGAGCGATCGTAGGTACGCTGGCCGGGATCGTATCCGCTGAACAGGCCATCGTCGAACGCGTAGTCGTCGCGCACGATCAAGCTGGCATTGGTGTACGTCTTGACGTACTCATGCTGGATTTTGTCGTGCTGCAACAGGTAATTGACCACACCCATCAGGAACGCGATGTCCGAGCCGGCGCGAATCGGGGTGTAGAAATCGGCGACAGATGCGCTGCGATTGAAGCGGGGATCGATGACGATGACCTTGGCCCCATTCCTGATCTTGGCCTCGATCACCCATTTGAAACCAACTGGATGGGCCTCGGCGGGATTTCCGCCCATGATGATGACAACGTTGGCGTTCCGGATATCCACCCAGTTGTTCGTCATCGAACCTCGGCCAAACGATGGTCCGAGCGCCGCCGGGGTTGGGGAGTGACAGACCCGAGCCTGGCTGTCCATGCCGAGGATTCCCAGGGCACGCGTAAACTTCTGATCCAGTACACCCGTCTCGTTGCTCGCTGCCGAAGAGCAAAGCATCCCAGTGGTCAGCCAGCGATTGACGAGGACGCCTGCGTCGTTGCGTTCGACGAAGTGCGTGTCCCGATCATCCTTCATGAGCCGGGCAATGCGCGCGAAGGCGTCGTCCCAACTGATGCGTTGCCACGCGTTCGACCCGGGCGCCCGATACTCGGGATACTTCAGCCGGCTATCGCTATGGATGAAGTCCAGGAGGCCAGCGCCCTTGGGGCAGAGGGAACCTCGGCTGACCGGATGATCGGGATCGCCCTCGATATGAAAGATGCTCGCCTTCGCATTCTTTGCACCGTCGCCGAGGCTATACATCAACAGGCCGCAGCCCACGGAACAGTAGGTGCAGTTGTTGCGAGTCTCCCTGGCGCGAAGCAGCTTGTATTGTCTGGACTGCACCGCGTAAGCCGTGGAGGGAGTGAAACCCAGCGCCAGTGCAGTTGCCCCTGCCGCCCCCGCACCACACAGCTTCATGAACTGCCTTCTTCCGGGATTCAAAACCAACTCCTTGAGCAATGGATGTTGCCTGGCTCGAAACGAAATAGGTGTGTCGATCGGATTTGGATGTAATCGCTATCGCGATTGTTGGTGATGTCGCTGCAATACTTGTCGTGCGGAATCCGCAATCATGACGACCGCACCCGCCAGCATCAGCACATCTTTCAGAACCAGTCGCCCACCTCCGGACAGGTATGGGAAACCATAGTTCGCATCCCCCAGGTTGGCGACCCAGGCTTCGGGCGTGGTGATGAGGAAGGAAAGTGTGACGATCGGTGTCAGGAACGCGAGAATCGATCCAATCAGGCCGATCGTGGGTGAGAACAAGTAGGAGAGGACCAGCAGGCCAATGATGATTTCCACCGTACCAAGCCCATTGGAAAACGCATACGTGTGGTTGGCAACCTGCCATGCGCGCTGCACAAGATCGAGTTGGCCTTCATGCGTCAGATGGGCGTGGTAGGCCTCGGGATGCGCATAGAAGAAGGACAGGAATGGGCTGTTCGCGACGAACGGCGTAATGCTGTCCGCTTCGTACGGCACGAACTTCAGTGCGCCAATCCACAGGAAGATGATGGCTACACCGATGCGAATCATCGGAATCCCGATGTGGTCGAGCCGACTGGCAACGACAAGCAAATCGCGGAATTTCATTTCAGGGGTTCCTTATTGAAGATGTGCGAATCAGTTCGGTTGACGATGCTCGTCGCCGAGCTCACGCCATGGGCGTGAGTCTGCTGATACTCAGCTTTGCGATACCGGCAAGAGCACTTGCCAGTTGTGTAAACGCTGGCGACTTCGTGTGCGCCTCAAGGTCAGACTCACTGTGCCAACGTTCCACCATGACGTAGCTGCGTTCATTGACGATATCGGCTAGCAGCTCGTAACGCTCGCATCCGGGCTCTTGCCGCACGAGTGGCACCGCTGTCATGAGAGCGTCGCGCACTGCGGCTTCGGCGCCTGGATTGGCGGTGATGGTGGCGATGATTGCGATGGGTTTCATTTGAGGTATCGCTTTCGCGTCGAATGCAGGTCTTCCGTGTGTCGCCACAACATTAGATCTGTCAGCTCACAAGTTAAAGCGCCTGCATCCGAACTGAGTGTTTGGTGGAGATTGACAATGCAATTTGCAGAGTCACGTCACCGAAGGAAAATCCAGAATCGTGTCGTTGACGCGATTGAAGATGTTGGTGGTCAGGATGGCGGTGACAGCGAAGATGGCTTCCGTCACTTGCGTATCGCTATATCCTGCTTGGCGGACCTTATCCAGGGTGGCCTGCGGGACCGTTCCCGATGTGCGTACCAGCGTCAGCACGAATTTGACGAGAGCATCGATCTTTGCATCGGCGCTCAGGCCGCCGGCGCGCAGCTCGCGCATCTGATCTGCCGTGTAGCCCGCCATCTTGCCCGATAACGTATGGGCAGCGAGGCAATAGTCGCAGCCGCTGTTTTCGCTAATGGCCAGGTTGATCGCCTCCAGTTCCTTTGCCGACAGTGCGCCGCTCGATTTCAGGGCCGCGTTGGCAGCCAGCAATGACTGGAGCGCGACCGGCGATTGCGATCCGATGCTCGCGTACGCATTCGGCACCTTCCCAAGGCCGCGCTTGATGCTGGTAAAGAGCTCTGCTGTCAGGCCAGTAGCGGTCGCGACATCGATCGTGGACATGCGAGTCATTTTTTATTCCTTTTATAGATGATTTTCACTATTCGTCGAAGTTGCTGTTGAAGAATCCAGTCGGATTGATCGGATCACCGTCGATCATTTGCAACTGCTACAACCATAACGGCAACAAGGTTGCGTCAGAAGCGTGTTCGGCAAACATAGCTTTCGGCCAAGCGTGACAATTCCTCACGGCGTACCAACTTTTCGTTGATAGACTTTTTAATTCAAGGCCGTGATGAAGGGCGAAGACGTGCGAGGACTGGGGACGAACGGCAACCGCCATTGCCCACCATTTCGATGGCAACGACGGTCGAAACGCGTTTCGAAGCGATGCAACTGCAACCACCACTATTCATCCATGTAGCGATGAGGTATGTGGCTAGCAAAACGTCGCGCTTATTCGTTACTGCTTGCGGGTTCCGGACGCGGGTGCCGATGCTGGCCTGCTCGTTGCCGCCGCGCGGGATTCAGCCTCCTGCAGATCTGCGGGATACGTGCTGCTATCGCGATGGGGGTCAAAGCCCGCGGCCTCGATTTGTACAAGTTCCTTTTTCACTTGCTCGCGGGTGACCACGTCCGTTGCTTTTTGACTTTGAGCATTGGCGACCGAGGCGGCAGTCACGGAGATACCGAGGATCAGGCTGCTAACGATAAGTTTAGTTTTCATGGATGCTCTCCTGTTGTGTTGGAGAGACAAAGATAAGTCCTCAATGCCGGAAGCAAATAGGGCCTTAATCCGAAAACAACGTCCAAGGAAAGTGTCTGGACGTCTGTATGGAAGTTCGATAGAGGTGCTGATGGTGCGGTTGCGAACGGGGAATCAGAGATGCTGCAGGGACTCTCGACGCTTTTGCTGTTGCAATGCATCGAAGAGGCGCTGGCGACGATCGCTCACGTTCCCATACCCGGACCGTTGATCGGCATGCTACTGCTGCGCGTCTGGCTATTGGTATGAATGGCGTCCTGACAGCAATCCTCGCTCCCCTTTTCGCAGCGCTGTTGCGATGAATGCGGAAACGAAGGCGAGGGTGTCTCGGTTGCTAGGCTGCGATGGGAGTACGGGCATCCCTGCGCAACTCCTGAGGGCTGACGCCAAACGCGCGCACGAACACTTCGCGCAGGTGGTTCCGATCACGGAAGCCGGTTTCCCGAGCGATGACCTCCAGCGGGTGACGTCCGCGTTCGATCATGGTGCGCGCCGCTTCCATCCGGAGTTGTTCGACGGCTTTCGCGGGCGATTGCCCTGTTTCGGACTGAAAGATGCGCTGGAATTGCCGGGTGCTGAGATGGGCGGCGCGAGCCAGTTCCTCGATCCGCAGCGGCCGGGACAAATTCTGGCGAGCGTACTCGAGGGCAGTCTGGATGCGGTCCGATTTGGGGGCGAGCTTCAGCATCTCGGACTGCTGGGACTGACCACCGGCGCGACGCTGGTTCATCACCATGACGCGTGCGACCTTCGTTGCCACCTCATTTCCCAGGTCCTTCTCGACGAGGCCCAGGGCAAGGTCCATAGCAGCGGTCAAGCCGGCGGAGGTCCAGATGGCGCCATCCACGACGAAGATGTGGTCGGGTTCGATCTGGGCCTTGGGACAGCGCGCCTGCAGTGCATCGGCGTAGGCCCAGTGAGTAGTCGCGCGCTTGCCATCGAGCAAGCCGGCGTCTGCCAGCACAAATGCACCGGTGCACAGTCCGGCCGTCCGGCGCGAACGTTCCGATGCCGCACGGACGAAAGCCAGTTCGGCGGAGGTACTGGAGCGCTGGGTCGGGTCGACGATGCCACTGATCATCCAGGTATCGGCGTCGGTGGTGTCGTGAATGGGCTCGGTCTTGACGGACACGCCCAGCGAGGCATGGACGTCTCCACCTGACAGTGAGTAGTTGACCACTGAGTAGACGCGCTCCCGGGCCACGACATTGGCGAACTCGAACACGGATTGCGTGCCGATTGCCATGACTTGAAACCCGTCCGTCAAGAAATAGCCGATCCGATGCATCCGCTTCACCCGTGCTGCTGCCTGAAACCTCGGATTATAGAGGGAGCGACGAATGTATGCCGGGCGGAAGAAAACCGCATGGGCCGAGCGTGGCGCGGCGCACACGGAATGGTCCGTGCGGTCAGGGCAGGGCGCAGGCGGGCTCGGCCGTATCGGTTCGTTCTTCCGCCGCCGTGGCGGGAGGACGGGGCGCAATGGTGTCTTCCAGCGCCGAAGAGAGCCAGTCGACGAAGACGCGCAGCGCCATCGATTCGCGAGTCCTGCACGCATAGACGGCATGGATCGGCCGGGCCCGTGGGCGGCAATGCGCAAGCACCTCCTTGAGCCGTCCACTGGCAAGATACGGCGCTGCCACGGTATCCCAGACCTGAATGACACCGCCATGCTGCAAGCCATATTGAAGCAGCAGGTCCATGTCATCGAAGGCAATCGATTCGGGCATCCGGTGCCGGGTGCTCCGGCCGTCCAGTGCGAATCCGAATTCCCAAGGCCGACTGTCGCTTTGATGCGAGGCGTGCGCCGTACGATGCGCTGACAAGTTCTGCACGGTTTCGGGGCATCCGTGCCGGGAAAGATAGAGCCGGCTCGCCACCGTGATTAACTGGTACGTCCCGACCTGACGGCTGAAATGGATGGAATCCTCGAGGTCACCCAGCCTGACGGCGCAATCGATGCCGTCGCGGATCAGGTTCGAGGAATGCCGGGGCGTGGAGATTTGCAGGCTGACGTCGGGATACTGGAGACGAAATCGGGCCATGTAGGGCATCAACTGGCGCGCAATGTCGCCCGGCAACTCCACGCGCAACCTGCCGCTCGCCTGCTCCGCAGCCGATCCGATCTTGGATTTCAGGTCGGTAATGTCGAGCAATATCTTGAGGCAATGTTCGTAGAACGTCATGCCGGCGGGCGTCGGCCGAACCTGGCGCGTCGTACGGTGCAGCAGTTTCACCTGCAAGTGGACCTCGAGCTGTTGAATCAGCAGACTCGCAGACGCTTTGGGAATGCCCAGGAGGCTGGACGCACGCGTGAAATTCTCGCATTCGACGATCCGCGCAAATACTTCCATTGCTTGCAGCATGCGTTCCATGGCCCTTCCCTCGTGTGTCGCGCTTTGGTGATGGTCCGAGTGTAGGATCGGCAGCGCTGCTGCAACAGTCGCAATTGGCGCATGATGAGCGACACGTTCGTATAGTTGCCCGCCTGGCGCGAGAGCGTGCGTATCAGGAGCCCGCGCCAAGAACCCGCGACAGCCAGCCAACCAGATCGCTGGGGTCCACCGGCTTGTCGAGCATGCAGAGGGCGCCATGCTGTGCAGCCTGGTCACGATGGTACGGCGTGGCATGAGCCGTGACAAAGATGAATGGCGTCTGACGGCCGGCTGCGCGGAGCCGGCGCAGCAGTTCGATGCCTGACATGGCGTCCAGAGCAATATCGCAGATCAGGCAGTCGTAGGCACTGTTGCTCGGATGGGCCATGAAGCCTTCCGCCGAGGAGAAGAAGGCCGCCCCCCAACCCAATGAACGAATCAGCGCACCAGTGGACCTGCGAACGGATGGTTCGTCATCGATGACACAAACAATCTTGGCAGGAACGGGCATCAGCGTCAGAACGGGCACGACATAGGGGAGCGCTTCGCGGGGGAGCGTTTGGTCGGACATTAGCGCAATCACGGGGCGGGTTCACTTATACGGAAGTATCGTGCTGCATACGCCATCGCACATCGGGTTTGCACCGAAGGGGGTGGCGATGCCGGCGACATCGCCCGCCAAGCGTTAGCGCCATCGGAGCGCAACACTATACGTTCGTATAGTCGCCGGCACATTCGCCGTGTGGCGTTGCTACCATTGCAAGGGCATGACCGGCCGTCACAACATCCTCTCCATGAGCTATCCCGATACCGACGTTTCCGCGCATCGCTGCACATCCGACGAGGATGGCTGCTCACGCATGGAATCCAGCCGCGTGCTTGTGGACGAGACCTTCCGTTTCGCGCCGATTCCCATCCTGGTGGAAGACTGGTCCGGCATCCGGCAGTGGGTCGATGATCGCAAAGCCGAGGGCGTAACGGATCTGGACGCTTATCTGGACGACAATCCCACGGCGATCCAGCAGTTGCGCGACCGCCATCACCACTTCGTGGATGCCAACGAAGCGGCATTGACCTTGTTCGACGCGGAATCGCGTGAAGCGTTCTTCGTCGTGGCAAAGGCGTTGCTTCCCGCCAGTCGGCCCAGCAATTCGAAGGTACTCAAGGCTATCTTCAATGGCGAAACGGCTTGCCAGGGCGAGCGCACCCTGACGTCGCTGACGGGCCGCACGATCCCGATCGTTTGGCGCTGTTCGTTACCAGCGGACCCCGCGCGTTATGCACGGCTGCACTTCTATGCGTTCGATATCTCCGAGTATCAGGAGAACATCAACCGCCTGCAGGTCATGCGTGCCGACATGGCGCGTGCGGGGCGTATTGCACTGGTGGGGCAACTGGCGGCATCCATTACACACGAGATCAGCCAGCCACTGTCCGCAACCCGGACATCGATCGAAGCCGCCGCGCGCTGGCTGGATCGCGAGCAACCGGAGATGGCGGAAGCCATGGCATCGGTACGCGATGCTGGCCGCTGGGCACGGGATGCCACCGACATCTGCCACAGGCTGCGCGGATTCATGATGCACACGCCGGTACAGGCGCGGTTGCAGTCGGCAGCCGAAGTGGTGGCATCGGCGATCTACCTGATCTCGCCGGAAGCGGGTGCCAGGGAAATAGAGGTGGAAACGTCGGTTGACGCGGGCCTCCGCGTGTTCGTGGATCGCGTTCAGCTCCAGCAGGTATTGGGCAATCTTCTGCTGAACGGTATTCATGCAATCGAAGCCACATCGGATGCGCGGGCGCGCAAGTTGAGCGTGCTGGTCGAGCCAGAAGGCGAATCCAGCCTCCTGTTCAAGGTGGTGGACACCGGACATGGCATCGATGCGATGTTGCTGGAAACGTTGTTCCAGCCATTTGCCACATCGAAGGCAGAAGGCATGGGCATGGGACTATCCATCTCCCGGTCCATCATCGAGGCGCATGGCGGGCGCATCTGGGCGGAATCCGCCGAGGGAACAGGCGCGACGTTTTGCTTTACGCTACCCGGCGCAAAGGCCTTCGCGGCGTAGTCAGTGGCGGATGCCCCTCTTGATGATGCCGTAGCGCCCAGACCGCCGCGAGTGCGCCCACTGCAGCAACTGAGATGTACCACGCTGCGGCCATCCGGCTTCCCGACCACGCGTTCCACGCGGTAACCAGCGCCGGCGCCGTGCCGCCGAACACTGCTACGCCCACTGCATAGATGAAGGAAAGCGAGGTTGCGCGCGACGTACTGCGTACCGTCGAGAGCAGGAGTGCAACGGTCGGGCCGGCCGCCAGGCAACTCGCCGCAGTCACCACGACAATGCCCGCAACGAAGACCCCATTGCCCATGCCATGGACTGCGGCGAGATACGTCGGTATCACGGCCAGAATTGACAGTATCCGTGCCCAGATGACGACGGCGGCATACCCGTGGCGATCGGCCAGCAGTCCGCCCAGGATGGATGCCGCAGACGTGATCGCGCCCAGAGCCATCGTCACGAGAAAAGATTCCTGCAGCGTTGGCATGGTTCCCGCCATCTCGAATGGGGCGGTAAAGGTGGCCACATAGGTTGGCACCGTACCGCCCGCGATCAGAAACGTTCCCAGTGCAAGGACTTTCCAGCCTGTCAGGCGCCCGGCGTGGGCGTCCGCCGGGATGTGCCGGGGCACGTCATGAGGCCGTAGACGCCGGCGCAGGAGCATCTGCACGGGAATCATCGTGACTGCCAGAAGGAAGGGGATTCGCCATCCCCACGCGGCGAGCTGCACCGGGGTCAGCAGACTATCCAGCAGGAGTCCGCAAGCGCCGATTGTCAGCAACGCGAGTCCTTGTCCGGCGAGCAACCAGCCGCAGTAGAGTCCTCGCCGTTCCGGCGCACACTGCTCGATCAGGTATGCACCTGCTGCGCCGATTTCGCCACCGATGGCGAAGCCCTGGATCATCCTGCAGGCCAGCAGCAGAAGCGGTGCGGCAATGCCGAGCACGTCATGGCCCGGCAAGAGCGCGATGCCCAGCGTGCCAATGGCCACCAGTGTGACATTGAGCACCAGCGCGGGCTTGCGCCCCACACGATCAGCATAGGCGCCCAGTACGAGCGCGCCGATCGGGCGCATGAGAAACCCCGTGGCAAACGTGCCAAAAGCAGCCAATGACGCCACACCCGCATCGCCGTGCGGGAAGAATGCCGCGCCGATGAAGCGGGCGAACGTGGCATAGGCGAAGTACTCGAAGAACTCCAGCGCATTGGCCAGGACCACTGTCACCAGCGCGCGAGGATTCAGTGTCCCTGTCACGAAAGGGGCACCCGTGCTAGCGAGACATCGGCTCGATGCCAAGCATCTGCGCCTTGCGGACGAGGTCGGCAACGGAATTCGATTTCATCTTCTTCATGGCGGTGCCGCGATGGACCTTGACGGTAATCTCGCTGATGCCGATGCCTGCCGCAATCTGCTTGTTCAATGCACCGCCAACCACGTAGGCCAGCACCTCGCGTTCGCGAGAAGTCAGAGACTCATACAGCTCGGTGATGTTGTTGAGCAGGTAGTCGGCCTCAAGTCGCTTCTTGTCCTGTGCCAGTGCGGCGGTGACCGCATCGATGACATCCTGTTCGGACAGGGGCTTGAGCAGAAAATCGGTGGCTCCTGCCTTCATCGCCTTGATGCAGATGCTCACGTCCGCAAAGCCCGTCATGAAAATGATGGGCATCTGTTGGCTGGCTTTCTCCTGCTGCTGGAAGAACAGGCCGCTTTCACCTCGCAGGCGGACATCGAGCAGCAGGCAGCTTGGTCCGATCGTCTTCTCCGACGCCTTGAATGCCGCTGTACCCTCGAAGCTGCGGACGGTGAATCCGACGGAACGCAGGAGGTTCTTCAACGACGAGCGGGTCGCTTCCTCGTCGTCGATGATGTAGACGACCGAGGTCGCCTCCTGTCTTTGGGCAGTACTGGGCATGCTTCTATTCACGAGTTCGGAAAGACTATCGAGTCGTGATGGTGGAGATGTGTTTCCAGGCGTCACGGTCGCGGCGATTGTCGCACAACCGTCCTGCGGAGGTTTGGCGCAAACCGCCACGAAAACCACGTGCCGAACGGCGTCACGCAAGGGCGACGGTGATCGATTGTTCGGCTTGGACGGAAGTACTGTTCAGGCGTCCACGCTTTATCAGGACTGGGTTTGCGGCTAACTTTCACATCGACGCAGCGTTCGAGCAAGACGCTGCGATTGGGTGAGCACGGCGCCGAGTCATGGCCGTCCATGTCCGAAAACCTCACGATAAATGTCGTTTCCGATTGATGGGCAAACGGGAATCATGAGGGCCTGACACGCGTGCCGCTTGGTGCATCGATGTAAATGCAAGGTTGGACAGAATGAATGCTTCATTGGCCGAAATCTCGGCAAGCCTTACCGCCAGAACGCGTTTTGTCGACGTGCCGGGCCGGCGTCTTGCCTATCGCACCATCGGAAGCGGCAAGCCGATTGTCCTGTGCGTCCGGTTCCGCGGCACCATGGACGCCTGGGACCCGCTGTTCCTGGATAGCCTGGCGAGCCAGGGATTCCAGGTGACGGTGTTCGACTACAGCGGGTTGGGACAGTCAACGGGCGACCCTACCTATCAGCCCGCGGCGCTCGCCAGAGATGCAATCGATCTGATCACCGCCCTGGACCTGAGCAGCGTCATTATCGGAGGATGGTCGGTTGGTGGAATTGCCGCCCAGCTCGTGATGACGATGGCGCCGCAGCTCGTCAGCCACACGGTGCTCATCGGCACCACCCCGCCGGGTCATCTGGTCAAGCCGGGCGAAGCGCTCTTCTACACACTGGCCAAGCGCGAGAATGACTTCGACGATTTTGTCAGCCTGTTCTTCGAGCCGACTTCGGCCGAGAGCACGGAAGCGGCAAGACGGTCAGCCAATCGGCTTGCGGCGCGCAAGCTGGACATCAGCCCTGAAGTGCCGTGGCAATGGGCCGGAGCGCAGCTTGGCGATGGGCCGAAGAATCCGGTCTTTCCGGTCGACGCGGTGCTGCAGGCGCTCAAGTCCACACGCATCCCTGTCCTGCATATCGGCGGCGATCACGACATCGTGTTTCCGGTGGAGAACTGGTACGCGCTCAACAACCAGTTGCCGACCTTGCATCTGGTGACATTTCCGCGCGCCGGACACGGTCCCCAACTCCAGTATCCCCAGGCGTCCGCGCGGCATATCGCCGCGTTTGTCGACACCCAGGCGTAGCTGAACCCAGTTGGTATCCGGCGTGTCAAGCGCGCCGCTCCAGGTACTTCGGGCCCAGCCCCGAAGTGGATTGTCTCGCCCTCTGAAAAGCAAACCAACGCAAACCAAAGCAAAAGGTAAAACCATGTCTGACCTGATCAATCTCGCCATCGATGCCGCGGGTGGCCTCGAACGCTTCCAGAGTTTCAAGCGCGTCTCGGCACGCCTGCACCACACCGGAATCCTGTGGGATCTGAAACAGCGTGCAGGTGTGCTGACGGATTCGCGCGTGACCGTGGACTTGCATGCGCAACGGGTTTCGCATGAGCCGTTCGCACCGACTACCGATCATTCCGTCTTCACGCCGGATCGTGTCGAGATCCGGCAAGCGGACGGCACGCTCGTCGAATCGCTCGATCGTCCCCGCGCATCGTTCGCCGGTTTCGAACTCGAAACACCGTGGTCGAATCCGCAGTTGGCGTACTTCGCGGGCTACACGATGTGGACGTACCTGACGTCGCCGTTCGTGCTGCGCCATCCCGGCGTGGTGGCCACCGAGATCGAACCCTGGGTGGTGGATGGCCTGTCCTGGCGGCGTCTGCGTGTGACGTTCCCGGATTCGGTGGCGACGCATAGCGCAGAGCAGACCTACTATTTCGACGCCGACGGACTGCTGCGCCGTCACGACTACGAAGTGGATATCCAGGGCCGCAATGCCGCCGCCCGTTACCTTAGCGACTACGTCGAGGTGCAAGGTATCCGCATGCCGACACGCATGCGTATCTATCCGCGCACGCCAGAGAATCTCGCAATGCCGGAGCCGCTGATCGTGGGCGTGGACCTGTCCGATTTCCGCTTCGAGTGAGACCCCGACGATGACTGCACCTCAAACCTACCGTGCCGCTGTGGTGGTGGCACCCGGCAAGTTGTCAATGATCGATCGACCGATCGAGGCCCCCGGCTTCGGACAAGTCCGCATTCGCGTGGAAGCCTGCGGCGTCTGCCACTCGGACAGCGCGACCGTTGCGCGGGCGCCGGCCAATCTGGAGCACGGGTTGACCCCCGGTCATGAAGTCGTGGGCCGTATCGACGCGGTTGGCAACGGCGTCGAGGGCTGGCATGTGGGCCAGCGTGTGGGCGTGGGCTTCCTGGCCGGCGAAGACCGGACTTGTCCGTCTTGCCGCCAGGGCGACGTGGTGAATTGCCAGAGTCCTGTGATCACGGGCATGACGACCCACGGCGGCTATGCCGAAAGCATGCTGGCAGAAGCGCGCGGACTCGTGCGTGTGCCGGACGAACTTGATGCCGCTGAAGCGGCGCCGCTGCTGTGCGCTGGCCTGACCACGTTCAACGCCTTGCGCAATGCGAATGCACGGGCTGGCGATGTGGTGGCAGTGCATGGCCTTGGCGGCCTGGGTCACCTCGCCGTGCAGTTCGCGCGCAAGATGGGCTTCCATACGGTGGCGATCGCGCGGGGCGCAGACAAGGCGGAACTCGCGGCCCAACTCGGCGCCCATCGCTACATCGATTCCGAAAGCGAGGATGCCGTAGAAGTACTACGCAGCCTGGGCGGCGCGAAGGTGGTATTGGCGACGGCACCGACCGGCACCGGCATGTCCTCACTCGTTCCGGGGTTGGCGGCGCGTGGCCAGTTGATTGTCGTAGCCGTACCGGGAGATCCGCTCTCGTTGACCGCTACGGACCTCGTGTTCGGTGCGCGTGCCGTGGTGGGTGCCCTGACCGGAACGGTCTACGACAACGAGCAGACATTGGCCTTTGCCAATCTGCAGGACATTCGCCCGTTGATCGAAACGTTCCCGCTGGAACAGGCCCAGGTGGCGTACGACCGAATGATGCGTGCCGATGTGAGGTTCCGCGCGGTGCTGGTCATGCCGGCCTACGACGGCCCCTCTGCCGTATGAAGGATGCAACGATGACACTCATGACTTCCTCGAACGCGCCGACCCAGTATGTCGAAGCGGGTGGCGTGCGCTATGCGTATCGCCGCTTTGGCAACGCCAATGGCGGGCTGCCGTTGCTTTGCCTGCAGCACTTCACGGGTACCCTCGACAACTGGGACCCGGCCATCGTCGATGCGCTGTCCACGGACCGGGAAATCATCCTGTTCGAGAACGCGGGCGTGGGTCGTTCCGGCGGCGCAGTCCCTGCATCGATCACGGCGATGGCGGAGCATGTGCTGCAGTTCGTCGGTGCCATCGCGCTCTCGAAGTTCCACATCCTGGGTTACTCGCTCGGCGGATTCCTGGCGCAGGAGATTGCCATCGCAAAGCCGGATCTGGTTGCGCGCATGGTGCTTTCCGGTAGCGCGCCAGAGGGCGGGAAAGGCGCCGGCATGGATCGCCCGGAACTGATTGCCATCTATACGGATGGCGAGATGCCGATGCCGGAGAAGCTCAAGCGGCTCTTCTTCCCGGCGACGGTCGAGGGCAAGCAAGCCGCGGAAGCCTTCGTGAATCGCCTGGCATCGCGAACCGGCGAAGCGGATCTCCCGGCCAATGCCGAGGTCGCGCCGGCACAGCTCGGTGCCATGATTGCCTGGGCGAACTGGCCGGGCGATGTGGCGCGCAAGCTGGCGATGATCCCGCATCCCGTGCTGGTCACCAATGGCGACAACGACACCATGATCCCCACGCGTAACAGCTTCGTGCTTGCGGAAGGTTTGCCGAATGCCACGTTGATCATCTATCCCAACGCCGGTCACGGCGCGCTGTTCCAGTATGCGTCAACGTACGTCGCACACGTGCGCGAGTTCCTGCACGGCGCCTGAACGCGCTGTATTTCCATAACGAGGAGTCAAGCAGAATGAAAGCGATTGTTTACGACAAGGCTGGCCTGCCGATCGAAGATCCGCGTGCCCTGTACGAGATGGAACTCCCGCGACCGGAACCGCAAGCGCGTGACCTGTTGGTTCGTATCGAGGCGATTGCGGTGAATCCGGTGGACAGCAAGCTGCGTCTCGGCGTGCAACCGAATGCCCCACGCGTGCTGGGCTGGGATGCGGTAGGCACCGTGGAAGCGGTCGGCGAGGCGGTGGAACTGTTCAAGGTGGGCGACAAGGTCTGGTACGCCGGCGACATCACGCGACAAGGCAGCTACGCGGAATACGGCATCGTGGACGAACGCATTGCCGGTCATCGCCCCAAGTCGTTGAAGACCGCCGATGCAGCGGCCCTGCCGCTGACGAGCATTACCGCGTGGGAATTGCTGTTCGATCGGCTGCGGATTCCGGAGGGTGGCGGCCAGCAACAAAGCCTGCTCGTAATCGGCGCGAGTGGCGGTGTTGGCTCCATCCTGATCCAGTTGGCACGCAAGCTGACGGGCCTGACTGTGATCGGCACGGCTTCGCGACCGGAGTCCCAGAAGTGGGTAACGGATCTGGGTGCGCACCTCGTGATCGACCACAGCCAACCGCTGCAACCGCAACTGACGGCGGTGGGCATCCAGCAGGTAGACCACGTCATCAGCCTGACGCATACGGACAGCTACTACGCGCAGATTGTGGAACTGCTCAAGCCGGAAGGACAGTTGGCATTGATCGACGACCCTGCCACCCTGGACGCGATGCCGTTGAAGCGCAAGTCGATTTCCCTGCATTGGGAGTTCATGTTCACGCGGTCGATGTACCGTGCGGCGGACATGATCGAGCAACACAAGCTGTTGGATCGCGTGGCCGCATTGCTCGACGAAGGCGTGCTCAAGACGACGGTCGGCGAGCACTATGGCGACATCACGGTCGACAACCTGCGTCGCGCGCACGCGGCGCTGGAGAGCAACAAGACCGTGGGGAAAATCGTCCTTGCGCGTAGCTGACCTGGGTGAACTGGGCGCGATGATTGTTGAGGCGTCTGGTGGACCATGGCGGCAATCTCGCAGACTGGCCGGCCCTCCGCGGGGGGGGGCATGGCTGCGGATGGCTTGCGCAGGTCGTCAGTGCCCGCCGCTTACGAACCATGAATTGGCAAGATGAATTCAACGATAGTACAGACAAACCTTTCGGTGACGCACGTCAGCGAGGTCTTCGAGATTGCGCCGGATGAATTCTGCCGGCTGTTGGAACAACAACTTGGAAAGCTGGATCATGCCGCATTGGATCTGATGTATCGAGATCCGGCCGCCGCTGAAGCGCAGATGGCGGAGGTGGGAGGTCCGCACGGGTTGATGCTGTTCGACAAGCTGGATCACGGCGTCCTGTTCGCACTGGGCGGCGAGCCACGCTTTTCCGTCCGCTATCACATCGGCAATCCTCTCGTGGCGTGGCGCATGACGCGGCATGATATGCGCGCCGCGTTGTACGCGCCGCTGACCTTGCTCGTCTTTGGCAATGGTGAGCATCTCACGCAGGTCGAGTACGACCTGCCGTCATCGCTCTTTGGTCAGTTCGGTGATGCCGTCGGCACCGTTGGCAAGTCTCTCGATGAAAGGCTGCGGACGATCTTCAGCGCATTGGTCGGCCAAGAGGCACCATGACTTCGCCGACGACGAAAGGGTTCTCGATTCCGGCTTCCGCAATGGGCATTGTGCTCGGCATGGCCGGTCTGTCGAACTGTTGGCGAGTTGCCCACACGTTGTGGGGTGTCGGGGCAGCGGTGTCCGATGCGCTGTTTGCGGTCACCACGCTCATCTGGGCTGTGCTCGTACTCTCATTCGTCGCAAAATGGCTCGCGCACCGCGATGAGGCCCTCGCCGAAGCCCGGCATCCGGTAGCCTGCTGCTTTATCGGTCTGATACCGGTGGCGACGCTGCTGGTCGCGGTATGGCTGCACGGCTTCGCGCCGGCGATTGGGGCGACCCTGATCGTCATCGGCGCGATTGCCCAACTGGCCTTCTCCACGCTTCGCAGCGGCGGCATGATGTGCGGTGGCCGCAAGCTTGAGGACACTACTGCGGTCATGTATCTGCCGACGGTGGCGGGAAACTTTGTCTCCGCGATGGCCATGACCTCGCTTGGATGGATGGATCTGGCAAAACTGTTCTTCGGGGCGGGGCTGTTCTCATGGTTCGCCCTGGAGTCGATTATCACTTATCGCCTCTACCTGGGCGACGAACTGGCGCCCGCAGTGCGGCCTACGCTGGGCATCCAGCTTGCGCCACCGGTGGTCGGCGCCACGGCATATCTTGCGGTGACGGGCGGCAGGCTTGACTGGCCTTTCTATGCGATGGTCGGCTACGGGATGCTGCAATTGCTGTTCCTGCTCCGGCTCTCACGGTGGTTCCTGGCATCTGGTGCGACACCGGGTTTCTGGGCGTTCAGCTTCGGGATCACAGCGCTGGGGATGTCATGCATGCGTGCAGCGACTATTGCGCCGGATTCCCTGTTCGCGAGCATTGCATTGCCGGTGTTTATCTTTGTCAATGTGGCAATCGGCTCGTTGATCTTGTTGACGCTGGGGCTGCTGTTGCAAGGGCGCTTGTTTCGTCGACCGGGTTGACCGATGTGAGAAAGGGATATTTGAAGGCAGGTTGTTGGTAGTACCGAAAAAATGCATAGGCAACGCTCAAGAGGCAGGGCCGCGCATCAAGGAATTTTTATGAAAAAGCTCACGACATCTTTCGGCGCGCCAGTCGTCGACAACAACAACATCCAGACGGCCGGTCCGCGCGGCCCTGCCCTGCTGCAGGATGTCTGGTTCCTGGAGAAACTGGCCCACTTC
>NZ_JBDKXK010000091.1:0-27958 GCF_039710735.1 Cupriavidus sp. DL-D2 | reverse complement strand
GATCTACCCGGGCGCGCCGCACGGCATGTGCGTGACGCACGCCGATCAGGTCAACGCCGACCTGCTCGCCTTCATCAACAGCTAAGGTTCACGCTTCATGTCCGTATCCCGCCGGCAATTCATTGCCTCGGCTGCTGCCCTGGGCGCAGCAGCCTCTTCGGAGCTTTTTGCCATGTCACCGTCCTCGACTCCCGACCTCATCCTCGTCAACGGCAAGTTCACCACCCTTGACAAGTCCAACCCGCAAGCTGACGCCGTGGCCATCCAGAATGGCCGCTTCGTCAGCGTGGGCACGCGCGACGAGGTCATGAAGCTCGCGGCCGCGACAACGAAGGTAGTGGACCTGAATGGCCGGCGGGCCATTCCCGGGCTGATCGACAGCCACATGCACATCATTCGTGGTGGCCTGAACTACAACATGGAACTGCGTTGGGACGGCGTGCGATCGCTGGCCGACGCCATGCGCATGCTGAAGGACCAGGTCGCCCGCACTCCCGCGCCCCAATGGGTGCGCGTGGTGGGTGGCTTCACCGAACACCAGTTCGCAGAGAAGCGCCTGCCGACCATCGAGGAACTGAACGCCGCGGCGCCCGATACGCCCGTGTTCATCCTCCACCTGTACGACCGCGCCATCCTGAACGCCGCCGCGCTGCGCGCCGTGGGCTACAACAAGGACACGCCGAACCCACCGGGCGGCGAGATCATTCGCGACAAGGCTGGCAATCCGACCGGCCTGCTGCTGGCCAAGCCGAACGCGACCATCCTGTACGCCACGCTGGCAAAGGGTCCGAAGCTGCCGGCCGAGTACCAGAAGAACTCCACGCGCCATTTCATGCGCGAAGTGAACCGCCTGGGCGTGACTGGCGTGATCGATGCTGGCGGCGGCTACCAGAACTATCCTGAGGACTACAACATCATCGAGGAACTGCACCGCGATGGGCAGCTCACGGTGCGCCTGGCCTACAACCTGTTCACGCAGAAGCCGAAGGAAGAACTGTCGGACTTCAAGACCTGGACATCGACGGTCAAGCCAGGCCAGGGCGACGATCTCTATCGCCACAACGGCGCGGGCGAGATGCTCGTCTACACCGCTGCCGATTTCGAGGACTTCCGCGTCGAGCGTCCGGACATGCCGCCGTCGATGGAAGGCGATCTCGAACCCGTGATCCGCCTGCTGGCCGAAAAGCGCTGGCCGTGGCGTCTGCACGCCACCTACAACGAAACCATCACGCGCGCGCTGGACGTCTACGAGAAGGTGGCCAAGGACGTGCCGTTCACCGGCCTGAACTGGTTCTTCGACCACGCCGAGACGATCACCGATCGCAACATCGACCGTATTGCGGCACTGGGCGGCGGTATCGCCGTGCAGCACCGCATGGCGTATCAAGGCGAGTACTTCGTCGAACGCTACGGTGCCAAGGCTGCCGAAGCCACGCCGCCGATCAAGAAGATGCTGGAAAAAGGTGTCAAGGTTGGTGCAGGCACCGATGCCACGCGCGTGGCCTCGTACAACCCGTGGGTCTCGCTGTACTGGCTGACCACCGGCAAGACCGTGGGTGGCATGTCGATGTATCCGCAGGCCAACCTGCTCGATCGCGAAACCGCACTGCGCCTGTGGACCGAAGCCAACACGTGGTTCTCGTCGGAGGAAGGCAAGAAGGGCCAGATCAAGGCCGGTCAACTGGCCGACCTGGCCGTGCTCTCCGCCGACTACTTCGCCGTGCCGGGCGACGACATCCAGGACATCACCTCGGTGATGACCGTGCTCGGCGGCAAGGTGGTCTATGGCGACCACGAGTTCGACAAGCTCTCGCCCGAGATTCCGCCGGCCATGCCGGACTGGTCGCCGGCCCGCCACGGCAGCAAGTACCAGCCACGCCCCACGGCGCAAACCAAGCTGGCAATGAACACCGCCTGCGGCTGCGCCAGCTCCTGCGGCGTTCACGGCCATGCCCACGCCAAGGCGTGGACCACCAGCGCACCGACTTCGGACGAAAGCACGTTCTGGGGCGCGCTGGGATGTTCTTGCTGGGCGTTCTGATACCTCACCACTCCGCTATGTTGTCTCCCCTCTCCCGCTCTGCGGGAGAGGGGGCGGGGGAGAGGGCCAGCGGTTCTAACTGCGATATCAGCAAGCAGAACCCCCCGCCCTCACCCCCAGCTCCTCTCCCACTTCGCGGGAGAGGGGAGCAAGAAACGCCTCACCCGATTTTCTGAATTCCCCGGAGACCCCGCCATGCCCCCTTCCTCATCCTCGCTGGCGGTAGCCGGCGGTCATCAGCGGCACCTCCCCCGCTGGCTCCACTGGCTCGCCCTGCTGCTGCTCTGCGCGGCCTATCTGCAAGGCGGACTCGTCAAGCTGTTCGATTTCCCGGGTGCCGTGGCCGAGATGCAGCACTTTGGCCTGTCGCCTGCGGTGCCGCTGGCTGCCGCCACCATCGCACTCGAACTGGCTGCACCGGCCATGATCCTGCTCGGCGTCTTCCGCTGGCTCGGCGCACTCGCGCTGGCGGCTTTCACGTTGGCCGCAACGTTCATGGCAAACCGCTTCTGGAGCGCACCGCCCGAAGCCGAATTCATGCTGATGAACGCGTTCTTCGAGCATCTCGGTCTCGTGGGCGCCTTCATCCTCGTGGCCTGGCATGACCTGAACCAGCGGGGCCGCGCATGACGCAGGCCACCGCAACCGCCAAGCCGGCAGGATCGTTCGCGCCGCTGGCGCAGCCCACGTTCGCCGTGCTGTGGGTAGCCACGGTGCTCGGCAACGTCGGCAGCTTCATGCGCGACGTGGCCAGCGCCTGGCTGGCCACCGATCTTTCCTCGTCGCCCGCCGCCGTCGCCACCATCCAGGCTGCCGCTACGCTGCCCGTCTTCCTGCTGGCGATTCCGGCCGGCGTGCTCTCAGACATCCTCGACCGCCGACGCTTCCTGATCGCCATCCAGTTCCTGCTGGCGGGTGTCAGCGGCACGCTGGCGCTACTTTCGTGGCAGAACGGGCTGAACATCGAACTGCTGATCGGCCTGGCCTTCGTGGGCGGTATCGGCGCAGCGATGATGGGACCGACGTGGCAATCCATCGTGCCGGAACTGGTGCCATCCAACACGCTGCGGCAAGCCGTGGCGCTGAACGCGCTCGGCGTCAACATCGCACGCGCCATCGGCCCCGCCACGGGCGGCCTGCTGCTGGCCGGCTTTGGCGCGGCAGTGACGTATGGCGCGGACCTCGTCAGCTATATCTTCGTGATCGGCGCACTGGTGTGGTGGAAGCGTCCGAAGCAGGCCAGCGATCCGCTGCGCGAGCACTTCTTCAGCGCCTTCCGCGCCGGGCTGCGCTTCACACGCGCGCACAGCAAACTGCACATCGTGTTGCTGCGCGCGGCGGTGCATTTCGCTTTCGGCAGCAGTGTCTGGGCGCTGTTGCCGCTCGTCGCCAAGCAATTGCTGCACGGCGGCGCCGGACTCTATGGCGTGCTGCTTGGCGCCGTGGGTGCAGGCGCCATCGTCGGCGCGCTGACGATGCCTGCATTGCAGAAGAAGCTCGATAGCGACGGCGTGGTGCTTGCCTCGGCCATCGCCACGGCTGCCGTCATGGCGGGCCTGTCGTTTGCGCCACCGGTCTGGCTGGCGCTGCCGCTGCTGCTGGTGCTCGGCGCCGCATGGATCATGGCGCTGACCACGCTGGGCGGTGCCGCGCAGGCCATCCTGCCGAACTGGGTACGTGGCCGCGCGCTGGCGGTGTACCAGATGGTATTCAACGGCGCGCTGGCTGGCGGCAGCCTGCTGTGGGGTTTCGTGGCGCAAGCCATGGGCACGCCCCATGCGCTGCTGATCGCGGGCATCGGCCTCGTGGTGGCGGCGATATTGCTGCATCGCATCCGCCTGCCGCGCGGTGAGGAAGACCTGGCACCTGCACGCCACTGGGCCGAACCCGAGATGGCCGACGAGATCGCGCATGATCGTGGCCCCGTCATGATCCTGATCGAGTACTGCATCCCGGCTGCCAGCCGCGACGCGTTCCTGCGCGCCGTGCATGGCCTCTCCGAAGAACGCCTGCGCGATGGCGCGTTCAGCTGGGGCGTGATGGAAGACCCCACCGATCCGGAACTGCTGACCGAATGGTTCCTCGTCGAATCGTGGGCCGAGCACATGCGCCAGCACCGTCGCGTGCCCAATGCCGATGCCGATCTGCAGCGTGGCGTGGCGGGCTTCCACGTGGGCACCGAGCCGCCGCGTGTGCGCCACCTGCTGGGCGTGGGACTGCCGCCGGACGCACGCTGATCCTTCACAACATATCGATAGCCACCATGAAAATCTATCTCGTCTCCCTCGGCGCCGGCGTGCTCGTCGGCATCATCTATGCGCTGATGCAGGTCCGTTCGCCTGCGCCGCCCGCCGTGGCCTTGCTCGGCCTGCTGGGCATGCTGATCGGCGAACAGGTCGTGCCGCCGATCAAGCGCATGATCGCCGGCGAACCGGTCACGGCCGCGTGGTTCCACTCGGAATGCGTGCCGAAGATCACCGGCACGCCGGGCCCGCTGGTGGCATCGAACGAGAAGAAGGATGGCGATGCGTCGGCACATTGAAGGATTGCATTCCCGACGGTTTGCTCCCCTCTCCCGCGATATTTGCTCCCCTCTCCCGCTCGGCGGGAGAGGGGCCGGGGGAGAGGGCAAGCGCCTGCGTCTGCTGCTAACCGTTCTCGCCGCACTACCGCTTCCCGCCCTCGCCAGCACCGTCACCCTCTACGGCCGTCTCAACACCGCCATCGAATACTCGCGCGCCAGCACGGCCACCGATGGCACGTCGCTGGGCAGCGTGGTGCGCCAGACCAACTACCGCTCCGTCTGGGGCCTGCGCGGCGAAGAAGACCTCGGTGGCTCGCTCAAGGCGCTGTGGCAGATCGAAAGCAACCTGTCGATCGACAACGGCCAGGGCGGCATCGCCACACGCAACTCGCGCATCGGGTTGCAGGGCGATTACGGCCTGCTGTTCATGGGCCATTGGCATACGCCGTACACCGAAGCAACGATGGCCTACGATCCGTACTACCCCACCACCGCGGGGTATATGGCGCTGATCGGCAATGGCTCGACCTCGACGTCGGACAACGTGCAGGACACCAGTTCGTTTGACCGGCGCCAGAAGAACATCGTGCAATACCGCTCGCCGCAGATGGCCGGCGTCAGCGTCTGGCTGGGCTGGGGATTGCCCGAAGAAAAGACCACCGTGCCGCGCAATCCCGCGCTCTATTCGGCGGCCGTGGTCTACGACAAGGGACCGCTGAACGCGACTGTCGCCTACGAGATGCACCAGCACTATCAGGCGGCAGGACGCAATGACGATGCGATCAAGGTCGGCGTGGCCTATCAGTTGTTCAAAGGCACGCGCATCTCGGCACTCTACGAACACCTGCACTACCGCACCGATACCGGTGACCTGCAACGCAATGGCTATTACGCGTCGCTGGTGCAGCAGATCGGCGTGGGCAGTTTGCGGCTGGGCTTCGCGCTTGCCGCCAACGGCACGGGCTCGTCCACCGATACCGTCGGGTTCTTCCGCAGCGGTTCGCAAACGGGCGCCACGCAATTCACGGTGGGCTACGACTATCCGCTGTCCAAGCGCACGGCGCTGTTCGCGTTCTACAGCCGCATCAACAACAAGCGCAATGCCGTGTATGACTTTGCCATCAACGAACTCGGCGTCAGTGCCGGCGCGGATCCGCAGACCTTTGCACTCGGCATGCGGCACAGCTTCTGACATGATTGGCGGCACCGCTGGGCACGCTCCATCGTGAACTCATACCATGGTATGAATCTGCGCTGAATCGTGGCGGAGTCGTTCCGAAGCGCATATCCTTGTGCGGCTTTTGCGTGCGGGCGGGCCCTGCGGAGGGTCTCCCGCCAGTCAGCGGAGGGGCTTCCGGCGCCCTGGCAATACCACCGTATGATTGGGGGCAGGAGCCACCCGGATTATGCTGCGAGCAAGCGGTGAGCTGTATCGCCGCTCAAGACTATTCAAGGAACGCGTGTGACTGCCATCCCCATGATTGCCATCGTCGATGACGACGCTTCAGTCAGGCATGCCATCGGACGACTGGTGCGCTCCCTCGACATGGCTGTCGAACTCTATGGCGGCGGTCCGGAACTGCTGCAATCGCCGTTGCTGGCGGATATCGCCTGTGTCATCACCGATGTGCAGATGCCGGTCATGAACGGCTTCACGCTGTGCGAGACCCTGCGTGCGGCCGGACACAAGATGCCGGTGATCTTCATGACCGCCTTTGCCCACGAAGGCTACGAGCAGCGGGCCCGCGCCGCTGGTGCCACCTGCTTTCTCAGCAAGCCGTTCCAGGACACCGATATCCTCGACTGCATCGAGAACGCCCTGAAGTCCCGTCCGGAAGATTGATGCGCTACGCCGTAGCCTGACGCTGGCCGGCACCCACCGGCTGGACGTGCGGGATATCGTCGGCCTGCACCAGGCCCAGTGTCTGCGCCATGATGATCAGTTCGGCGAACGTGCGGGCCTGCATCTTGCGCATGGCCTGTCCGCGATAGATCTTGACGGTGGCCTGGCTGATGCCGAGGCTGTCTGCCACCTGCTTGTTCATCAGCCCGCGCACCAGCAGTTGCATGACTTCCTGCTCGCGGCCGGTCAGTCCGCCAAAGCGTTCGCGCAGTTGTCGCGTCTGCGACGTGGCCTGACGGCGCTCGCGATCGCGCTGCAGCGCCTCGTTCACTGCGTCGAGCAGGTCCTGTTCGCGGAAGGGCTTGGCGATGAAGTTGACGGCGCCGGCCTTCATCGCCGCCACGGTCATCGGCACATCGCCGTAGCCCGAGATAAAGACAATGGAGGCACGCTTGCCCGCGTCGTTCAGTTGATGTTGCAGGTCGAGTCCGCTGGCGCCGCGCAACCGTACATCGAGCACGATGCAGGTGGGCCGGTCCGGGAATCCATGGGCAAGCAGTTCCTCGCCCGATGCAAACGATGCCGTGGCGAGTCCGATCGAGCGGAACAGGCCAGACAACGCATGCCGCACGTCGCGGTCGTCGTCCACGACCAGCACCACGCCGTCTCCATCGCTCCCTGCGTCGGCGCCATCGGCCGCATCGTCAAATTGTTCGCTCAACATGGCGGCCCTGCCGTTCATCGCAACTCTCACTATGCATCCGGTGTGACATCCTGCCCGGCTCCGGGGATCTTCCCGAGGCACGCAGCGCGTGGCGCAGGCGGGCGGACAGGCTGCGGCGGATAAGCCGGAGCTGCATAATGACGCGACGAAATAACGCGGGCCTCTGATAGGTAAGCGCCCGCCGCCGACGTGAATCCGCCCTACGCGAGGCGGATTATCAATGCTTTTTCAGATTTTGCAAAACGCCAGGCGTCATCGGCATGGACGCCCACTGACTGCACCGCGATGGCGTCCTCGATACGACGAGGCACGTCGGGTGACTACAGCGCCTCCAGCGCGCGGCTCAACGTGTAGGCGGCACGCACGGCCACGTCGAATGAACGGTCACAGGCCAGTTCACGTCCCGCTACGGTGATGCGCCAGAAATCGCGGTTGCGCTCGCAGTTCAGGCGATGTTCTTCCATCTGGTCAGAGAACCAGCGCCACAACCGCGCATCCTGCGTCAGGGCCGACGCAGCGGCGCGCAGGCGAATCACTTCGAGTCCGGCAGATTGATCCATGTTTTCCCCCTTGGCGGCACACTCGCGCGCCCTGTGAGCCAATAGTAGGCAGGCGGGCCCCGCCTGTGCATTGCCCGATGGCACAACCCTGGTAGCGCACTCGCATGCCGGCCTTATACGAAGGGATGATTGCGGCCCTTGTCCGCTACTTCCGTTCCCGGTTCCTCCAGTGCGGCGCACCGCGAGCGTGCCCGATGCGCGCCGATCGGGCATGCCGCGCACCGCCAGCCCGCACCACAAGAGGAAAAACCGTCCGCCACCCTCCCTCAGCACTAGGGGTTAGCGATATTTGCGGTCTGGCATGGGCATTGCATAGGATTCAAGTGACTTGAATACGGTGCAGAAGACTTTCCGCATCGGTTTGGGTCCCGACCATGTCGTCCAACCCAGGGGGAAGAGAGTGCGCAAGCAACAAATCGCAGTAGCCGCCGCCGTGGCAACCGCCGCCGGCGTGGCCTTGATGGCCGCGCCCGTGCAGGCCAAGGAAGTCGTCAAGATCGCGTTTGTGGGTCCGCTGACCGGTGGCGTGTCGTCGATCGGCCTCGGTGGCCGCAACTCGGCAGACCTGGCCGTGCGCCTGCGCAATGCCGATCCGAAAGCCAAGTACACCTACGAACTCGTGGTCCAGGACGACGAGTGCCGCCCGAACGTGGGCGTGCAAGTGGCCACCAAGATCGCAGCGGACAAGTCCATCGTCGGCGGCGTGACCCACTTCTGCTCCGCCGTGGCAATGGGCACGGTAGGCGTCTACAACCGCTTCGGCATGCCGGCCGTGGTGTGGGGCGCGGTGCTGCCCGAAGTCACCTACGGCAACAACTTCAAGGAGATCATGCGTGTCAACGGCACGATGATCAACCAGAGCGAAGTGGCCGCCAAGTTCATGACGGGCCTGGGGTACAAGAAGTGGGCGATCATCCACGACACCACGGACTACGGCAAAGGCCACAACAAGTACTTCAGTGAATTCCTCAAGAAGGACGGCGGCACCATCGTCGGCACCTTTGGCGTGACCGCCGACCAGCAGGACTTCACCACGGAGCTGACCAAGATCCGCGAACTCAAGCCGGACGTGGTCTATTTCGGCGGCCTCACGCCGCTGGGCGTGCGCATCCGCACCCAGATGGAGAAGCTCGGCATCAAGGCCCAGTTCGAAGGCACCTCGGGCATCAAGTCCGACGCCTATATCGAAGGCGTGGGCAAGCCGCTCTCCGAAGGCTCGCTGGCCTTCATCGAAGGCGCCCCGCTGGAAAAGCTGCCAGGCGGCCAGTTCTTCATGGAACGCTACACCCAGCAGAAATACGGCGAGCCGCCCGAAGCCTACGGCCCGTTCGCGTTCTCCGCAGCCAACCTGATCATGGATGCCGTGGAGAAGGTAGGCCCGGACCGCAAGAAGGTGCGTGACATGCTCAACGGCACCAAGGACGTGGACACCATCATCGGCAAGGTCACCTTCGACGAGCACGGCCAGAACATCGTGCCGCTGATCACCAAGTACGTGGTGGAAGACGGCAAGTGGGTGATCTGGGAAGACAGCGCCTATGGCCGCGGCAAGAAGAAGCTGTCCGGCCTGTAAGCGTTGCGTCCGGGCAGCGCGCAACGTGCGTCGCCCGGACCGTGCCATCCGGAATTCGGGGGAAAGCGAATGAGTGTATTGGGGCAGTACGTATTCAACGGGCTGATGCTCGGCATGATCTACGCGATGGTCGCCGTGGGGTTCACGTTGTTCTTTGGCGTGCTCGACGTGATCAAGTTCTCGCACGGCGACGTGCTGATGGTGGGCGCGTTCGCCGGCCTGGCCGCCTCGGCAGGCGTGGTGGCGCTGCATGTGGAGTCGCCGCTGCTGCAGTTGCTGGCCGTGGTGGTATGCGCGGTGGTGGTGACCGGCCTGCTCGGTGCCGGCATTGCGCGATTGCTCATCCTGCCGCTGCGCCGCGCGCCGCCGCTCAACACGCTGCTGGCCACGCTGATGCTGGGCACGGTGCTGCGTGAAGCCGTGCGCCTGTTCTACCCCGATGGCTCGAACCCGAAGCCGTTTCCGGCCTTGCTGCCAAGCGGCCAGTTCTCGCTCGGCGCACTGACGCTGCGCGTGGACAACCTGATCCTGCTGGCCGCCGGCGTAGCCATCATCATCGGCGTACACCTGCTGATCACCCGCACGCGCTTCGGCATGGCCATCCGCGCCGTGGCGCAGGACGGCGAGACCGCACGGCTGATGGGTATCAACTTCGAAGTGGTGGTGCTGGCCACGTTCGCGCTGGGCTCGGCCATGGCCGCGCTGGCCGGTGTGATGAACGGCCTCTACTACAACGA
The DNA here is from genome assembly GCF_039710735.1 of Cupriavidus sp. DL-D2. Classification (NCBI taxonomy): domain Bacteria; kingdom Pseudomonadati; phylum Pseudomonadota; class Betaproteobacteria; order Burkholderiales; family Burkholderiaceae; genus Cupriavidus; species Cupriavidus sp. DL-D2. The sequence continues at coordinate 17,956 of NZ_JBDKXK010000091.1, read as the reverse complement.
AATCAATTTCAATGTGGGTCTGCTGCTCGGCGTGATCGGCTTTGCCGCCGCCATTCTCGGCGGACTGGGCAACCTCTACGGCGCCATCCTGGGCGGCTTCCTGTTTGCGGCACTGCAGGTGCTCGGCAGTGCCCTGCTGCCTGCACTGGTACCCGACATTCCCAGCGCCTACAAGGACGTGTTCGCCTTTGCCGTGGTCATCGTGCTGATGGCCTTCAAACCGACCGGACTCATCGCGGAGAAAGCCAGTGAACGTGTCTGACAACGTCTCTCAACCGATCACGCCAGCCGCCACGCAGGCTGGCGGCCTGCGCCGTCCGGGCACCGTGCTCGCCATGGCTGCCGTGGTCCTGGTGGCCTACCTGTACTTTTTCCTGCATGCTGAATCGCAGATCGCCGTTGGCGTGCTGCTGGCCGTGGCCGTGGTGGCATTGTTCGCAGCCGGAAAGCTGGGGCTGGTGAAAACCGTCGAACAAGCCGCCGCACATCGCCCCGGGCAATCGCGCCTCTGGGCACTGGGCGGTACGCTCGCACTGATCGTGCTGTTCCACGAGAGCCACTTCGTGCTGCTGATGCTGTGCGCCGTGCTGCTCTACACCACGGCATGCCTGGGCCTGACCGTGCAGTTCGGCTTTGCCGGTGTTTCGAACTTTGCCGGTGCAGCGTTCTTCGGTATCGGCGCCTACACCACGGCCGTACTGGCTGCGCACACGCCAATCCCGCATCTGCTGGTGATCGCCCTCTCGGGCATCGCGGCAGCGGTGATCGGCTCGCTGCTGATCGCGCCGGTGCTGCGTACACGCGGACACTACGCCGCGCTGGTGACCATTGCGTTCGGCATCCTGTTCAAGACCTTCCTCGAAGTCAACGACGTGCTCGGCGGCCCGCAAGGTTTGCAGGTGCCCGGCATGACGCTGTTCGGCTTCCAGTTCAACGAGGGCGTGACGCTGTTTGGCGTCGACATCTCGTTTTATGCGAGCTACGCGCTGCTGAGTCTGCTGATCTGCGCCGGTACGTTCGCAATCGTCAAGGCGCTGGAACGGTCGTGGGTGGGCCTGGCCATGGACGTGGTGCGCACCGATGAAACCGCTGCGGCCACGTTCGGCCTGCATATCGCGCGCTGGAAGGTCATCGCCTTCATGCTCGGCAACTTCTTTGCCGGGGTGGCCGGCAGTGTCTACGGCATGGTCACCGCGTTCGTGGCGCCCAACAACTTCACGTTCGCCGACTCGCTGCTGATGCTGTCGATCGTGATTCTGGGCGGCCTTGGCAATGTGGTGGGCCTGGTGCCCGCCGCCATCATCGTGCTGGTGCTGCCAGAGAAGCTGCAGTTCATCCAGGAATACCGCTTCCTGTTCTACGCGGCGCTGGTCATCGTGATCCTGTTGTTCCGCCCTGATGGCCTGATGCCCCGCAAGACGCGGCTGTTCTTCCCGCGAAAGGATGCGCAATGAGCCACGCAATGATCGAGGTACGCGACCTGACGATGCGCTTTGGTGGGCTGACCGCGCTGGACAAGCTGCAGTTGGAGATCCATCGCGGCGAGATCCTTGGCCTGCTGGGGCCCAACGGCTCCGGCAAGACTACGTTCTTCAATGTCCTGACCGGCATCTACAAGGCCACCGCAGGCACCATCACGCACGACGGCGAGCAGGTCATCGGCAAGACGCCGCAGCAGATCTACCGCAGCGGCGTGGCGCGCACGTTCCAGCGCTCGCGGCTATCGCTGCCGCTGACCGTGTTCGACAACATCGTGATCGGCGACTACCAGAACATGAGCCACGGTCTTGTGTTCAACCTGTTCCGCCGCAAGGCGTTCAAGGCCGAATACGACCGCTATGTGGAATCCGTGCTGGAACTGCTGAACATCTTCAGTCCGCCGCTGGCGGCGAGACTGTTCGAACCGGTGGAAACATTCACCATGATCGACCGCCGCCGTATCGAGGTGTGCCGCGCGCTGCTGAGCCGCCCGCGCCTGCTGCTGCTCGACGAACCCTCGGCAGGCATGACGCATGACGAGACCCACGAACTGATGAACGACATCCTGCAGGTGCGGGGCAAGTTGAAGGACCTGTCCGTCGTGCTGATCGAACACGAGATGAACGTGATCGAGCGGATCACGGATCGCTGCATCGTGCTGAACTACGGCAAGAAGATTGCCGAAGGCACCTACGCAGAGATCACCGCCGACCCCGACGTGCAGACCGCCTACCTGGGAGAGGAAGCCGCATGAGCCAGAGTGACACCACACTGCGCGTGGAAGGGCTGACCACGGGCTATGACAAGGTCAACGTGCTGCACGATGTGTCCATCGAGGTGCCGCCGGGCAAGATCACCTGCATCCTCGGCGCCAACGGCGCGGGCAAGAGCACGCTGATCCGTTCGATCCTCGGTCTCACGCCGCCGCGCAAAGGCCGCATCCTGTGGGATGGCGACGACCTCGCGGGCGAGAAGACGCACAACATCATCGCGCGCGGCATTGCGTGCATCCCGGAAGGCCGCAAGGTGTTTCCGCGCATGACCGTCGCCGAAAACCTCGCGCTGGGCGCTTTTCTCGAAGCGAATCCCGCCACGGTGCGCGAACGCATCGCCAATGTCTACGAGATCTTTCCGCGCCTGCGCGAGCGGTCTGGGCAACTCGCGGGCACGATGTCAGGCGGCGAACAGGCGATGGTGTCGATTGGCCGTGGGCTGATGGCACAGCCTCGCCTGCTGGTAATCGACGAGCCTTCGCTCGGCCTCTCGCCGCTGTACGTGAAAGAGAACTTCAAGGTCATCCAGCAGATCAACGCCCTGGGCATGACCGTGCTGCTCGTCGAACAGAACGCGCGCCAGACGCTGGCCATCGCGCACCACGGCTATGTGCTCTCGCAGGGCCGCGTAGTGGCGCAAGGTACGGCGCAGGCGCTGCGCGAGAACGACGAAGTACGCGCAGCGTACTTCGGCTGACCCACGGATTTGAGGCAGACGATCATGGACGATTTTCTCGATTTTCCGGTGCGCACGCTGGCCACGATGATCGCGCAGCGCGATCTCACGGCGGAGGCTGTGACACGCGCGGCGCTGGCCCGCATCGCGTCGCTGGAGCCGGGCATCCTGGCATGGCAACACGTGGGCACCGATGCCGCGATTGCGCAGGCACGGGCCAACGACACCGTAGGCGGCACTGCCGCGCTGCAGGGCGTGCCCATCGGCGTCAAGGACCTGATGGATACGATCGACATGCCCGCGACCTATGGCTCGCCGATCTATCGCGGGCACCGGCCAACCATCGACGCGGCTGCCGTGGCGCTGGCACGCGATGCCGGTGCGGTGATCGTCGGCAAGACGGTCACCACCGAATTCGCCACGTTCCAGCCCGGCCCCACACGCAATCCGCGTGCGCCTGCGGATCGGCCTCATACGCCGGGCGGCTCGTCGAGTGGTTCGGCCGCTGCTGTTGCGGCTGGCATGGTGCCGCTCGCGTTTGGCACACAGACCGCAGGCTCCGTGATTCGCCCCGCTTCGTATTGCGGCGTGGTCGGCTACAAACCCACGCATGCGACCTTGCCGTTGGCTGGCATCAAGCCGCTGTCGCCGAGTCTCGACACCGTGGGCGTGCTCGCGCGCCGTGTGGACGATGCCGCGCTGTTCATCGGTACACTGGCCCGCGATGCATCGATTGCCAACGCGACACTGGCCCAGAAGACAACGCTGCGCATCGGCATCTGCCGCACACCGCACTGGGAGCGCGCTGGCGCCGATGCGCGCGCCGCGCTCGACACCGCGGTGCGCGCACTGGAACGCGCGGGTGCCACCGTCCATGCATTCGACCTCCCCGCTGCCTGCGATGGCCTGACCGAGGCACAGATGGACATCATGGCCTTTGAGGCTGTGGCCGCCTTTGCACCCGAAGCGCGCAATCCATCGGCACAGTTCAGCGCCGCGTTCGTTCGACAGCTCGAAGCCGGGCGTGCCGTATCGGGCGAGCGTTTTCACGCCGCGCTGGCGCTGGCCGAGCGCGCGCGGCTGGCACTGGACGATGCCCTGGCAGGGTTCGACGCCATCCTCGCACCCAGCGCGGAAGGCGAAGCGCCTGCGGGCCTGCAAGCCACGGGCGACCCGATCTTCTGCCGCATGTGGACGCTGCTCGGCACGCCGTGCGTGCATGTGCCGACGGGTACCGGTGTCACGGGCATGCCGGTGGGTGTGACCGTCACCGCCGCGCGCCATGCCGATGCACGCGCACTGGCCGTTGCCCATCAACTTGAGATGTCGCTGCAAGCGCGATAAGCGCCTGCCTTCCACGCATTCCGGAGCACAGATTGAATTTCACCGACTCGCCTTCCGCGCACGCAGAGATTGCAGGTACCGTACAGGATCACGTCGATGCCGCGCGACTGGCCGCATCGTTGGCCGCGCTGGCCCGCTTTGGCGGACGCGATGATGGCGGCGTCTCTCGCGAGACGCTGACCGATATCGACCTTGCCGCACGTCGCCACTTGATCGAACAGGCACGCGCACTCGGCTGTGAAGTCAGTACCGACGATTGCGGCAACCTGTTCTTCCGCCGCCCCGGTCGCGAAGACCTGCCTCCGGTGCTCACCGGCAGCCATGCCGATACCCAACCCGTCGGCGGCAAGTACGACGGCGCCTATGGCGTGTTGGCCGGACTCGAAGTCATCGCGGCACTTAACGCTGCCGGTGTCGAAACCCGGCGACCCATCGAGGTGGTGTCGTGGACCAACGAGGAAGGCAGCCGCTTCGGTCCCGGTGCCATGGGATCGAGTGCATTCGTCGATCCCGGTCGGCTGGCCATCTATCGCGACGCGGTGGATCCGGCTGGCGTGCGCTTTGGCGACGCACTGGATGCCGCGCTCACTGCCAGCGCCGATGTGCCGCGCCTGCCCATGCCGCGCCCGATGGCGGCCTGCGTCGAACTCCATATCGAACAGGGACCGGTACTCGAAGCCGCCAATGTGCCGCTGGGCGTGGTCACCGGCATCCAGGCCGTGCGCTGGTTCCGCGTGGACTGTGCCGGCACGATGGCCCATGCAGGCACCACGCCAATGGCTGTGCGACGCGATGCCATGGCCGTGGCCGTCGCCATCGCACAAGAGCTTTACGCGCTGGCACCGCGCGATGCCGCAGCAGGCAGCAACGAGTTGCGCCTCACGCTGGGCCGCTGGACCGTTGCGCCCAATTCGGTGAACACGATTCCGGGCCATGTGTCGTTCACGGTGGACATGCGTTGCCTCGATGACGCTGCGCTGGACCGCGCCGAAGCCGCACTGCGCGCTGCGTGCGTGCGTCATGCACAGGCGAGCGATGCCGTCACCGTGGAGCGATTCTTCCATCGCACGCCCACGCATTTTCCCCGCACCATGCTCGATGCGATCGAACGCGCGTGCACACGCGCCAGCGAACAGGCGGGCCGGGCCATGCCGATGCGGCTGACATCGGGCGCCTTCCACGACGCCATGTATCTGGCCGACCATTGCCCCACGGCGATGATCTTCGTCCCGAGCAAGGGCGGCATCAGCCACAATGCCGCCGAAGACACCGACGCTACCGAACTGTTCCTCGGGGCGAAGGCACTGGCTTACACTGTCGCGGAACTGGCCTGCCGCTGAAATCCCCGAGGCTCCGGCGCCTGGCCTCCGCCCCCACCGATATCGACCGCATGGCAAAGACCGCGCGCCCCACTCCCGAACCGGCCGACAGCAAGTCGGCCACGCTGACGCTTGGCGTCAAACTGCGCCACGCCCGGCTGGTTGCCGGCTACACGCTGCTGCAACTGGCCGGCAAGGCCGGCTGCTCCGAAAGCCTGATCTCCAAGGTCGAGCGCGGATTGGCCACGCCGTCCTTCACCACGCTGCACCGGCTGGCTGTGGCGCTGGACACCAACATCGGCACGCTGACCAGCGAAGAGGAACCCAACCAGTCGCCCATCCTGCGCAACGGCGAACGCCCCGTCATCCGCGCAGGCGGCGTGGCATTGGAACGCGTGGTATTGCCCAAGCGCGGCGGGCTGCTGCAGGCCAACATCCACATCGTCTGGCCCGGTCAGGCCAGCGACGGGCAGATCGAACATCAGGGCGAGGAAGTGGGCTATGTGCTTGAAGGACACCTTGAACTGATGCTTGGCGACGACATCCACCGGATCGGTCCCGGCGACGCCTTCACGTTTTCCAGTCAGGTGCCGCACGGCTATCGCAATGTTGGCGACGTGGTAGCGCGTGTGCTCTGGGTGAACTCCCCAGCCACGTTCTGAGTATTCCGAGTCCGGACAGATCGATGCGGCGCGGCCGGTATAATCCGCCGCTGCTAGTCATTACCCAACACGCGTTGTCTGGATCTGTCATGCCTCAAACCTGCGCAGCGGTGCCGCGCCTCCGAAACATCGATCGCCGGAACGCCGCGCGAACCCTCCTGAACGCGGCGCTCGCATTGGTCGTCACAGCAAGCGGCCTGGCTACGGCCCCGGCGCTTGCCGATACCAGCTTTCCCGCCAAGCCGATCCGCCTGGTGATTCCGTTCCCGCCGGGCGGCGGTACCGACATCCTGGCGCGCCTTGTGGCCAACCAGGTATCGCAGTCCACCAAGTGGACGTTCGTGCCGGACAACAAACCCGGCGCGGGCGGCACGCTGGGCATCGCGGAAGTCGTACGCGCGGCGCCCACCGGCTACGAACTCGTGATGGGCCAGAAAGACAATCTCGTCGTGGCACCGTGGCTCTACAAGACCGTCTCGTACGTGCCGTCGCGTGACCTGATCGCGATCAGCCACGTTGGCTACACCCCGATCGTCATCGTCACCTCGGCCAATTCGAAGTACAAGACGCTGGCCGATGTGGTGGCCGCCGCGAAGTCGCATCCGGAATCCATCAAGTACGGTTCGCCCGGCAACGGCACCACGATCCACCTGGCCGCCGAGATTTTCAGCCAGGCTGCCGGCATCAAGCTGCTGCACGTGCCATACAAGGGCTCGAACGCCGCGATGATGGACGCCATGGCGGGCAACGTGGACCTGATGGTGGCATCCGTCCCCTCGGCCCTTGCACAAGTGAAGGCCGGCAAGCTGCGCGCGCTGGCCGTGACATCGGCCAGCCGCAGCACGTCGCTGCCCAATGTGCCCACCGTGGCGGAGAGCGGCTACAAGGACGTTGACGTCAGTACCTGGTACGGGATCTTCGCGCCGGCCAAGACGCCGGCCAGCGTGGTGGAACGCATCGGTGCCGAAGTCAACAAGGTACTCGCCACGCCTGAAGTCATCCAGGCCATCCACGACCAGGGCGCCGAGGCCAAGCTCATGACGCCGAAGCAATTCTCCGATCTGGTGGATAGCGACTACCGGAAATGGAAATCCATCGTCGAACGATCGGGCGCACGGGTGGAGTAATTGGGAAGGGCCTGAAATACTGACTGGGCCGGGCGGAAAGAGCGTACAGTCGTCAGATAGACGAACAGGAGCACGCAATGGACAATCACCCGGCCGCCAACAGCAAGGGTTTCGATCTCTATCCGCTGGTCTACAAATGCGAGCCGCCGCGCGAATGGCACGAGCGCCGGCCGGATCGGTCGTACAAGGCTTCCGTGGTGATCTGCCGCGAAGGCGTACAGCCATCCGCAGACAATGGCCGGGTCTTCCACGTTCCCGTGACGCAATGGGGAAACGTAGGCGAAGCCAAGCGCGCAGCCGTGCAGCACGGCTCCGACATCATCGACGGACTGGTGCCCGGCGAGTCGGTGGCAGGACTGTGAGGGCGGGACGATAAAGATGTGCAGGACGACCCGGGCAGGACGCCATCGCCCGGGCTGAAAACGCCGGTCGGCGAATTGCCTAGATACCGAACTCGGGCCCACCGTATTGGGCCAGCAGCGATTCGATCAGCGCCATGTCCTGCGTTTGCGGCGTGCGGTCTTCCACCGCACGCGACGGACCGCAATAGGTAGCGGTGACGTGGCGGCGCACCATCAGCACACCACCTTCTGGCGGGCTCACGTCAACCACGGGCCAGGGAGTATGCCGATAGCTACCGGCAACCCAGCCCGCAGGCGTGAGATGCAATTCTTCCCATTCCTCGCTGGTCGACATTGGCTGCGCCATCAGTTCTTGTGGCGGTAGTTGATGCGGCCCTTTGTCAGGTCGTAGGGCGACATTTCCAGCGTCACGCGATCGCCAGCCAGCACGCGAATGCGATTCTTCTTCAGGCGTCCGGACGAATACGCCCAGACTTCGAAGCCGTTTTCCAGGATCACGCGAAAGCGATTGTCGGGCAGGACTTCAGATACCTTGCCGCCAAATTCCACCAGTTCTTCTTTAGCCAAAAATGCTCCTTGTTGTGGCGGAGCGGGTCAGGGTGCAGCACGCACATGCCTCATGCCCTGGGGCATGCGATGTTCCTTGCTTTCCTGGCAGCCGGTCGCCATTGCAGAAATCAGTGATCGGTGCCGCCTCTCGCCCGAATGGCAAATCGCGAAAACCGAACTGTCGTGAGGGAGGCCTTGCTTGCACAACCGGCGCCGGTATTGGCGAATCGGTTGCGGAGCGGACGCGCCGCTGGGCGGGGTGAGGTTTGCCGGCGACTGTCGCCGTGAACAGACCGGGCACAAGCCCGATCGACCGCTATTGCTCTTCTAGTGATGTTGTCTTGCGGCCGGCGCGCGATGTTCGACACATGTCGATGAAGGGAGCGCTGGCGAATCATACCACCTATGGGGGGAGCCCACCGGCCCCCACCCATTCGTGGCGGCGGCTTCGGCGCGGAACCCAGGCAAATTGTGCAGCCGACCGCACGTGCGTTACCGTAAATTCGCCGAAGCCGTGTTGACAGCCTTTGCGGTTACGGGTATAAAAACTCCCGCAAGATCTTCAAGCAGCAACCCGAAGCACAAGGTGCCAGCCCTCTGTGGCGCCACTTTTCTCCATGTTTCTTCCTTGATCGTCATGCCTCGCTAACAGTTATCGGTTGGCGAGAATCTATTTTTTAAGGAATCCGCACATGGAAACCGGCACTGTTAAGTGGTTCAACGACTCGAAGGGTTTTGGCTTCATCACCCCGGACGCAGGCGGTAACGACCTGTTCGCTCACTTCTCGGAAATCCAGGGCAACGGCTTCAAGTCGCTCCAGGAAGGCCAGAAGGTTCGCTACGTCGCAGGCGTTGGCCAAAAGGGCCCGGCAGCGACCAAGATCGAGCCGATCTAAGTCTCTGAGTCGTACCGCTGTAAGAAAGAATCCCGGCCCTGCCGGGATTTTTTTTCGCCTGTCGATCGATCAGTGCCGTGCGCAGGTCGATCCCCGCGCGCTACCGCCCGAGTTGCCTGACGAAAAGCTCGGCCAGCATGCGTGCCGACGTGCCCAGTGGCATGGCGCGCAGTCGGATCAGGCCCGCCTGCATGGCGGGCGGTAGTGGAGACAGGGCAGAGAAAGCCTGCAGGCCGTTGCTGTAGAGCGGATCGGCCAGCAACCGCGTGGGGCAATAGCCGATCGCATCGGTGCGCCGCATCAGTTCCGTCATCAGCGTTGGCGATGTGCACGCCGTGATCCGGTGCGGCACAGGCAGGCCGCTCGCCCGCAACCATGCCAACAGCGTTTCGCTCTGGCTGCCCGGCGAGAGGTTCAGCGTCCACTGGGCGTCCGCCAATGCGTCCCAGTGCGTCGCGCCGGCCAGCGGATGCCCCACTCTGCCGGCGGGAACGGCGGTCACCGCCAGCAGCGGCTCGAAAGTGAGCTCGGGCGGAAGGTCCTCTGGATCGGCAATGGCAATGGCGAAGTCCAGCCGCCCTTCGATCAGACGCGGAATCAGGTCGGCAAGAAAGCCCTCGCTCAACGACAGTGTCGCGTCGGGCTGCCGAGCCGTGAAAGCCTCCCAGACCCGGGGCAGCACATCGAGCGCCAGCAAAGGCGTGACGGCGGCGGTCACATGCGCGCCGGCCCCACCCTGCAGCGCCCGAATCTCGTCACGCGCCCGTTCCAGAGACGCCAGCGCCAGCCGCGCGTTGGTCAGCAGCACGCGTCCCGCCGCCGTGAAATCCACGCCCTTGTGGCTGCGCACCAGCAGCTCCGTCCCCACATCGTCTTCCAACTCGCGCAACGCCTTGGTCAGCGCGCTCTGGCTGAGATGCAGGCTGCGGGAGGCCGCGCGGATGGTGCCACTTTCGGCAACCTGGACAAGGGCTCGGAGCTGATGCTGGCGCATGGCAAGGACTCGCGGATGTCGGGAGGGGGGGAACACCATGGGTGTTCACCTCGGAAAATATACCGCTAATTGGTTTTCGTCGTGGGCCATATGATGGAGCAGACCAAATCGCTCGCCATTGCCCATGAACCAAGCGACACACGCCACCCTCAGTACTCCCGATGCAGACAGCATGACGGCTTGGCGTCACCAGTTTCATCGCCATCCCGAACTGGGCTTTGAAGAATTTCGGACCAGCGCCTTTGTGGCAGAAAAGCTCAAGGCATGGGGATACGACGTCGTCACAGGCATCGCGGGGACCGGCCTCGTCGGGCGGCTGCGCTTCGGCAATGGCGGTCCCCGCCTCGGTCTGCGTGCCGAGATGGACGCGCTGCCGATCCAGGAAGCCACGGGTCTGCCATGGGCCAGCGAGGTGCCCGGCAAGATGCACGGATGCGGACACGACGGCCACACGGCCATGCTGCTGGGCGCGGCGCAGCGTCTGGCAGCCATGCAGCAACAGGGCGTGGACTGGAACGGCACGCTGCACCTGATCTTCCAGCCGGCGGAGGAGCTGGGCGGCGCTGGTGGAGCGCGGCGGATGATGGACGAAGGTCTGTTCGACAACTTTCCGTGCGATGCCGTGTTCGCCATGCACAACTACCCGGGACGCCCGGTGGGACGCTTCTATGTGAGAGATGGCGCGTTCATGGCTTCATCCGATCGTGCAGTGATTACCTTCCACGGCGTCGGCGGCCACGGCGCCATGCCGCAACTGGCGGCCGATCCGACCATTGCCGCCGCGTCGACCGTGATGGCGCTGCAAAGCATCGTCGCGCGCAATGTCGATCCGCAGGCCGCCGCCGTCATTACCGTGGGGCGCCTTGAGGCGGGCACCACGTACAACATCATCCCGGAGTCCGCCGAACTGGAACTCAGCATCCGGGCCTTGCAGCCGGACGTGCGCGCGCTACTCGAGCGGCGCATCCACGAGGTAGCTGCCGGCCAGGCTTCGACGTTCGGGCTGCGGCATACCGTCATCTATGAACGCGGCTATCCCGTGCTGGTGAACACCGGGCCAGAGACAGCGCTCGCCGTGAAGGTCGCGCGCAAGCTGTACGGCGACGATTGCGTCGATGACGATGCCACGCCGCTCTGCGCCAGCGAAGACTTCGCCTACATGCTGGCGGAGCGGCCCGGCTGCTACCTGATGATCGGCAATGGCGACAATGGCCACGCGGCCGGTGTGCCGACCGGCCCGTGCAGCGTGCACAACCCTTCCTACGATTTCAACGACCGCTGCCTGGATACGGGCGCGGCATTCTGGGTGGCACTTGCCACCGAATTCTTCCACCCCACCGCCTGACTGCCATGAACCCGATTCGCCGAATGCTTGCCCGCTGCACGTTTGCCGCTGTCGCCACGGTTGGCCTGTTCGCCACACCCGGCGCGAGCGCGGCGGACGCGTATCCCTCCAGACCGGTGGTGCTGATGGTGCCGTATCCGGCTGGCGGACTCTCCGATGCGATTGCACGCAGCATGAACGCGCGCCTCTCGAAGGCGCTGGGCCAGCCCGTGGTGATCGAGAACCTGGGCGGCGTCAGCGGCGCCATGGCGGCACAGAAGGTATTGAACGCGCCTGCCGACGGCTACATGATCTTCCTCGGCTCGCCCAACGAGGTCATCCTTGCGCCGCTCTCGAACGCGGCGGTCAAGCTGCGCACCGAAGACTTCCGGCTGCTGGCGCCGGTAACCGTCAACCGGCTGGTGATGGTGGCGCGGCCCGACCTGCCGGCGCGCACAGTCGATGAGGTCATCGCGCTCGCCAAGGCCAATCCTGCCAAGCCGCTGACGTATGGCAGCGTCGGCCCAGGTTCGATGTATCACCTTGTGACCGAAGACATGGCAACGCGTACACACATCGGCGTCAGCCATATCCCGTACAAAGGCATGGCACCGCTCGTCCAGGACCTGGCCGGGAAGAATGTCGATTTCGCGATCCTTCCTTATGCCACCAGTTTCCGTGGCCTGGCAGACCAGGGCAGGCTGAAACTCGTAGGCTGGGCGGGAAACAGCCGCAGCAAGACCGATCCGGCCATTCCGGCCTTCGGTGAAGGCACGCAGTTGAAGGATTTCGACCAGGCAACCTGGGCCGGGATCATGGTCAAACAGGGCACGCCGGAAGCGGTGGTCACGCGCCTGCATCAGGCCCTCGTCGAGACGCTGCAAGATCCGCAGGTAGCCAGCGGCCTGGAAGCAACGGGCGCGGAAGTGGCCAAGCCAAGCTCCCTGGCAGACGCCCAGCGCTTCCTGCAGGCGGAGACCGGAAAATTCCGCGCTATGGCGAAGCGGATCAATCTGCAGCCGCAATAAGCGCTTCCGGACCGAGCATCTCGCGCTCAGGGTCCGCGCAGTTCAGTCAGGCTCTTTCCCGTCCAGCGCTTGAGCGCGCGACGAAAATTCGCGGTGTCGCTGAAGCCCAGCAGCATCGCGATATCGTCGCCGCTCATCCTGGTCGTCTTCAGGTATTCCGTCGCCAGCGAGCGCCGGACGTCATCGACAATGGCGACGAATGAAGTGCCCTCCGCATCCAGCCGTCGACGCAACGTCCGGCTTGTCATATTGAATGCGCTCGCAACCGCCTCCATCGACGGAAACTCTCCGGGGCTGCGCATCAGGAACTGGTAGACCTCGCCCGACGCACCGATCGATGTCTTGGCTTGCCCGATCAGCCGGTCGCAGGTTTCCTGCAGCAATGCCGCGGTGTGCAGGTGCGCGAGTTGCGGCTTGTGGTCAAGGATCGCGCTGTCGTAGATGAGTTCGCAAGCCTGCTGGTCGAAGGCGCAGGGGCAGCACAGGTATTCCTCGTAGATGGCAGCGTAGTGCGGCGCCGGATAGGCGAAATTTGCCTGCACAGGCGGGCAACTCTTCCCGGCCACGTCCTGCAAGTGCGTGACGTGCTGCGTGAACTGCTGCTCCAGCAGGAACTGCTGGACTTCACGGGATTGATTCGACGCGAAGGCATCGGGAAACGTCCACACGCCCCGGTCTGGGTACTCCGTCCAGGCGATGGTCAGCGTGGGTGTGGCAAGGCGATGGTATTTGACCCCGAGCCTGAAATAGTCGCGCAGCGACAGGCACGACATCAGCGCGTAGCCATACATCCCGTAGGCGGACAGATGCAGCCGGGACCCCGTCCGGAAAGGTGTCGCAGGGTCGGACGACAACGCCACGGCATTGCTGCAGACGGCGGCGTACTGTCGCACGGAAGTCAGCACCGCGGCATCGTAGATCTCATCCGGTTCGATGCCGGACCCTTTCAAACTGTCGACGGGTTCGATGCCTTGCTCGGCCAGCACCTCGACCAATGCCGCGATCTTGTACGGCGCGTGCACGCGCTCATTGGGAAGCGATAGTTTCGACGTCACGGCTTTGTTCCAGTTTGTCCTGCAAGGACTCCCTCTTGTCCGGAAATGACCTTACGGGGCGCATCCTATCTCACTACTATCCGTATCACAAGATTCGGGCGAGCGCGGACTGGCGCCGCCCGAAGGACACTGGAGACAAGCCTTGAGCAGCAACCGCAAAGTCATCATTTCCTGCGCCGTGACGGGCTCGGCACACGTACCGTCGATGTCGGAATACCTGCCCATCACGCCTGCCGAGATCCGCGCCCAAGCACTGGAAGCGGCGCAAGCCGGCGCGGCCATCCTGCATCTGCACGCGCGCAACCCGTCGGACGGCCGCCCCACCCCGAAACCGGAAGTCTTCCGGGAGTTCGTGCCCGATATCGCGCGTGAAACCGACGCGGTCATCAACATTTCCACCGGCGGCAGCACGCGCATGTCACTCGACGAGCGACTGGCCTATGCGCGCGTCGCCCGCCCGGAGATGTGCTCGCTGAACATGGGTTCGATGAACTTCTCGCTGCATCCGGTTGCCGAGAAGATGACGTCATGGCGCTTCGACTGGGAGAAGGAGTATGTCGAAGGCATGGAGGACATGATCTTCCGCAACACGTTCCGGGACATCAAGAACATCCTGACCGAGTTCCGCGACCACGGCACACGCTTCGAATTCGAGTGCTACGACGTGGGCCACCTCTACAATCTCGCCCACTTCATCGACGCGGGCCTGATCCAGCCGCCGTTCTTCATCCAGTCTGTGTTCGGCATCCTGGGTGGTATCGGCGCGGACCCCGAGAACCTGTCCCTGATGCGTGGCACGGCCGACAGGCTTTTCGGCCGCGAGAACTATCACTTCTCGATACTCGGCGCAGGCCGCCACCAGATGCCGCTCGTCACCATGGGCGCCATCCTCGGTGGAAACGTGCGCGTGGGCCTGGAGGACAGCGTCTACCTGTCCAAGGGCGTAAAGGCGAAGAGCAACGCGGAACAGGTTCGCAAGATCCGACGAATCCTCGAGGAGCTTTCCTTCGAGATCGCCACGCCCGCCGAGGCACGGCAAATGCTGGGCCTCAAAGGCAGGGACGCCGTTTCGTTCTAATCATCCTGCTTCATTTCTATCGTCCCATGCGCAAGGCCGGACGCCTGCTACCAGCATCCGGCCATAACAACAAAAGCCATGGGATCCACACCGGAGACAACTCATGACAACGAACACCGCTGAGCGCAGTGCCGATGGCCTGCATGCGCGCGCCACGCGCAAAGCCATGCTGCGACTCATCCCGATCCTGTGCGGGATCTACTTCCTCTCGTTCATCGATCGAACCAATGTGGCGCTGGCCAAGGCCCATCTGGCAGCAGACCTCGGCATCAGCGCCGCCGCGTATGGGCTGGGGGCCGGCATTTTCTTCCTGGGCTACGCGCTGCTGGAAGTGCCCAGCAACCTCATCGCGCATCGCATCGGACCGCGCCGCTGGATCGCGCGCATCGCGGTCACCTGGGGCGCATTGTCGGCGGGCATGATGTTCGTGCAGGGGGAATGGTCGTTCTATGCGCTGCGTGTGCTGCTTGGCATCGCGGAAGCGGGCCTGTTCCCGGCGCTGATGTATATGGTCACGCTGTGGTTCGCGCCCAAGGATCGCGCGGTTGCGGTCGGCTGGATCTATACGGCCCCGGCGGTGGCGCTCATCATCGGCAATCCCATCGGCATCGGCCTCATGCAACTCGACGGTCTTGGCGGACTGCATGGATGGCAATGGATGTTCCTGCTCGAAGGGCTGCCTACCGTGGTCATCGGCTGCATCCTCTATTTCATCCTGCCCGATCGGCCGACCGATGTGAAATGGCTGACGCCAGAAGAAAGCCGTTCGCTGGAGGCACATGCCGTGATCGACGCGCATGGCCACGCCCATCTGTTCTCCGGCGACTGGGTGTCGGCGCTCAAGAGACCCACCACGCTCTGCATCAGCCTGATTTACTTCCTGAACCAGATTGCGTTTGTAGGACTGTACTTCTTCACGCCTTCCATCGTCTCGCAGATGAACGTGAAGTCTCCGGTGCTGATCGCCATCCTGTCGAGCAGCGTGGGCTTTGGCTTTCTGATTGGCGTCTTGCTGCTGCCGCGCATCCATCGCCGGATGCACAGCGACTGTGTCTACCTCGGCATCCTGACCATGGGAGTGGTCGTGGCAGCTTCCGCATTTATCTCCACGTCGAATGAGAGCGCGCAGATCGCACTGCTGGCAGCGGCAGGATTCTTCGGCGGCGGCGTGTTGCCGTCCTACTGGTCCATCGCCATGAAGCGTCTGCACGGCGTTCAGGCGGCCGCCGGGCTGGCGTTCATCAATACCATCGGTCTGCTCGGCGGATTTGTCGGACCCTACCTGTTTGGCCTCGCCGAGACCGCGACCGGCAAGAGTTCCAGCGGCTTCTACGTGATCCTGGCTGCCGCAGTACTCGGCCTTGTCATGATCCCGATGCTCGCCCGCGCCATCCGTACCGAAGGCCAGCCGCTCGTTTCCAGCGACGCGGCGGCGGAACGTCGAGGCTCCGAGTCACACCCGATTACCAAGGCTAACGCCTGACACTTGGCAAGCAGCACGAAAGAGAGGCAGTCATGAAGCTAGCAGGAAAGGTCGCCATCATCACGGGCGCGGCACAGGGAATCGGCGCGGCAACTGCGCGAAAGTTTGCGCAGGAAGGCGCCATTGTCGTGCTATGCGACCTCAAGCAGGATGCCGTGGGCGAGGTGGTCGCTGCCTGTCGGGAAGACGGCGCGACCGCCATCGGATTCGGCCTGGACGTGGCGAATCCCGTCGCCGTATCCGACATGGTTGCAGAAGTGGTCGCCCAGTTCGGACGCGTGGATATCCTGGTGAACAACGCCGGCATTACGCGCGATGCCAAGCTCCAAAAGATGACGACCCAGCAGTTCGATGACGTCATCGACGTCAATCTCCGCAGCGTATTCCATGTCACGCAGGCGGTGGTGGACGGCATGGTGGAGCGCGGTTCGGGCGTCATCCTCAATGCCAGTTCCGTGGTGGGCCTCTATGGCAATTTCGGTCAGACAAACTACGCCGCCGCCAAGTTTGGCGTCATCGGCTTCACCAAGACTTGGAGCCGCGAACTGGGGCCGAAGGGCATCCGCGTGAACGCCGTGGCGCCGGGCTTCATCGAGACGCCCATCCTGTCCACCGTGCCCGACGAGGTCCTGGAAAAGATGCGCCATCAGGTGCCGTTGCGTAGATTGGGAAAGCCGGAAGAAATCGCTAATATCTACGCCTTCCTTGCCAGCCCTGACGCAAGCTATATCAACGGCGCCGTCATCGAAGCATCCGGTGGCATGACGCTCTGATTGCGTGCCCTACAACATGAGGAGACACATATGAACGCACTGGCACTGCTACGGCCACGCCCTGGTCTGCGTGTGCTAATCACGGGCGGCGGCTCCGGCATTGGTGCCGGCATCGCCGAAGCCTTTCTCCAGGCCGAGGCCAACGTCTACGTCTGCGACGTCGACGGCGCCGCGCTCGAATCGCTGAAAGCGGCGAACCGCACGTTGCACACGGGCATCGCCGATGTCGGCAAACGGGAGGACGTTGACCGCATCGTGGCCGATGCCGGCGCCAGGCTGGGCGGTATCGATATTCTCGTGAACAACGCTGGGATTGCCGGGCCAACCGGTGGCGTCGAAACCATCGACCCGCAGGATTGGGAACGCACCGTCACAACGAACCTGCACAGCCAGTTCAACTTTGTGCGCGGGGTCGTACCGTTGATGAAGCAGACCTCGGACTGCCCCGGCATCATCGCCATGTCGTCCGTCGCAGGCCGTCTCGGATACGCCTACCGTACGCCCTACGCCGCAACGAAATGGGCCATTGTCGGCATGGTGAAATCACTGGCCATCGAACTCGGACCCAGCAACGTCCGCGTCAACGCCATCCTGCCCGGCGTGGTGCAAGGCGAGCGCATGGACCGCGTCATCGCAGCGCGAGCCGATTCGCTCGGTATCGGCTTCGACGCGATGCGCGAACAGTATCTCCAGAAAATCTCGCTTCGCCGCATGGTGACCGTGGAAGACATCGCAGCCATGACGCTGTTTCTGGCATCGCCCGCTGCACACAACGTTTCCGGACAGGCCATCAGTGTCGATGGCAATGTGGAATATCTCTGATCCCGTGCCGAAGAATTGCGCGATGAATTAGCCCCTTCCTATCGATTCAATAAATTTGAACAACTATGACAGCGAACCCCTGTTTTTCTCCGACGGGGCGACCGCTATAGTTCAGCACATGGACAGCGCAGCAACGCAACGAAGCAAAACAAAGCGAAGCCAGCGCTGCCCGATAAAACCTCAAACTTATTGAACACCTTTTTATACCGGAG
>NZ_JBDKXK010000090.1:0-984 GCF_039710735.1 Cupriavidus sp. DL-D2 | reverse complement strand
GGCGCAGGCGTGGCCGCCGCGATCGAGAAGATCGAAGCAAAGTAACTTGATGGAAGCCGGGCGCCCTGCTGCTGCAGGGCGCTGGTTTCAGCAGAAAGGCAATTTATGGAAACGCCCAAGACTCCCACGATGACCGCCGAAGACGAAGCCCGCATGATCGCGGCGCTCGGCCAGGTGTTCGATCTGGCACGCAACGGCGACACCACCGCACTGGCGGCATTAATCGAGCGCGGCATGCCGATCAATCTGCGCAACGAAAAAGGCGACACGCTGGTCATGCTGTCGGCCTACTACGGCCACCCCGACGCGCTGCGCATGCTGCTGGCTGCCGGCGCCTCGCCCGACATCCGCAACGCCATGGGCCAGACCCCGATCGCCGGCGCGGCATACAAGGGCTACAAGGAAGTTATCGAAATCCTGCTCGAATATGGCGCAGACGTGGAAGGCGCATCGCCCGACGGCCGCACGGCGCTGATGACGGCTGCGATGTTCCAGCGTGGGGAAATCGTGGAACTGCTGAAAGCTCACGGGGCAGACCCGGAAGCGAAGGATGAGCGAGGAATGACGGCGGCGGATGCTGCGGCGTTCATGGCGGGGCGGCGGTAAGCGTTTCTTTCTCTCGGTTTTCTCCCCTCTCCCGCACGCGGGAGAGGGGTTGGGGGAGAGGGCTGGAAGTTCTGCTTGCCGACTTTTCGCAAGTTGAACCGCGGGGCCCCGGCCCCCCCCCCCACCCCGGGGGGGGGGGGGGGTTTTGGTTTTTTTTCTCTCGGTTTTCTCCCCGCGCCCGCCCGCGGGAGAGGGGTTGGGGGAGAGGGCTGGAAGTTCTGCTTGCCGACTTTTCGCAAGTTGAACCGCTGGCCCTCTCCCCCGCCCCTCTCCCGCAAGCGGGAGAGGGGAGCACACCGAACCACTACCCCCGCCCCACAAACGGCATCTTGGTCGCCATCACCGTCATGAATTGCACATTGGTTGCCAGCGGCAGGT
>NZ_JBDKXK010000009.1:0-23997 GCF_039710735.1 Cupriavidus sp. DL-D2 | reverse complement strand
CATCGGCGACCAGATCCATGCGAGCCTGCGACAGGCAATCGTCGACGGTCGGCTGGCATCCGGCCAGCGTTTGCCGTCTGGCCGGGATCTCGCGACGCAGCTCGGTGTCGCGCGCGGCACCATCCGCGTGGTCTACGATCGGTTGATTGCCGAGAACCTGGTGCTCGGCGCCGGCTCCGCAGGCACCCGCGTATGCGCAAGGTTGCTGGCCGGGCGAGCCGACGAGGAATCGCCACTCGACGGGCCGTTGGCAGGGTTCACTCGCCCGTATTCGAGCGCTCCGCTGCCGTTCCAGATGGGCGTACCCGCCGATGACGCGTTTCCCGCCAAACTCTGGGCCCGCCTGCGCACACGTGCCGTACGCACCGATGCCATCACGTTCACGACCTACGCCGATCCACGCGGGGAGCCCGGGTTACGGGCCCAGATCGCCAGCTATCTGGCCGTCAGCCGGCACGTGCAATGCCATCCCGATCAGATCATCGTCACCAGCGGATACCGGCAGGGCCTGATGATTGCGCTGACGGCACTGCGCGCGCACGGGCGCAAGGCGTGGATAGAGGAGCCAGGTTACCCGCTCGGAAGGCGCGCGCTGGAACTGATGGGGGCCGAAGTGGAACCCGTCCCCGTAGATGCCGAGGGCCTGCGCGTGGAAGATGGCATCGCCAGCGCGCCAGACGCCCTGTTGGCGCTGGTCTCCCCCGGCCAGCACGCACCGCTTGGCGTGACCCTGTCGCCGGCAAGAAGACACGCCTTGCTCGACTGGGCAACGACAAAGAACGCCTGGATCATCGAAGACGACTATCTGGGAGAGCTACAGATCGACGGCCGGGCAGCACCGGCCCTTGCGGCGGGTGAAGGCGCGGAGCGCGTGGTTCATATTGGCGCGTTCAGCAAGACGATCAGCCCGGCGCTGGGTCTCGGTTTCGTCGTCGCCCCGCACTCGGTGGCAGAGCGTTTGGTCGAGGTCGCTGCCGTGTTGGCGCCGGCTCCGAACCTGACCACCCAGTTGGCAGTCACGGAGTTTCTGAAGGGTGGGCACTTTCTGCGGCACCTACGCCGGATGAAGACGCTCTATGCCAGGCGCCGCAGTCTTGCGCTGGACCGTCTCAACGCGTTCCTGCCTGGCACGCTGACTGCGGGCCTTGGCCTGATCGCACCGCTTCCACCGACCGCCAACGACACCGCTGTCGTCGACATTGCCCGCTCGCGCGGCCTCGCGCCTTCGGCCCTCTCGGCCTGGTACCTTCGCCGCAGTCACGCACAACAGGGCCTGCTACTCAGCACGACGAACCTGCGCCTCGACAACCTCGATGCCGCGTGCGAAACGCTTGCGAGAATCGTTGCATCCATGCGCTGAATCCACAGTGGTGAGCCGCAGCATGAAACGTGTTCGCGTGTGTATTCTGGGCCTAACGCCAACTGCTCGCGCGGCTTCGCGATACGTTTGTCGCCGGCCGGGAAGATGCTGGTCGATTTGCTGGCTTCCACCTGAATGACGCATCGTCCTCCAGGTGCAGGACCGACCCAGTTACAATGGCGCGCAGTTTCCACGGGTAGTGACTTATGGGTTTCGAACAACTAGCAGATTTGAAGGCGCTCCTCGCAGCGAAGGCTCGCGAGCAAGGCCAGCAACGAAAGACGCCATCGCCGAAGACGGGCGCAGCCGCCGAGGCCAAAGTGGCAGACCCTGCCCAGGAGACGCGGCGCGACAAGTCGCGCGCCTCCAGGCCTCCCAAGGCGCCGGCAACCACGCGTTCACCCAAGAATGACGTGGATCCGACGGTGGTTCTGCTCGGACGATTGCAGAAGCAGTTCCCTCTCGCTTTTCCCAAGAAGCCAGCTCCCAAAGTGCCCCTCAAGGTCGGCATGCTCGAGGACCTTCTTTTGCAGAAGGATTCGCTGCGCATGAGCGAGGAGGAAATTCGTGCAGCGCTTTCCATGTGGTGCCGCGGCATCCGGTATTGGGATGCGGTGGTGGAAGGCGCCGCGAGGCTGGCGCTGGATGGGTCCGCTGCCGGTCATGTCACGGAAGCCGAAGCTGCCGGTGCACGGCATCTGCGCAACCGGCGGCAGAAATCCCCTACCGAGAACGCCGGCTAGTCCCCTGCCGCCCCGTCAGCCTTGCCCGGTGCCAGCCATATGCCACAGCGTGGCCGACCGGGTTCCGGTGCGGCAGTACGCAAGGATGGGCTTAGGCAGTTCGGCCATCAGCACGCCGAAGGCAGTGGCAGCTTCCGCCGTGACATCGCCGGATTTGACGGGCAGGTAGTGCGCGGCCATGCCAAGCGAGCTGGCCACCTCCGCGATTGATTCGAACTGGACCTGCCCGGCAGCCTCGCCATCGTGCCGGTTGCAGACGATGGAACGGAACCCCAGCGCATGCGCCGCGCGCACGTCGGCTTCGCTTAACTGCGGCGCCACGCTCATGTCATCCGAAAGTTGCCTGATCTGCATGCCCGGCAGGCCCGCGCCCACATCCCTGCAGCGTTCCATCGCTTTGCGGAAGCAATCGATTGCAACATCCACGTCTTCCGCCGTGGTGAAGCGTCCAAGGCTCAGGCGGACCGTGCGCGCCGCGGCATCGTCATCCAGACCGACGCCCGTCAACACGTGCGACGCTTTGCCGGCCGCCGAATTGCAGGCCGACGTTGAAGAAATGGCCAGATCGTCGGACAGCATGCTCGGCAGAAAACGGGGCAGTTCCACAGTCAGGCTGAGTGTATGCGGGATGCGGGTCGCGGCACTGACGTTCTGCGTTACACCCCCCAACGCTCGCACGCCGTTCAGCAAGCGTTCGCCGAGTTGCGCGATGCGTGCGTTGTCCGATGCCATCTCGGTACGCGCCAGCTCGCAAGCCGTTCCCATACCGACGATCTGGTGCGTGGGAAGGGTGCCAGATCGCAGCCCCTGCTCATGTCCGCCGCCGTGCATCTGGCAGGCGATGCGCGATGCCGCCTGGCGACTCACATAGAGCGCGCCGATGCCTTTCGGGCCATAGAACTTGTGAGCCGACATCGACAACAGGTCGATGCCCATCGCCTTCACGTCAATCGCGGTCTTGCCGGCAGCTTGCGCCGCATCCACGTGAAGCAGCGCCCCGGCGGCGTGAACGATCTGCGAGATCTCGGCAATATTGGTGAGGGTGCCGATCTCGTTGTTCACCATCATCAGCGAGACGAGGCCGGTGTGATGGCTGCAAGCCGCCTTGACAGCGGCCGGCGAAATCTCGCCCGATGGGTCCGGCGTGAGGTAGGAAACGGACACGCCGAGCTGCCCCAGGTGCGACGCCGTATCGAGAATGGCCTTGTGCTCAAGCTTGCTGGTCACCAGATGGCGGCGCGTCGGCTCGCTGTCGAAAAAGCCCTTGAGTGCGAGGTTGTTCGACTCTGTCGCACCGGACGTCCAGACAATCTCGGATGGCTCCGCACCAATGAGCGCGGCTACCTGTGCACGGGCCTGTTCTACCGCATCCCTTGCCTTAAGCCCTGCCGCGTGGGTGTTCGACGCAGGGTTTCCGAATACGCCAGCGGGCCCCAGGCAGTGGAACATGGCCTCCATGACCCGGGGGTCCGCCGGTGTAGTGGCCGCATAGTCGAAATACCGCAGAGTGTCCGTGCTCATCGTTCATCCTTCAGAAGGATAGAAATGCTACGACGAAGGCACCGGAACTTGCTTCCAAAATCCCTCATCGACCGGTGACTACGTAGCATACGATCCTACCGAATGCACATCCGAGAGAAAAATTTGGCGCATTCAGTCCGGCGCCACGGACTGACGGCTTGTGAGGCGCGACGGCTCGCCTCCCCTACAGATCGTCAGCATCGGTCCTGCCGAGGCCGCGAGAAGGTGAAGCGCGCCGGGGTCCGTTCCCTCCGGTGATTGTTGCCTTCCGTTCAACATGCTGAGCGCTTCCACGCGTCTACTGGCGCACGTCCTGCCTGCCTACAATCCGTTCCAACGATAGCTGCACAAGCTTCAAAGAAAGCCGCCGCGACTGTCGAGGAGAGGATGTCCGCGCAATGAAGCGGATCGCACCCCGCCGCCGAGCGCGGGTTACCCCACATGATGAACAGGACCTGAAAATGACCGAAACAACCCGCAATGTGCAGCCGGTGATCGCCGCCCTTGGCAAGGAAAGTGCTGGCGAACTCGTGTCTTCCCGCTACGCCGTGCGCGTGGGCGATGTCGATGTCGTGCTGATCAGCGATGGCGTCCTGCCGCTGCCGACCTCCACCATGTCTACCAACGTGTCCGAATCGGACCGCAACCAATGGTTCGACGATCGCTTCCTGCAACGTGACATGTTCGACTGGGCGCTGAACATCGCCCTGGTACGCAGCGGCGACCGCCTGATCCTGGTGGACTCGGGCGTGGGCGACGGCTTCGAATACTTCTCGCGTGCCGGCCGCTCGGTGATGCGCCTGGAGACGGCGGGGATCGACCTGGCTGCCATCACCGATATCGTGATCACGCACATGCACATGGACCACGTGGGCGGCCTGAACAACGACGGCGTCAAGGCCAAGCTGCGTCCTGACGTGCGCATCCACGTGGCAGCCGCGGAAGTGGAGTTCTGGAAGAACCCGGACTTCAGCAAGACGGTGATGCCGGAAGCGGTGCCGCCCGCGCTGCGCAAGGCCGCCAATACGTTCGTGCAGCTCTACAGCGAGAACATCGTCCAGTTCGACCAGACCGTGGAAGTGGCTACGGGTGTGTCAGCACGCGTGACCGGAGGCCATACGCCGGGTCACTGCGTGGTGGACGTGGCATCCAAGGGCGAGAAGCTGACGTTCGTGGGCGACGCGATCTTCGAAGTGGGCTTCCACAATCCCGATTGGCAAAACGGCTTCGAACACGAACCCGAAGTGGCCACGGAAGTCCGTATCGCGCTGCTGAACGAAGCCGCCGAAACGGGCTCGATGCTGGCCGCCGCACACGTGGCCTTCCCGTCGATCGGACACGTTGCCAAGGATGGCAAGAAGTTCCGCTTCGTGCCGGTGCAGTGGGACTACTGATCCACTGACGGATCCCGGCTTACCCGTCGCGCTCCGGCGGATAGTCAGTACTTGTGGTGTTCCATACGCCGCGCGTTCACAAGACGCGCGGCGTTTTTTTTGTAGCGTGCGACGCCATGCGTTGTGGCATCGGAGTGCGGCTAGCGACGCTTTTTCTGGGGTGTCGATGGGTGGGCGGCAGAGGTCTGCTGCCAGAAAGACACAGCCCTGCACCGCCTGGTCGGCTATCATGCGTGTCCTCTCCGAAGCCGCTCCTATGATTTCCGTCCGTAATGTCACGCTGCGCCGTGGCGTCAATGTCGTGCTCGACCGCGCGTCCGTCACTTTCAACCCTGGCGAAAAAATTGGGCTCGTTGGCCGCAATGGTGCCGGCAAGTCGTCCTTTTTCGGCCTGCTGAATGGCACGCTGCATGAAGACAGCGGCGAATTCTCGATTCCGCCGTCCTGGAAAATGGGCCAGGTTGCGCAGGACATGCCCGAGACCGAGCAGAGCGCGACCGATTTCGTGGTGGAAGGTGACACCGTGTTGCTGGCCGCGCAGCAAGAAGTGGCCGAGGCCGAGGCCAGCGACGATGGCATGCGCATGGCGCACGCCTACATGGCCTTGCACGATGCCGGCGCGCACGACGCGCCCGCGCGTGCGCAGGCGCTGATCCTGGGCCTGGGCTTCAGCGCGGCGCAACTCAGCCAGCCGGTGAACAGCTTCTCCGGCGGCTGGCGCATGCGGCTGCAACTGGCGCGTGCCCTGATGTGCCCGTCCGATCTGCTGCTGCTCGACGAACCCACCAACCACTTGGACCTCGACGCCCTGGTCTGGCTGGAAGCGTGGCTCAAGCGGTATCAGGGCACGATGGTCGTAATCAGCCACGATCGCGAATTCCTCGATGCAGTGACGCAGGTAACCGTGCACGTCGATAACCAGCAACTGGTGCGCTACGGCGGCAACTACAGCAAGTTCGAAGACATGCGCGCCGAGCAGCTTGTGCTGCAGCAGGCCGCCGTGGCCAAGCAGGCAGAAAAGATCGCGCACCTGCAGAAGTTCATCGACCGCTTCAAGGCCAAGGCATCGAAGGCCAAGCAGGCGCAGAGCCGGGTCAAGGCGCTCGAACGCATGGAGAAGATCGCGCCGGTGCTGGCCGATGCGGAGTTCACGTTCGAGTTCAAGGAACCGCTCAATATCCCCAACCCGTTGCTGTCGATGCTCGATGCGAGCTTCGGCTATCCGGCGCCGGAGGAAGCGCAGCCGGGCACGCCACCCACCGTCATCGTCAAGGGCATCAACCGCTCCGTGCTGGCCGGGCAGCGCATCGGCATTCTCGGTGCCAATGGCCAGGGCAAGTCCACGCTGGTGAAGACGGTGGCGCACGCGCTGCAACCCATTACCGGCGAGATCAGCGAAGGCAAGGGCCTGAATATCGGCTACTTCGCGCAGCAGGAGCTGGACGTGCTGCGGCCGCTGGACACGCCGATGGAGCACATGATCCGCCTGGCCAAGGACACGCCGCCGCATCTGCGCGCCCCCGGCCAGAGCGGTGGCGAGCAAGCGCTGCGCACCTTCCTGGGCTCCTTCAATTTCAGTGGCGACATGGTGCACCAGGCCGTGGGCACGATGAGCGGCGGAGAAAAGGCGCGGCTGGTGCTCTGCATGATCGTGTGGCAGCGCCCCAACCTGCTGCTGCTCGACGAACCGACCAACCACCTGGACCTGTCCACCCGCGAAGCCCTCGGCATGGCGCTCAATGAATTCGAAGGCACGGTGATGCTGGTCAGCCACGATCGCGCCCTGCTGCGCGCCGTGTGCGACGAGTTCTGGCTGGTGACCAAGGGCGGCGTCGAGCCTTTCGACGGCGACCTGGACGATTACCAGCAGTTCCTGCGCGACGAAGCGCGCCGCATGCGCGAGGAAGCCGCCGCAGCCTAACGCGGTTGGCGGGCCGGTGTTGCTCCCCTCTCCCGCATGGCTGGAGAGGGGAGCAAACAATAGGAGTAAAATGCGGCCCGCGGCACGCACCCCTTGCGTGCCGTACGTGATGCAGGTGCCTGTGAGTCATTCATGGGTTAAACGGGAAACAGGAATGCCGCCCTTCGCGGCGAAGCCTGTGCTGCCCCCGCAACGGTAAGCAGGTTTGGGAACCATCAAGTCGATCCTGAGTTTGTCGGATCGACGGTCACTGTGGCAGCTTCACTGCCGCGGGAAGGCGATGGTGTCCCGGAAACATCAGTTTCCAGCCTGCGAGCCCGGATACCGGCCTGTTGTCATCATCGACACCTATTGTCCGGACGGGGTCGTCCGGCTTCACGATGAAATACAACCTGTCTGCGCATCCCGCTGGCCGCTCGCGCACGGCTGAATTCTCGTCGCGTACCGCGCGTGGATGGCGCTCGCGTGCGCTCGTCGCATCTGTTGCCTCCGTCGGCACTGTCGCCAGTTTCAACATTCCCTGCGCGTTCGCACAGGAATCCGCATCCGAGTCCGACAACAAGACCCTGCCCGCCGTCACGGTCAGCGAGACCGCATTGCCGGGACTGTCTCTGTCGAAACCCGAGTTCACGGGCAGCCGCCTTGGCCTGACGCCGCTGGAAACACCGGCCAGCGTGGAAGTATTGAGCGGTGAAACCATCCGCGCGCGGGGCGACCAATCCGTACGCGAGGCCGTGACCCGCGCCACCGGTATCACGGCCAACCCGGCACCTGGCAACGGCGGCACGGCACTGGCCGCACGCGGTTTCGCGGGCCAGGGCTCGGTCATGCAGTTGCTCGACGGCACGCGCATGTACGTGGCATCGGGCACGGTGACGTTCCCGTTCGATACGTGGTCCGTCGATCGCATCGAAGTGCTGCGCGGCCCCGCATCGGTCATGTATGGCGAAGGCGCCATCGGCGGCGTGGTCAACGTGGTGCAGAAGAAACCGATTCGCGGCCCCATCGAGAACGAACTGCAGATCGGGGGCGGCACCGAGAAAACCGCACGCGTCGCGTTCGACAGTGGCGGCAAAGTGAATGACAACCTCTCGTACCGCTTTGCCACGGCCTACAACCGCTCGGCGGGATGGGTGGATCGCGGCGATTCGAACAACCTGATGGTATCGGCATCGGTGCGTCTCGATGTGAATCCGGATTTCAACCTGACGCTGTCCTATGACGATGGCACGCAGCATCCGCAGCAGTACCTCGGCACGCCGCTGGTCAACGGCAGCCTGGACACTTCGCTGCGCAAGAAAAACTACAACGTCGGCGATGCGGAAATCAGCTACCGGGACCGCTGGACGCGCCTGAATGCCGAATGGACGCCGAACGATCGCGTCACGGTGCGCAACCAGTTCTACTACCTGACCAGCCATCGCCACTGGCGCGACAGCGAGAGTTATACGTACCTGCCGGCCACCTCGCAGGTGCGCCGGGGCGACTACCTCGAAATCCTGCATGACCAGGAACAGGTGGGCAACCGTGCGGACATGACGGTCAAGAGCAAGGTGTTCGGTCTCGATAACGCCACGACCGTCGGCTTCGACATCAACAAGATCAACTTCACGCATTCGAACAACTCGCCATACGGTGGCAGCTCCACGGTCAATGCGTACGACTTCGATCCGGGGATGTTCTTCAGCCCGCCGGGCATCGTGACGTCGCCGCGCACGCGCTCCAACACCACGCAATACGCGCTGTTTGGCGAACACCGCATCGCGTTCACGCCGCAGTGGTCTGTCATCGGTGGCGTGCGTTTCGATCATGCCAAGCTGTATCGCACCGATCTGATCGCCAACACCGGTTGGGAGAAGACCTTCGCCAACACCACTTGGCGCGTGGGCACGGTGTATCAGTTCACGCCGAGCGTCTCGGTCTACGCGCAATACGCGACGGCCACCGATCCGTTGGGCGCGCTGATCACCACGAGCGATGCGCAGCGCAACTTCAACCTTGCCACGGGCAAGCAGGTGGAAGTGGGCGTGAAACAGGCGTTCTGGGGCAATCGCGGCGAATGGACGTTTGCGGCCTACGAGATTCGCAAGAAAGATCTGCTCTCGCGCGATCCCGTGAATCCGACGATCACGCAGCAGGTAGGCGAGCAGTCGTCGCGCGGGCTGGAAGCATCGGCCAGCGTGGAAGTGCTGCGTGGCCTGCGCCTCGACGTCAACGGCACGGTGCTACGCGCGCGCTATGACGATTTCAACGAAGCGGTGGGCGGCGTCTCGGTGTCACGCGCCGGCAACGTGCCGACCAGCGTGCCGCAGCAGGCCGCCAATGCGTGGCTGACGTGGAATTTCGTGCCGCAGTGGACGCTCGGCGCGGGCCTGCGTTACGTGGGCGGCCGTTATGCCGATACCGCCAACCGGGTACGCGTGCCAAGCTATACCACCGTCGATACTGCGCTGTCATGGCGCGTATCGAAGCAGGCAGCACTGACGCTGCGCGTCTATAACCTGTTCAACCGCGACTACGCGGAGTCGTTTTCGAATGGCGGCCAGCAGTGGCTGCTGGGACGCCCGCGTTCGGCGGAACTGTCCGCTAACTTCTATTTCTGAGGCCCAGAGAGGGTATTTCCATGCAAACCTCGAAAATTCCTGCAACCATCGTCACCGGCTTTCTCGGCAGCGGCAAGACCACCCTGCTGCGCCATATCCTGGATAACG
The DNA here is from genome assembly GCF_039710735.1 of Cupriavidus sp. DL-D2. NCBI lineage: Bacteria > Pseudomonadati > Pseudomonadota > Betaproteobacteria > Burkholderiales > Burkholderiaceae > Cupriavidus > Cupriavidus sp. DL-D2. Next base: position 14,347 of record NZ_JBDKXK010000009.1, on the reverse strand, counting down.
CCAACGGTCGCCGCATCGCCGTGATCGTCAACGAGTTCGGCGAACTGGGCATCGATGGCGAGATCCTCAAGGGTTGCGGCATCGGCTGCGACGACGCGGGCGAACCTACGGGCCAGCTCTATGAACTGGCCAATGGCTGTCTGTGCTGCACGGTGCAGGAAGAGTTCTTCCCCGTGATGGAGCAGTTGCTGGAGCGTCGCGACCAGATCGATCATGTGCTGATCGAGACGTCGGGTCTGGCATTGCCCAAGCCGCTGGTGCAGGCGTTCCATTGGCCCAGCATCCGCAATGCTTTTACCGTGGATTCCGTGGTGACCGTGGTCGATGGTCCCGCTGCCGCAGCCGGTCAGTTCGCAGCGAATCCCGTCGCAGTGGACGAACAACGCCGCGCCGATCCGAACCTCGATCATGAATCGCCGCTGCACGAGCTGTTCGAAGATCAGCTTGCCAGCGCCGATCTGGTGATCCTGAACAAGATCGACATGATGGACGCTACGCAGATCGCCGCCGTCGAAGCACTGGTGCGTCCGGAGATTCCTGCGGAAGTGAAGATCGTCCCGGCGCAGGCCGGTTCGCACGATGTGAACAGCCTGCTGGGTCTCAATCGCGCGTCGGAAGACACGATCCATCTGCGCGTGGATCACCATGGCAACGCCGATGATCCGGATCACGCCGATCACCATCACGACGAGTTCGACTCCGTGGTCGTGGAAGCTGGCACTGTCGATCGTGACGCGCTGATCGCCGCGCTGCAGAAGCTGGTGGCCAACCACACGATTTATCGTGTGAAGGGTTTCGCCGAACTGCCCGGCAAGCCGATGCGGCTGGTGCTGCATGGCGTGGGCCAACGCTTCGACAGCTACTTCGACCGCGCATGGCGGGCCGAAGAGCCGAAGGGTACGCGTGTGGTGCTGATCGGGCAGGACCTCGATGGTGCCGTTCTACAGGCTGCGCTGGACGCCGCGCTAGCTGGTTGAGGTCGTGTTGCGAGCGCGGCGCCGCAGGCTTTGTCCGGGTCGTATGCCCGTTGCGGCGCCGTGCTCCCACACCGCCTGCCCGTTCACAAATACGCGGGCGATACCGGCGGACGGTTGCCGCGGATCGAGATAGGTCGCCACGTCTTTCACCGTGCGCGGATCGAACACGGTGATATCGGCGGCATGCCCTTCCCGAATCTCGCCGCGCCCCGCCAGCCCGAACGCATGCGCGGTCATGCCCGTCATCTTGTGTACGGTCTGCTCCAGCGTCAGCAACCCAAGATCGCGGCTGTAGTGTCCCAACAGACGCGTGAACGTACCCCACAGGCGCGGATGTGGATAGTCGTCCGACGGTATGCCGTCGGAGCCGATCATCGTGTCGCGATACGCCAGCACGCGCTGTACGTCGCCTTCGTCCATGAAGAAGTACATGCCCATGCCGGGCATCACGCGGGCCAGCGCCTCGGCGCGCGAGCATTGCCATTCCTGCGCCAGATCCGACAGCTTGCGGCCCGCGCTCTTCGGCTCCGAACGTGAGTACGTGATCAGGATTTCATCGCTGATGGCCAGTCGCTCCGCGCGCAGCAAAGACGACGACGCCGTGTACGGATAGCAATCCAGACAAATTTTCTGGCTGCGCCCCAGTTCACCGATGCGTGCCAACGTTTCGCGCGTGCGTCCGAAGTTGGGCTTGCCGATGACCTTGTGATGAGAAATCACCAGCCGGACATCGAGCGCGCGTGCAATCTGCGCCGATTCTTCGATGGCTTCGATCACACCGTCGCCTTCGGTGCGCATATGCGTGGCATAGACGCCACCGAACTGTTTCAGGTCGCGGCCCACGCCAATGATTTCCTCGGTGGGTGCCGAGGCTGCAGGCGGATAGAACGTGCCCGTGGACATGCCGATCGCGCCCTGCTCCAGCGCGGCATTGGCGGCTTGTCGCATCGCCTCGACTTCCGCTTCCGTCGCGGGTCGGTCGAGATCCGCCTGATGCACCGCGCGCAACGCCGTATGGCCGACCAGCGATGCCACGTTGACCGCTGCGGGCGTGGCATCGAGTGCATCGAGATATTGGCCGAACGCCGCGAAGCGCCACTGCGGATCGACGGTACGCAGCGGCAACGGCGGATCGCCGCCACTCTGCTTGTACGGTGCCAGGCTGATGCCGCAGTTACCGTTCACCACCGTGGTCACGCCTTGCGAAATCTTCGGCGCCATGCCTGGCATCTCCAGCACGGCACGGTCATCGTGCGCATGGCTGTCGATAAAGCCCGGCGCAACTACCATCCCGGCTACGTCAAGGTCGCGATGGGCGCGCTGGCCCACGGCATCGCCAATGAAGACGATCTCTCCGCCCTGCACTGCCACATCGGCACGGTAGCGCGCAGCACCGGTGCCATCGATCACATCGCCGCCGCGCAATATCAAATCGAACATGGTGAACTCCCGATCAGTCGAGTTTGATATTGGCCTTGCGGATCAGATCGCCCCATTTGCGGCTTTCTTTCGCAATCATCTGCGCGAACGCCTCGGGCGATCCACCCACCACGACCGAACCGTTCTGCTCGGCATCCTTGCGCGTCGCGGGCAGTTGCAGATACGCATTGATCTCGCGGTTAAGACGCTCTACCACGGGGCGCGGCGTACCGGCGGGCGCCACGATGCCGCCCCATGCGTTGACCTCGAAACCGGGCAGCCCGGATTCATCCATCGTCGGCACGTTCGGCAGTACCGGCAGTCGCGACTTGCTGGTCACGGCAATGGCGCGCAGCTTGTTGCCCTGCACCGCGGAAAGGATCGACGGCACGTTGTCGAACATGAAATCCACCTGGCCGCTGATGACATCGATCTGCGCCTGCGGAGCGCCCCGGTAGGGAATATGGCGGAAGTCGATATGCGCCTGATCCCGAAGCATTTCGCCACTGAGGTGACTGGTAGTGCCATTACCGCCCGAGCCCATCGTCAGCTTTCCGGGGTTCTTGCGTGCGTAGTCAATCAGTTCCTTGACGCTGCGGATCGGCAATCCTGCATTGACCGCCAGGATGTTCGGCACGGTCGTAGTCGCACTCACGGGTACAAGATCCTTGTCCGCGTCATAGCCAGGACGCGCCAGCAGGCTGCGGTTGATCGCCATCGTCACGATGTTGCCGAAGCCAATGGTGTAGCCGTCCGGCTTGCTGCGCACCAGTGTCTGCATGGCGATGCTGCCCGCCGCGCCGGGGCGGTTGTCCACCACTACGGAAGTGCCGAGTTTTTCACCCAGGTATTGCGCCAGCTTGCGGCTCGACTGGTCGGGTGTGCTGCCCGCTGCGGCTGGCACGATCAGCGTGATGGGCTTGCCGGCTGGCCAATCGGCGGCCTGTGCGGCACCGGCCGTCAGCATCACGGCCGCAATCGCTCCGGCTTTAAGAAATTCAATGGCTTTGTGTCTCGGGGATGTCGTCATCGTCAACCTCTCGGGGCGTGCAAACTCTGTAGGAACGCGCTATGGTGCGCCCACGCACATGTCGATGTATATCGAAGTTTCGGCAAGCATCCATTCCTTTTTTTGATGACATGAAACATCCTGCCCGGCGTCACATTCCCTCCGTGGTGAACCTGAACACGTTCGAGACCATCGCGCGTCGTGGCAGCGTGACGGCGGCGGCAGATGAACTGGGCCTCAGCCAAGGCGCGGTCAGCAAGCAGCTTCTGGATCTGGAAGGCTTTCTGGGCACAGCGCTGTTCGACCGCAATAACGCACGGCTGACACTGAACGACGAGGGCGCCGCTTACCTCGCGCGTATCCGTCCCCTGCTCGATCAGCTGGAAGCGGCAACCGTCGCCACCTCCGGTGCCGCCCAGCGCATGCGCGAAGTGCGCCTGTCCGTGCCGAACACGTTCGGCCTGCTATGGGTGATGCCGCGCCTGTGCGGCTTTGCGGCCGCGCATCCCGAGATTCGCATTCACGTCGCCAATCATATCGGGGCCGTATCGCTGCGCGATGCGGGGCTCGATGCGGCCATCGTCTTTGCGGAAAACGGTCTCGACGACGAGCATGCCGACCTCTTGCACAGCGTCCGCACCCTGCCTGTGGCATCGCGTGAACTCGTGTCCGGTCGACTGCCGATGTCAGCGGCGCGCATCGCCGCCCTCCCATTGCTGTACCACACCACTGCGCCGAGTTCGTGGGCGAGCTATCTGCGCGACCTCGATGATGGGATCGAGCTTCCGCTGCCCGGCGGCACGGAGTACAACCTCGTGACGTTTGCGCTCAAGGCTGCCGAGGCCGGGCTGGGCGCGGCGCTGGTGCCTGACTACGCATGTGCTGACAGTCTGCGCGAAGGACGTGTCGTGCAACTGAATCGTCCATCGCTGCCGTCGCAACGTGGCTACTACCTCGTGCGCCGCCGCGAGCGTATGGACGCGCCCGCTGTGCGGGTGCTGCGGGAATGGTTGCTGGCGCGACGGTCGGAGTGAAAGGGCCAAATCCAGCTGGCCGCCGGGGAAGCCAGAATTCTGGATCAGCCGGGGTACGCCGAACCAGCCGCCGATTCATGTGGCGTTTCGGGTGGATAGCCGGGCGATGGTCGATGCGTTCTATCAGGCTGCCATTTCGGCCGGCGGCCGCGACAACGGTGGACCTGGTATTCGCGCGCACTATCACCCCGACTACTATGGCGCGTTCGTGCTCGATCCGGATGGCCACAACATCGAGGCGGTCTGTCATCTGCCTGCGTGACGCAGGCGGGATCAATACAGCGTGTTGTCTCCCCTCTCCCCGCGGGAGAGGGGCTGGGGGTGAGGGCCAGCGGTGCAATCACCAACACGCCGCAATTTGAAGCGCATACCCTCACCCCCACCCCTCTCCCACTGCATGGGAGAGGGGTGCGCATAGCAACGGACGAAGGCATTTCGCACACGCTGGTTTTGATACACCCCTACCGCCCATTCCCTATCGAGCCCGTCGCCAGTGCCAGTCCCGCCGCGGCAGCGAGCGCGCCGCTGTAGGCGTCGGCCGATGCATTGCGTGCCAGCAGTAGCTGGTTTTGCGCGAGGTTGGTTTCCGTGATGGTGCCCACGCCCTTCCGATATGCCGCGAATGCGGCGTTGTAGGTGGTTTGCGCAGCGTCGGCCAATGCGCGGGCGGCGTCGTACGCTGCCAGGCTTGTTTCCAGCGCGCTCTGGCTGACCACTACCTGTCGTACCGATTCCTCCTTGGCACGCGTCAGTCTTGCCGAGGCACTGTCCACATCGTTACGCGCCTGCGCCAGCGTTGCCGAGCGCAGGCCACCGTCATAGATCGGTACGGTCACGCCCAGGAACACGCTGTTGCCGTAGCGATAGCCGTTGAGGTTGACCGTCGGTGGCTGCTGGCCGACTGGGGGAATCGCGGTAATCGCCGATCCGCCCGATGCGTACGAAACGAAGCCGGATACAAACACCTTCGGCAGGAACGCCGCTTCGGCCGCCCTCACCCGCGCCTGATTGGCGCGCTCCACCGCGTAGGCACCCAACACGTCCGGTCGCTGCGCAATCGCGTTCTCGACGATCTGCTCGACGGAGTTTCTCAGCGCAGGAGACAGTGTCCGCACGGGCATCTCCGCGATGCGTGGCTTCGATAGCGGCGAGATGCCGATCGCAGTGATCAACCCGAGATAGGCGTCGGTCTGGGCGCCCTGAGCCTGCACCATCGCCAGATTGGTTTGCGCCCGGTTCTGGGTGGCCTGAGCAACTTCCACTACCGTGCCTATTCCGCGATCGAAGCGCGCCTTGGCTGCAACAAGCACCGCATCGGCATTGCTCATGGCCTGCTCGACGGTGGCCGAGCGCGAGCGGGCTGCCTGGAACCGGTAGTACGCCACGCTGACATCGTGGATGATGCGCTGGTGCAACGCCGTGAACGCGATATTGGCCGCCACCGTGGTTTGCTCCGCCGCCTCCACGATGCCAGCCCTTTCGCCGAAATCGAACAGCAACCATTGCAGCGACAGCACCGATACCGCGCCGTGGTGCGACACATCGGCACCCGCCTGCCCCAGAGGCGTTGGCGTGGACAAGTGCCCGTTCTGATAGCCGCCCATCGCCGCCGCCGAAATATGCGGCAGGTAGCTGCTACGCGCGATGCCGGCGGCCAGTGCCGCATTGCGCGCATCGTTCCATGCGATACGCGTCAGCGGATTCGACGATTCCGCCAGATCGATCAGTTCGGGCAGCGAATAGGCGTGCGTCGGGTCGAGCTGCGATGGAGGGGCAATCGTGGCCAGTGCGCTATTGGCCGGTAGCGTGTAACGGGAAGGTTTGTCTTGCGGCGCCGCTTTCGCAGCAGCGCCCGCGACGATTTCGCCAGTGGCCGTTGTCGTGGGTTGCCACGGACGATCCGGTTGCGGCGGCGCGAGATCGAGCGAGGATGTCGCGCATCCGCTCAAGGCCAGGACGATCATCGAAAGCGCCAGCAGCTCAGGTTTGCGCATGGGATGGAGATGAGGTGGAATCGCCCGGAGAAGGTCTGGCCATCGATCGATCGATCGACCATGGCGAGCAGCACCGAATGCGTGTCGTCGCCGGATGGTGACGCCGTATGACCAGTGGTTGGGATTGGTGCATCCATCGATTGCAAGCGCCGAAGCCGATCCGCAATGGCCGGATCGCCGGGACTTCGTTCCGCCAGCAAGAACAAAGGGCCGGCGATGGCATCGAGCACACTTAGTTGTTTGCGCCGATCTTCGATCCAGTCCGTACCGGGGCCGACCGAAGCCGGCTCGTATCGCGCCAGTTGAAGATCCTGCGCGACACTCCCCTGCAGGGCGAGCGCAGCGATAGCGTGCTGACGCCGTGCGATCGACGGACGTGCATCAACGAGTTGCTGCCACTGGCGCAGCAAGGCGACGAAACCTGTCTCGATACGCGAGGCGATACTGACGGGCCAGATCCGCGTGAACACGAGGTAGACCACCAGATTGCCGATGATGATGCCGATGACACGGTCGCGCGCTATGGTCAGGTCGAAGCCGGGTCCCGCGCCCTGAATCACGCAGAGGTAGAACGCGAACGCGATCTGGAAGCCTGCATAGGCAATGCGCGGGGATCCCTGCGCGACCCATGCCGACAGCCACGTTCCCACGAACACCAGCGTCAGCAGTCCACCCACCGAGGTCAACTCGGGCACCACGTAGACGATGGCCGCTGTGCCGGCGACCGCGCCCACCAGACAGCCAGTCAGGCGTAGCGTCAGTTTCTCTACGGTCTCCGCCATGGTGCCGAGTGACACCAGGTAGCACGTGATGAAACACGTATGAATGCCCGGCCAATTCAACTGCTGATAGAGCAAATAGCAGAACATGGCAGCGCCCGTGGTCTTGAGCGCGTAGTGGATGTGGGACCGATTCGTGAAGGCGTCGGCATCGAGGAAACCGCCGGTTTTTTCGGCCTGTAGTGAAGCGGGAGACTTCTCTTCGATACCTTCTGCATAGCCCTCGATGGCCGAGCGCAATGCCGCGACGATGGATTGCTGCACCGGCGTCAGCAGGCTGGCGTCTGGCATCACCACTTCAATCTCCACGGGATACCCGCCCTTCTCCAGCATGCTCGCCATGGCATCAACCGTATCGGCCATCGGCATCGCAAACCCACGCGGCAACTGCGCAGCCGGTTCCCGGCCGGTCACATCGACAGCCATCAGGATGGCCGTCGTCGATGTCGCCGCCTGTTGCAGCGCCCGATAATCCGCAGCGTTGACGGTGCCTTCCAACCTGGCGAGCTTCAACCAGCCGGCCACGGGCTGCACGCCATCAGGGGGCACATCGGAGCGCGCATGACCTGCACGCAATACTTGCGCTGCCACGCGCAGGCATTGCGCCAATCGATCACAAGCAAGGCGGCGTGGCGACGGTCCCATGGCGAGGTTGACCACGACATTTGCGCCAATGGGAATCGCCACCATCAGCCACGCGTACAACAGCGCGCGCGTGGCGAGTTCGCCGGCGGGAACGAGTCCAAGCTCATCGAGCCCGAAGCCGATGATCATGGCGAGGATCGCGCCGATCGGGCGAAGCTTGCTGGCGGACGTCAGGAACAACAGCGCGGCTGACACCAGAGCCATGCATGCCACGCGCAGCATCGGGTTATCGACGGTGAAATCCGCCAGCAGGATCACCAGGCCAATGATGATGCTGACCAGTACCAGCGCCGCCACGCTCATCACGATGCTGCTGGTGCGGTCCGCGCGATTGATGAAGAAGATCACGTAGGCGGAGATGGCGGCTTCGGGGGTGCCGTAAATCGCCGAAATCAGTACCGTCAGCGTGCTGGCCGCTGCGATGCGGGTCGTAGCGGCAGTGCGTCCCGGGAATGGTGCGAGCAGCGCGACCAGGTCACGCGGGCGGCGACGCAATGGTTCAGCGGCAGGCGGCGCCATGGCGCACCTCTACGGTTGCACTGGCGCCTACCCGCGCGAGACTCTCGGGCGGTTCATCGAGCTTGATCCGTACCGGGAAACGGCGCGCCACGCGCACCCAGTTCACCGAGGGCTGCACATAGGGCAGCGCACGCGGCAGATTGATCCGGTCGGTATCGGTAATGCCCACGCCGATGCCTTCCACGGTACCGCGCAATGCGTGGCGGCGATCGATCATCGAATAGACCGTGGCGCAATCGCCGATATGGATATCGGCAAGCTGGGTTTCGCGGAAATTGGCGACGGCAAACCATTCGCCGGTATGCACAAGCAGAAACAGGGACTGGTTGGGGAGGACCACTTCGCCCGACAACACGTTCAGCCCACTGATACGGCCATCGTGCGGCGCGCGGACCACGGTGTCGTCGAGTGCGCGCTGCACGATGGCCAATGCGGCCTCGCGGGCTCGCACAGTGGCGATTGCATCGTCATCCTTGCCTACCGCCTGCGCCGTACCGGCCCGCTGTGTCTGTGCCTGCTTGAGTGATACCGCCGCGTCGCGCCGGGCCACCTCGGCCTGGTCCAATTGCTGCTTTGGTACGTAGCCATCGGCGGCCAGTGGGCGCAGGCGCTCCACCGTGCGCACCGTCAGCGCGTAGTTCTGCTCCGCGCGGGCGATTTGCTCGGACGCCACCGATGCGGTGGCCTGCTCACTGCCAATGGCCCGCCGGCGCGTGCCCAGCGTGGCCTGCGCAAGGGCCAGATCTGCCTGGGCCTGCTCCACGGCCAGCCGGTAAGGCACCGGATCGATTTCAAACAGGACCTCGCCCTTTTTTACGTGCTGGTTTTCCGTGACCAGGATGCGGGCGATGCGGCCACCCACGGGCGATGCCACGTGCACCATATCGGCGTCCAGCGAAGCATCGTCGGAGGATGGATAGCGTGCCGTGCGTTGCCAGGCGTAGACGGACAGGAGAACGGCCAGCATTACGATAGCCAGCGCGATCAGTTTCCCGCGCAGGGGACGACGGGGGGTGCCAGCCATTTTCATGGGATGTGTCCCGACCCGATCAGCCAGACGATTTCGGCAATCATCAGGCCAATCGCTGTGTTGACCAGCAGTTGAAACGGGACCGTTTCAACCAGTCCCGTTGCGATGAATACCCGCCAGGCCACGACGGCGCCAGCAATGCCAGCCAGCGCACTCAACAGCCAGAGCGGGAAATACGCCCCGAACAGACCAATGGAGGGAGCGCCTGCGCAACCGTGCAGGGAAGTAGCCAACGCAATCAACGCAACCAATGCAAACGGGCGTGCCATGGGCGGAGGAGCGGCAGAATCGGTGTTGGCAATATAACAGCGCCACTTTCGGATTGTCTGGTATCCGTCGAACGGGCTCGGGCGTTAATCCATGTTGGACTTGACCTGCCACGACGCATGATCTGCCTGGCGGAATCATGCTTGGCGTGATCGCGTCCCGTTATTCGTCAAGATCAGGAGATTCCCGGTGATTGCCGGGGGTGAAACGTTCCTGATGTTGTGATTTGGCGACGTTTCTTATCGGGGACTCCCTCGGTTCGTACCAATAGGCAGGAGGGCCCACTGTGCGTTACCTCTGTAAGCCTCAAGCTTTCTCAACACGCTTTTTCACTCGTTTTTCACCTTTAACCCTGGCAGTTACGACCTGGAGGGAATCCGATGTCGTTTTCCGATCTTCACCAACACCTGACAAATTCTGTCAGTCGCAGCAAATCCGCGCCGCTTCCGGCCTGGATCTCTACCCGGATGGACACGCATTTCATCGACCGGATGGGCACGTTGTGGGGAGGGGATCATCTGCTGCATGGTCGGACCCCGGGACCGGATGCCCTTCACCTGAGCAGCAACGACTATCTCTGCCTGCTGGGCGAGGCGCCGCTGGTGCAGGCGCAGGCCCGCGCGCTGCTCGACGAACAGCCCGAACTGCTGATGTCTTCCGTCTTCCGCCACGGCGACACCCCCCAGCAGCGCGTCGAGCGCAAGCTGGCCGCATTGATGCAGGCGGAGGATGGCTTGATCGCACAGTCTGGCTGGGCGGCAAACGTGGGATTGGTCCAATGCATTGCCGGCCCCGGCGTGCCGGTGTACATCGACACGAACGGGCACGCTTCGCTGTGGGAAGGTATCAGCGCGGCCGGCGCCACCGCCGTGCCGGTTCGCCACAACGATTTTGGCCATGCGGCGCGGCAGATCGAGCGCAATGGTCCCGGCGTCATCATGGTGGATTCGGTCTACAGCACGACGGGCAGCGTCGCGCCCATCCGGGATTTTGTCGAGGTCGCGGAGCGTTCGGGATCGGTACTGGTGGTGGACGAGTCCCACGCGCTGGGTACGCACGGGCCCTCCGGCGGCGGACTGGTGCCCGAACTCGGACTCTCGGAGCGCGTGCATTTCAGGACGGCGTCACTGGCCAAGGCGTTTGCCGGTCGGGCCGGATTCGTGACCTGTTCCACGGCGTTCAAGGATTTTTTTGCCGTGGAGGCGCGACCGGCCATTTTCAGTTCTGGCCTGTTGCGGCATGAGATTGCATGGTTCGATGCCGCAACGGATTTCATTGCGGCAGCGGACGACCGGCGCGCCGACCTGCATGCGATCACGCGCCATACGCGTACCGCGATTGCCGAACTAGGCTACAACATCAGTGACGGGTCCGAGCAGATCATCGGGCTGGAGGCGGGCACCGAGCCACAGGTCATGGTGCTGCGCGATGCCTTGCAGCGACGCGGCATTTTCGGCGCGGTATTCTGCTCGCCGGCCACCCCCAAGAATAGGGCATTGATGCGCCTTACTCTGCATGCGAAACTAGCCGCTTCGGATATCGACCGGTTGATCAGTGTGCTTGCGGAGATCCGGGACGAGGTCAGGCTGGCAGAATGGTCGTCCACGCGCCGCGCGCACCGCGTTCCCCGCAACACGCAGCCGGCGAGCCGCGGGAAAGACGAGCAACAACATTGAACGAAAGCGCCCGAACCCTCTAGGATCCAGGAGACAACGCTGGAGATGGAAGCCACGCAAGAGCAAGCAAGCGGCGACGCACCGCAGACACGGCCTGCCATGAAGTTATGGCGGGCTGTGTTCGAGTCGGCGTCGCGCACCACACTGCTCGACGAAGAGAGCGTCATGCGGCTGCGGCGCATCCAGATGGTGGGTGCGCTGGGTGTGCTCGGCCATCCGCTGTACTTCGTCATCTGGTCCTATGTCTTTCCGCAACCGTACGAGAACATCTGGCTGAGGCTGATCTGCACGGCACTGTTCGTGCCGCTGCTCTTCGCCTCTGCGCTCTCGCACAAACGGTGGCTGCCTGCGTATGCCCTGTTTGCAATAACGGTCGGGATGCCGTTCGCCTTTATCTTTTTCTACCTGGAGAATCACGGCTCGCTGGTCTGGGCGGAATCCGTCATCATCGCCGTGGTGGTGCTGTACCACTTCAGTGCGGCGTTTGCGACCATCGCCCTGATTGCAGGCGCTGCGGGTGCATTTGCGATGTTCGTCCTCGCGGGCCACTCCATGGCCGGCATACCCTGGGCATCCTTGCTGCTGCAGATCCCGATCATCGCCTTCGTGATTGCCGTGCTGGTGGTCATCAAGCTCGACCGTCAGCTTCTGATGGAACAGAAGCGTCGCGGGATGGCCGTGGCGCTGGCCACCGTGGCGCATGAACTGCGCACACCGCTGACCAGCCTCGGCATGACGGCCACCGCGCTACGCAACCGCCTGCCTGCCGCGCTGGACGCCGGCGCCCCCCAGCGCGAGGCATTGCTGCAGGCAGTGGCGCGATTGCAAGCCGACATCGCCCATGTGAATAGCAGCATCGAGCTACTAGTGGCCAATTCGAAGGACCCCAGATCAGCGCGACAGGAACTGTTCGATATCGGCAGCGCGGTCCGCGAGAGCATCGAGCGCTTTCCATTCGAACCCGAGCATCAGCACATCGTGACGATTGAAACATGCGAGCCCATGCTGGTGATGGGCAACGCGCAACTGTTCGCACTCGTCATCACCAACCTGACAAAAAACGCACTGGAGGCCATTCGCCGGGCCGGCAAGGGCGACATCCGCATCCGCTGCGAAGGCACACCCACCGGCATCCGCGTGATATTCCGCGACACCGCCACGGGCATGCCGCCGCACGTCCTGGCCAAGATGTTCCAGCCATTTTTCTCGTACCCGGCGCACCGGGGAACCGGCATCGGGCTGGCGTTCTGCCGCGACGTGCTGCGTAGCTGGAATGCGTCGATCTCATGCCGCTCCGTCGAACACGAGTTCACGGAGTTCGAGTTGCAGTTTCCAAGACCGAAGGGCTGAGTCTACAAATTCTTCGATCACCGCGTCTGCGAACGGCGCGACCTGCGCCCGTGCCCGGCTCTCTGTCACCAGGGCAAGGCTTCATGCACGGGCATCAGCCGCAGCGAAGGCTCCGGCTGATAGCCCGGAATGGCGCTGATCTGGCCCGCCACCTGTTCTGACCGGAGCATATCGAGCAGCGCCGTGACCCATGCTGCGTCGCGGTCGCTGTTGCGCAGGGCCAGGTAATACGCTTCGCGCGTCAACGGCACGTAGTGCAGGCCGAGCGTCTCGGCGGTGGACCGGAGGCCGAAGCCTACATCGGCCTCTCCGTGCTGCACGGCCTCTCCCACCATTCGATTGCCAAAGGCATAGCGCTCGTAGCCGGCGATCCGCTCGGCATGGACGCCACCCGATGTCACCACCTGGTCGAACAGTGCGCGCGTGGAGGAACCACGTTCACGATTGATAAAGCGGATGTCGGGCGAGGCCAGGTCCGCCACGCTTTTTACCGATCTGGCGAGTCGCGGCGCCATCATGAGTCCCTGATCGCGCCATGCCACGCGCACGAGTCGCACGTCCGACGGTTTGAGCCAGGGCTTGAACGCAGCATGAAGCCGCGTGCCCGGTTGATGGACCGGCGACACGTGGAAACCCGCCAGTTCCGCCTGACGTTCGTGCAGGCAGATCAATCCATCCACGGCACCGCAGAACACGGTATCGAGCGACATATCGGCCTCGCCAATCGCAAGCGAATCCTTCATGACGTCGATCGCCGCATCTGGCCTGCCGGAGAAACGCACCTGCGTGCGCGACGTCAGGGAATCGCCCAGATACCGGTGGAATTCCGCCGCTGCCGATTCGATGACCGGCTCGACAACTTCCCGGACCCGGTTCTCCGCCACCAGCAGGCTCTCGCCGAAGCGCGTCAGTTCGGCGCCCTTGCCCCGCTGCATCGTGACGATGCTGCGATCGAACAGGCTCTCCCAGTGGCGGATCGAGCCCCATGCGTAGCGATAGGAAAGCCCCACGCGCAGCGCAGCCTGCTGCAACGAGCCGGTTTCGCGAATGGCGCCCAGCAGGCTGAACACATTGCCAGCCGGCTGCGGGCCTTCAGCGAGATCGATGGACGGTGACAATTCGAAGCGGAACTTCATGGCGATAGGTATCCGGGTCAGCGCGGTTCCCGAAATATACCACTGGATATAACGGCGGAGCATGACACGATCGATGCCACTGAAGCAGCACAGCGCACTCCCACGGGATGGGATGCAGTAGACTGCCCGCCATGGCAAAAAAACCGGAAACCAAAAACCAGGCCCAGGTCAGGTTTCGCATGCGGGTGACCGTTGCGGACGTCATCGCCATCGGCCCCGGCAAGATCTCGCTGCTTGAAGCTATTCGGGATCATGGGTCCATTTCCGCTGCAGCGCGCAGCATGCAGATGTCTTATCGGCGTGCCTGGCTGCTGGTGCAGGATTTGAACGCTGCGATGCGGAGTCCGGCTGTTGTCTCCGAACATGGCGGCGAAGCGCGGGGTGGCACCGTCCTCACAAAGGAAGGTGAAGCGGTTATCGACCTGTATCGCCGCATCGAATCCATCGCTGCCCGCGCCTGCGCCAGCGAGATTGAATCCCTGCTCGAACTGCTGAACTGAGTTTCCAGCGCC
>NZ_JBDKXK010000089.1:0-29331 GCF_039710735.1 Cupriavidus sp. DL-D2 | reverse complement strand
CTGGAAGTTCTGCTTGCCGACTTTTCGCAAGTTGAACCGCTGGCCCTCTCCCCCGCCCCTCTCCCGCAAGCGGGAGAGGGGAGCACACCGAACCACTACCCCCGCCCCACAAACGGCATCTTGGTCGCCATCACCGTCATGAATTGCACATTGGTTGCCAGCGGCAGGTTGGCCATGTGCAGCACCGAACTGGCGATGTGCGCCACATCCATCAGCGGTTCCGGGCGGATTTCGCCATTGGCCTGCGGCACACCACGCGCCATGCGGTTGGCCATGTCGGTGCCGGCGTTGCCGATGTCGATCTGGCCGCAGGCAATGTCGTAGGCGCGTCCGTCCAGCGAAAGACTCTTCGTCAGCCCCGTGATCGCGTGCTTGGTCGCCGTGTAGGGCACCGTGTTGGGCCGGGGAGCGTGCGCAGAAATCGAGCCGTTGTTAATGATGCGGCCGCCCTGCGGGTCTTGCGCACGCATCAGCGCGAACGCGCCACGTGCGCACAGGAAGGCGCCGGTCAGGTTCACATCGAGCACAGCCTTCCATTGTTCGACCGAGAGTTCGTCGATGGGTAAGGCCGGGGCATTGACACCGGCGTTGTTGAACAGCACATCGAGCCGGCCAAAGCGCTCGCGGACCTTCGCGTAGAGCGCATCCACCGAAGCGGGGTCGCTGACATCGCATTGCACGGCCAGCGCAGTCTGCCCGGCAGCATTGGCCTCGTCGGCCAGCGCCTGCAGCGTTTCGGCGGTGCGGCCCGCCAATACCACCTGATAACCATCCGCCAGCATGGCCTGCGCCACGGCCTTGCCAATACCACGGGCGGCGCCCGTGACCAGTGCCACCTTGTTATGCGTTGTCATGCCCGATGTCTCCTGTCGGTGAAAAAGCTGGCGGTCATCGTACATCACGTTCGCAAGGGCAACCTTTCAACTTGCCTGCAATCGTCGCTCCACCATGACCCCGCTATGTGTGCAGTTCTAAAGATATAACAACAATGCATTTGGTCTGAACAAGGGGTTGTCGTACGATTCGCCGCTGGTCGGGGCGAGATAGGTGGAGTGCTGGGGAGGCTTTCGCTGAAACGTTCCGATTCCATTCCAGCCCTCAAAACTACAAAACCATGTCAGTCGATCTCGCCCTGTCGCCCGCCAGTACGGCGGCGGCCAGCCCGGCGGCCCCATCGAAGGCCGTCATCCGTTCCGCCGCCGATGTGACCCGCCTCGTCAACGATGGCGGCGCGGCCGTCAGCAACGCGCGCATCGTCGTAGCCATCGCGCTCGGCGGCATCTTCCTGGATGCCTACGACCTCGGCGCGCTGGCCTTTGGCCTTAAAGACGTCACCCGCGAATTCAACCTCACGCCGGCCGGCACGGGCATGGTGGCATCGGCCATCACGTTCGGCGCCATCGTCGGTGCGTTCCTGGGCGGCTACCTGACCGACCGCATCGGCCGCTACCGCGTGTTCATGGCCGACATGCTCTGCTTCGTCTTTGCCGCCATCGCCTGTGCGCTGGCACCGAACGAGTACGTGCTGGCCGGTGCGCGCTTTGTGATGGGTCTGGGCGTCGGCATCGACCTGCCGGTGGCCATGGCGTTCCTCGCGGAATTCTCGAAACTGAAGGGACACGGCAACAAGGCCGCGCGCGTGGCCATGTGGTGCCCCACCTGGTACGCGGCGATCTGCGTCTCGTACCTGCTCGTGCTCGGCTGCTACTCGATCCTGCCGGAATCGCATAGCGGTCTGCTGTGGCGCATCATCCTCGGCTTCGGTGCGGTGCCCGCGCTGATCATCATCGCCGTGCGCAGCCGCTACATGAGCGAATCCCCGATCTGGGCCGCCAACCAGGGCGACCTCGAAGGCGCGGCCAAGATCCTGCGGAAGTCCTACGGCATCGACGCCACCGTGGCGCCCGACGCGGTAGTGGAGCCGCCCAAGCGTCCGGCCTCGTGGCGCAACTACGGCCTGCTGCTCAAGGGCGTGTACGCGCGCCGGACCACGCTGGCCACGATCATGTCGATTGCCTCGTCGTTCGCCTATAACGCAGTGGCGTTCGGCCTGCCCGTCATCATCGCCAGCTTCCTGGCGCAGACGATGCTGAACACGATCCTGATCTCGCTGGCGCTGAACCTGCTGTTCGCGTTCGTCGGCGGCCTGATCGGCGTGTACCTTGTGCCGAAGACCGGCGCGTGGAAGCTGACCGTGACCGGCTACGCCTTCCAGCTGGCCGCACTGGTCGGCCTGGCGCTGATCGGCAAGCCGGCCGGCACGGCGCAGATCGCCCTCGCCATCTCGTTCCTGGCGGTCTTCCTGCTGGGCCAGGGCTTCGGTCCCGGCGCGCATACCATGACATACGCGTCGCTGAGCTACCCCACCTCGCTGCGCGGCGTGGGCGTGGGCTTCAACCAGACGCTGATGCGCGCCAGTTCCACGGCATCGCTGTTCCTGTTCCCGGTGCTGGCCGCCACGCTGGCGACCAAGGTGTTCTGGGTGATCGCGCTGGCCCCGCTGCTGGGGTTGCTGGCGCTGCTGGCGATCCGCTGGGAACCGGCGAACTACGATGTGGATGCCGAGGATTTTGTGGCAAGCAAGGTCTGACGGTTTGACGGTTTGACTCCCCTCTCCCACGCAGTGGGAGAGGGGAGAAAACCCGTAGCAATTTACCGCGCTCCCTCCGCCCGCTCCGCCACGATCCGCAACCGGTCGAAGTTCATGTTCGCCCCCGACGTGATCGCCACCAGCGATTGCGCCGATCCCTCGGGCAACCCTTCCGCATACTGTTTCAACCCCGCTACGGCCAGTGCGCCGGCCGGTTCCACCAGGCTGCGGGTGTCCTGGAACACGTCCTTGATCGCCGCGCACAGGGCGTCGGTATCCACGGTCAGCACGCCATCCAGCAGATGCCGACATAGCCGGAAGGTCTCTTCCCCTACGCGCTTGACCGCCGTGCCATCCGAGAACAGCCCCACCGTTTCCAGCGTCACCCGCTCGCCGGCTACCAGCGAGCGGGCCATGGCGCAGGAGTCCTCGGTTTGCACGCCGATCACGCGCACCTCGGGCCGCACCGCCTTGATATAGGACGCCACGCCCGCCGCCAGGCTGCCGCCGCCAATCGGCACAAACACGGCGTCCAGTGCGCCGCGATGCTGGCGCAGGATCTCCATGCCTACCGTGCCCTGCCCGGCAATCACGTCGGGATCATCGAACGCCGGGATGAACGTGAGCGCATGCTCTCGCTGCAAGACCATGGCGTGGTCGTAGGCATCGGAATACGACTCACCGGCCAGCACCACTTCCACCATGTCGCCCCCGTGGGCGCGTACGGCATCCACCTTGACCTGTGGCGCGGTCTGCGGCACCACGATGATGGCGCGCACGCCCAGCCGCGCGGCGGACAGTGCCACGCCCTGCGCGTGGTTGCCGGCCGACGCCGTGATCACGCCGCGCGCCAATGCATCGGCGGGCAGGTTGACCATCTTGTTGTAGGCACCGCGTACCTTGAAGGAGAAAACGGGCTGGTGATCCTCGCGCTTGAGCCAGACGCGGTGACCGAGCCGGGCCGAGAGGCTCGATGCCTGTTCCAGCACCGTCTCGCGCGCCACGTCGTAGACCCGGGCGGTCAGGATGCGCCGCAGGTAGTCATCGGCATCGATCGCGCCGATATCGGCGGCAACCGGCACAGAATGCAAGAACGGGGAGACGGTCGAAACGTGGGCGGTCGATGGCATACGGCACTCCTGGCTGAAAGCGTGGAACCCAGGAGGCGGCAACAAAAAACCCGCCTCGTTGGGCGGGTTTGTTTGTCTGTTTCGGACGCGCGCTAACCCACCATTCTTGGAATGGTGCGAATAATCGCGATGGCGATGGCGTTGGATTGCAGGCCGAGACAGGTCATGGCAGCGAGTGTCACGGATTTCACTACATCGTGTCAATCCCGGTGCATGGATGGCGTGTGCCGGACAAGCCGCCTGTTGTAGCGGCGCCGATTCCCGCAATCCGTTACGCAGCGCGGCCTACAGGCGTATGCAACCTCGTATTAGAATCGGCGCTGTTGCGCCACACCGCCTGTCAAAGCCAGTGGTCATGATCCGGGCATGCATTTGCCATGGACTGGTTTTGGGTCAAACAGGCGGCGGCATTTCAGTTTCAGACAATTCCATCCGATATCCATCCTGCGTCCACCGGACTTCGGGCATAAAAAGTACATGACCGCGCTTGCATACGATGTAGCCCTGGCACCCGAGCCGGCCGACCGCCGTGCGCACGGTGCCACCCCTGCCGGGGGCGAGGCCTGGGCGTTGCTGGAAGCATCCGGCGCGCTGGCCATGTGGGTGGACGCCCAGGGCCGGATTCTCGAAGCCACCGAGACCACAGCCGATCTGCTGGTGTACCCGCTCGACTATCTGCGCGGTGCGTCGTTGCTCGACCTCGTTGCGCTGGAATCCCGCGAACGCGTGGCCCAGATGCTGAATGGCTGCGCCCACGATGGCGCCGCGCGCCGCGAGCGCGTGCGCATGGCCGGCGGCATTGGCGGCCCGGACTGGATCGACCTCCGGGTCAGCCAGCACACCGCGTCCAATGGCGCCCGCACCCTGCTGCTCTTCGGCCACGACATTACCGACTGGGTGGAATCCCAGCGCGAACTGACCGAGCGTGCCTTCCTGGATCCGCTGACCGGCGTGGGCAACCGCGCCTATATTCGCAAGCGGATCGAGGAATACACGTCCGGGCAACGCCTTGCCCAGCCCGGCAACGCGGCAGGCCAGGGCTTTGCGCTGGCGCTGATGGACCTGGACGGGTTCAAGAACATCAATGATTCGCTCGGCCACGAGTTCGGTGACGCGCTGCTCAAGGAAGTGGGCGCCCGACTGCAGGACACCGTGCGCACGCGGCACAGCGTGGCGCGCCTGGGCGGCGACGAGTTCGTGCTGCTGCTCGATGGCCTGGCTTCCGAGGCCGACGCCGTGCGGATTCTGGAGCGCGTGATCCACGTCTGCCGCCAGCCTTTCCTGCTGGGCGGCTGCCATGTGCGCATCACCACCAGCATTGGGCTGGCCTATTCGGCCGGCGCGCCGCAGAGCGAATCGCAATGGCTGCGCCGCGCGGACCTGGCGATGTACGAGGCCAAGGCGCTGGGCAAGAACCGCTACTGCGTCTATACGTCCGAACTCGATCGCCGGCTCGACGAGCAGTTCCGCATC
The DNA here is from genome assembly GCF_039710735.1 of Cupriavidus sp. DL-D2. NCBI lineage: Bacteria > Pseudomonadati > Pseudomonadota > Betaproteobacteria > Burkholderiales > Burkholderiaceae > Cupriavidus > Cupriavidus sp. DL-D2. Next base: position 24,138 of record NZ_JBDKXK010000089.1, on the reverse strand, counting down.
GAGCAAAGCATGTTCGAGGCCGTGCAGAACGGCGAATTCCTGCTGCACTACCAGCCCATCGTCTGGCCGGACTCCGGCAAGATCTGCGCGGTGGAGGCGCTGATGCGCTGGGAGCATGCCGGTGAAGCCATTCGCCCGGACATCTTCATTCCCGTGGCCGAGAAGAATGGCCTGATCAAGCATCTGGGCGCCTGGGCGCTGCGCTGCGCCTGCGCGCAACTGGCGGCCTGGGATGCACAGGGCATCCACGTGGGCCATATGTCGGTGAACGTATCGGCCGTGCAGTTCCTGCATCCGAACTTCTTCGACAGCGTGCGCGCCGCCATCCAGGACGCCGGTATCGGCGCGGACCGTCTGGTGCTGGAAATCACGGAAAGCGTGCTGATGACCGACCCGAAGGCGGCCGAGCAATTGCTGCTGTCGCTGCGCGCGCTCGGCATCCGCTTTGCCGTGGACGATTTCGGCACCGGCTATTCGAGCCTGTCCTATCTGCGCCGCTTCCCGCTGTCTGCACTCAAGGTGGACCGCAGTTTCGTGGCGGACATGATCGATTCCCCGCACGCGCGGACCATTGTCTCCGCGGTGCTGTCGCTGGCGCGCGAGCTGGGCCTGGTGGCCATCGCCGAGGGCGTGGAGACCGAGGCGCAAGGCGATCTGCTCGCGGCGCAGGGCTGCGATCTCGTACAGGGCTGGCGCTATGCGCGCGCCCTGAGTCCGGCCGATTTCGAGAACTCGGTGCTCGACGGCACGCTCGTCATGGGCCAGGGTGAAGTCTTCACGCAACGGGTGGCTGCCTGATGTCATCCAAGACAGCCTTCTTCGAGACCTTGTGGGCACGGATGGCGCAGCAGGGAGACTTCCCCACGCTGCAGTACTGTGTCGACAACATCTTCAAGACGCTCAATGCCGATCTCAGCGTAGGCGAGATGGCCACGAGCGTGCTCTCCGATTTCAGCCTGTCGCAGAAGGTGATCCGGCTGGCCAACTCGGCCATGTACCGCTCTTTCGGCGGCGAGGTCACCACGGTCTCGCGCGCGATCCTGGTCCTGGGCGTGGAGGCAATCAGCCACCTCACGCTCGGCATCCAGTTGCTCGATTACTTCCACGGCGTGGCACCCAAGCGCCCGCAGGCCGCCAAGGCGCTGCAACGCGTGCTGGTGGCGGGCGAGATCACGCGCGCACTGAGCCAGGCACGCGGCATCAACGAGGGCGAGGAAGCCGTCGTCTGCACGTTGATGTACCACATGAGCCGGCTGCTGCTGGTCTTCTACTTCCCCGACGAATGGGAGCGCGTGGAGGCCATGTGCGCCGCGCATCCGATGACGGAGAACGAGGCCACGCTGGAGGTGCTTGGCGTCTCGCTGGAGGAAATCGCCGAGGCCGCTGCCGCGAAATGGCGCCTGCCGGGGCTGATCGCCCATGCGATGAAACCTCGCACGATCTCCTCGGACACCCGCATCGAAACGCATTCGGACTGGCTTGCCGCCATCGCCCATGTTTCCTCCGAAGCGGCGGTGACCATGGTGCGCGAAGGCACCCAGGAATCGGTCGAGGCGCTGCTGATGTCGCACGCCAAGATGCTGGGCCTCAATCCCGGCGATGTCGGCGTGGCCGTCAGTCAGGCCGATACGCTCAATACCTCGATCACCGAAGCGGAAACGGTCACGCCTGTCGATGGCGTGTCGCCGCATGGTGCGCAGCCAGTGCACGTGCTGGAGCGGCTGCAGCAAGGTCTGGCCGAGGTACGCCGCGAAGGTGCGGGCCTGTCGGTGTCTCAACTGGCGCCGATGGTGCTGGAGACCAGCATGCGCGCGCTGGATTTTTCGCGCTGCTTCCTGATGATGCTGAACCCGGCGACGCGGCGTTTCCACGCGCGGCTGGGCTTTGGCGAAGGCATGCGCGAGGCATTGCCGGCGCTGTCGTTCGAGGAAGGATTCGTCCCCGACGTCTTCCACTTCGCGGGCCTGTCGTCGCGGCCCCTGCTGATCGAGGACACGTTCGAGCCTGAAGTGGCGCACCGCATGCCGCGCTGGTATCGCGATGCATTGCCCGACGCGCGCTCCGTGGTGCTGGCACCCGTCAAGATGCGCAATCGCTGTATCGCGCTGATCTACGGCGACTGGGGCGCAACGCGCATGCCGGCCGCCCTCGGCGAAGCCGAGATCGATGCCATCGACGCATTGATGCAGGAGATCGCCGCTGGCGTCATGCGCGCGGCGCCCGACCGCAGCGTGCCGCGTCCGCGCTAAACCAGCGCTATTGAGGGTTCTGCGCCGCCTTGCGCTCGGCCTTGTTGCGATACATCGCCGCATCGGCTTCGGCCAGCAGGTCGTGGATGTTGCCATGGCGCGGCGGCGTGAACGCAATGGCGCCCGTGCTGTAACGCAGCGCATAGCCAGCCGGATTGCGCGCATTCCACGCCGCCACCTGCGCATGCAACCGTGCCAGCGCGTCGGTGCAACCGTTCAGATCGGTATTGGTCAGCAGCGCGGCAAATTCATCGCCACCAAGCCGCCCCACCACATCGGACTCCCGAAACGCCGCGCGCAATTCCGCTCCGAACGCCATCAACGCGCGGTCCCCCTCGGCATGGCCGAGCTGGTCGTTGATGAGCTTGAAGCCATCCATATCGAAGAACACGAGCGTCGCGGGCCGCTCCAGTCGTCGGCACAGTTCCACGGCATGCTGGCCCAGCACGGCAAACCCGCGACGATTCGACAACGATGTCAGTTCGTCCATCGTCGCCAGTTGCACCGCTGCCAGTTCCTGCTCGGCCATCTGTGCCAGGTCGTGCAGCAACGCGCGGTCTTCGGGGCCAAACTCGCGCGGCGTCCGGTCTACCAGGCACAGCGTGCCAAGCTTCACGCCATTGGCCGCCGCGAGCGGGCATCCTGCGTAGAAGCGGATATTCGGTTCGCCCGTGACCAGCGGATTGTCATGAAAGCGCGGGTCCTGCGTGGCATCGGTAATCAGCAGGATGTCGTCGCAGTTGATGGCGTGGCCGCAGAACGACGTATCGCGCGGCGCTTCCCTGCCATCGAGTCCTTCGCAAGCCTTGAAGAACTGCCGGTTGGTATCGATCAGGCTGACAACTGCAATCGGTACATCGAACAGTCTTTTGGCGAGGCGCGTCAGACGATCGAAGCGCTCTTCATACGGCGTATCGAGAATGTTCAGTGAGCGCAGCGTCGCCACGCGCAGGGCTTCGTTGGGAGGAATCGGGGGCAGTTGCATGTTCGGGGTTCAGGCCGGCATATCAATCCGTATGCATGACATCATTCCTGACTACGGCCAGATCGCCCAGTTAATGAACCCTTTGTTGCACTTTTCCGTCGATTGTTCGCAAGGCAATCATGCTCGTGCAATGGTGGCCGTGACCTCGGGATGCTCGACCAGCGGTACGAAGCTCCCGGTGCGGCTGTCGTAGGCATCGATGCCGCCCGTGCCAATGTCATAGACCCAGCCGTGCAGGTCCACGCGCTTCTCTTCCAGCGCCTGCGCAACCGATGGATGCGTGCGCAGGTGCGCAAGCTGCTCGATCACGTTTTGCCGGACCATGTCGTCAACGCGCTCCCGGTCAGACGCATGCGGTTTCGCCAGGCAGATCTTGTGCGCACCGCCAGCATGCTGGAGCCAGCGCGCCACGGCCGGCATATGGTCGAGGTCCTGCCCCATCGCCACCGCCGTCATGGCCCCGCAGTTCGAGTGGCCGCAGATCACGATGTCGCGCACCTTCAGGCCGGCCACCGCAAACTCCACGCTGGCCGACACACCGCCGGGCTGCACCGCGTACGCGGGCACGATGTTGCCGGCGTTGCGGATCACGAAGAGATCGCCCGGCTCGCTCTGCGTCAGCAGCGCGGGTTCCACGCGGCTGTCGGAACAGGCGATGAACAGCGTGCCCGGGTTTTGCTGCGTGGCGAGATGGCGGAACAGCGCGGAGCGCTGCGGATAGGCTTCGCGCTGGAACTTGAGGATGCCCCGGACGAGATCTTTCACTTCGGCGCTTTCACGTCAGGCGTCATTCGTCCGGTGTACCGAGCGCACGGTTCACGCGCAGCGCAATCAGCGTGCCCAACACCCCTGACAGCAGGTAGAGGCTCACCGCCGCCAGGCCGAACAGCGACGACAGCCCCAGCGCGACCAATGGCGCAAACGCGGCACCGAACAGCCAGCCAAAGTCCGTGGTCAATGCAGCGCCCGTGTAGCGGAATTTCGGATCGAAGTTCGACGTGACCGCGCCAGCCGATTGCCCATAGGACAGGCCCAGCAACCCGAAGCCCACCAGGATGAAGATGTCCTGCGCAGTGGAATCGCCACCCAGCAGCCACGGCGTGGCCAGACTGAAGATACCGATCAGCACGGCCATTACCGCCAGCGTGGTGCGCCGGCCAATCTTGTCGGCAATCCAGCCGGAGATGATCGTGCCGATGATCGCGATGAAGCCGCCCACCAGCTGGATCGCCAGCACGTCGGAGATGTCCTGGGTCTTGTGCAGGATCACCCAGCCCAGCGGAAAGACCGTGACGAGGTGGAACAGCGCATAGCTGGCCAGCGAGGCGAAGGCGCCCAGGAAGATGTTGAAGCCCTGCGCGTTGACCATCTGCAACGTGCTCAGCGGCTCCAGTTCGTCTTCCTCCAGCAGGCGCGTGTATTCGTGGGTCACCACCAGCCGCAGCCGTGCGAACAGCGCCACCACGTTGATGGCGAAGGCCACGAAGAACGGATAGCGCCAGCCCCAGTCGATGAACTCCGCCGGTGTCAGGCTCGCATGCAGGAACAGGAACAGCCCGCCCGCGATGATGAATCCCGTGGGCGCGCCCAGTTGCCCCAGCATCGCGTACCAGCCGCGCTTGTCCGCCGGGGCATTGAGCGCCAGCAGCGAAGGCAGCCCGTCCCACGAGCCACCGAACGCAATGCCCTGCACGAAGCGGAAGAACGCCAGCAGGTAGATCGCCGCGCTGCCGATCGACGCATAGGCTGGCAGGAAGGCGATGCCCACCGTGGCGGTGCCGAGCAGGAACAGCGAGGCAGTCAGCTTGGTACCCCGCCCCCACCGGCGCTGGATGCGCATGAACAGCGCGGTGCCGAACGGGCGGCCGATGAACGCGAACGAGAAGATCGCGAAGCTGAACAGCAGCGCGTTCAGCTCACTGGCAAACGGAAAGTAGACCTTCGGGAAAACCAGTACCGAGGCGATGCCGTAGACGAAGAAATCGAAATACTCGGAAGCACGCCCAATCACCACGCCTGTGGCGATTTCGGCAGGTGCCACCTCGTGGTGTCCCGGCGCCGGAGGTGCAGTCGGCGACGCGCGATGCTGGTGGGTCAGACTGGCCATCGTGGAGTCTCCATCGAGAGCAGAAGGAATGTCGTACTGCACTTAAAGTCCCGCACTGACAAGAATAGCGCCTAAACTGCCATTGGAAATCGAAAGATTGCTACGTCGGTCCGCCGTCGACGTAATTCAAACGCCACTTCCGAGAACCATGCCACGCTTCGATGCTGCAGTGCCAACATTTGGTGTGACGAAAAGATTGCTTCTTAGAAGTGCCGCAATCGCCATGCTCCTGACCGTCGCGGGTTGTGGCAACGCGGTACTGCTGTCACCTTCCGGCGACCTCGCCGTGCGCAACCGCGACCTGATCATCATCGCCACGCTGCTGATGTTGCTCATCATCGTCCCGGTGATATGCCTGACGCTGCTGTTCGCATGGCGCTACCGAGAGAATGCCAAGGACGCGCCCTACAACCCCGAGTGGGACCACTCCACCGTGCTGGAACTGGCCATCTGGGCCGCGCCACTGCTGATCATCATTGCGCTGGGTGCCGTGACATGGGTGAGCACCCACCAGCTCGATCCTTACCGGCCCATCACACGGCTCGACGACAAACGCGCCGTCCCCGCCGACATCAAGCCACTGACCGTGGAAGTGGTGGCGATGGACTGGAAATGGCTGTTCCTGTATCCCGAACAAGGCATAGCGACGGTCAACGAACTGGCCGCGCCGGTGGACCGGCCCATCGCGTTCAAGCTCACGGCCACCTCGGTCATGAACGCGTTCTTCGTCCCCTCCCTGGCCGGCATGGTCTACGCGATGCCCGGCATGGAAAGCAAGCTCCACGCGGTGATCAACAAGCCCGGTGTCTACGAGGGACTGTCATCGAACTACAGCGGCGCGGGCTTCTCGCACATGTCGTTCAAGTTCCACGGCCTCTCCGAAGGCGACTTCGACAAATGGGTACAGCAGGTGAAAGCCTCGGGCACACCCTTGTCGAAAGAAAGCTACCAGGCGCTGGCCAAGCCCAGCGAACGCGAGCCGGTGCGGCGCTATGCCAGCGTGGCCCCCGAGCTCTACCAGCAGATCCTGAACCGTTGCGTGGATGGCGGCACCTGCATGGCAGACACGATGGCGCTGGACCGCAGCCGCGGCAAGTTCGATCCTTCCGCTGAAATCTGTACCGCCAGCAATACCGTGGCTGTGTCGCCGGCATTCGCGCCGGATGGCGCGGCACCGGGCGCGGTGGACGGCGGGCGATTGTTACGCTGACCTTGCAGTGACCGTTGCGATGGCGACGGTCTGCCATGCGGCATTCCAGGCAATCGGCGTAATCCAGGCTTTCAACGCTTTTCATCTCACTCGTCGGCCAGAATTGGTCAACACAGGCCCAGGTGACAAACATGCCCGAGCACTCCACACTCGCCAGTCCGCTTCATCCGATCTTTGGCCGACTCTCGTGGGAGGCCATCCCGCTGCATGAACCGATCCTGATCGCCACGTTTGCCGTCGTGCTGCTCGGCGGCGTGGCACTGGTAGGGCTGCTGACCTACTACCGCGTCTGGGGCTACCTGTGGCGCGAGTGGTTCACCAGCATCGACCACAAGAAGATCGGCATCATGTACGTCATCCTGGGCATCGTGATGCTGCTGCGCGGCTTTGCCGACGCAGTGATGATGCGTATTCAGCAGGCCGTGGCCTTTGGCGACAACCTCGGCTACCTGCCCCCTCACCACTACGACCAGATCTTCACGGCACACGGCGTGATCATGATCTTCTTCGTGGCCATGCCGCTGATCACGGGACTGATGAACTTTGTGGTGCCGCTGCAGATCGGCGCGCGTGACGTGGCGTTCCCCTTCCTCAACAACTTCAGCTTCTGGATGACCACCGGCGGCGCGGTGCTCGTGATGATGTCGCTGTTCGTCGGCGAATTCGCGCGCACCGGCTGGCTGGCATATCCACCGCTATCGGGCATCCTGCACAGTCCGGATGTGGGGGTCGATTACTACATATGGGCGTTACAGGTAGCGGGGGTGGGGACACTGCTATCGGGTATCAACCTGCTGGTCACCATCGTCAAGATGCGCGCACCGGGCATGACGCTGATGCGCATGCCGATCTTCACGTGGACGGCGCTGTGCTCCAACGTGCTGATCGTGGCCGCATTCCCGGTGCTGACCGCAGCGCTCGCATTGCTCTCGCTCGACCGCTACGTCGGCACCAACTTCTTCACGGCGGATCAGGGCGGCAGCGCCATGCTCTACGTGAACCTGATCTGGATCTGGGGCCACCCCGAGGTCTACATCCTCGTGCTCCCCGTCTTTGGCGTGTTCTCGGAGGTCACCGCCACCTACTCGCGCAAGCGCCTCTTCGGCTACGCGTCGATGGTGTATGCCACGGTGGTGATCACGGTGCTGTCGTACCTGGTCTGGCTGCATCACTTCTTCACGATGGGCTCCGGTGCCAGCGTGAATTCGTTCTTCGGCATCACGACGATGATCATCTCGATACCGACCGGGGCGAAAATCTTCAACTGGCTGTTCACGATGTACCACGGCAAGATCCGCTACGAGCCACCCATGCTGTGGACGGTGGGCTTCATGATCACCTTCGTGATCGGCGGCATGACGGGCGTGCTGCTGGCGGTGCCGCCGGCGGACTTCTCGCTGCACAACAGCCTGTTCCTGATTGCCCACTTCCACAACGTGATCATCGGCGGCGTGCTGTTCGGCCTGATGGCGGCCATCTCGTACTGGTTCCCGAAAGCCTTCGGCTACAAGCTGGTGGCCTCCTGGGGCAAGGCATCGTTCTGGTTCTGGCTGGTGGGCTTCTATTTCGCCTTCATGCCGCTGTACTGGCTGGGCCTGCTCGGCGTGACGCGCCGGATGAACCATTTCGACGATCCCTCGCTGCAGATCTGGTTCCAGATTGCCGCGTTCGGCGCGTTCCTGATTGCGCTGGGCATCGCATGCTTCATCATCCAGCTGGTGGTCAGCTTCCTGCGCCGCGACGAACTGCGCGACGTGACGGGCGATCCGTGGGATGGCCGCACGCTGGAATGGTCCACTTCATCGCCGCCGCCGCAATACAACTTCGCCTTCACCCCGGTGGTGCATGACACCGACGCCTGGTGGCAGATGAAGCAGCTCGGCTACAAGCGTCCGCTCGAAGGGTTCATTCCGATCCACATGCCGAAGAACACGGCGGCGGGCATCGTCCTGGCGGGACTCTCCACGCTGATGGGCTTTGCACTGATCTGGCACATCTGGTGGCTCGTGATCGCGTCGTTCGCGGCCATCATCATTGCCGCCATCATCCACACCTTCAACTACAAGCGCGATTACTACATTCCGACCGACGATGTGGTGCGGACGGAAGCCTTGCGCACTCAACAACTGATGACCGGCCATGGTTGATACGACGCTCCCCCTGCACCCGAACGGCACGCCGGCACATGCCCCCGTGCCCACAGGCACCGCCGCGGCCGACGACGTGCCGCCTGGCGGCTACCAGTTCTACCTGACCGAGGAACATCATCCGCAGAACGGCACGCTGCTGGGGTTCTGGATCTACCTCATGAGCGACTGCCTGATCTTCGCGTGCCTGTTCGCCGCCTATGGCGTGCTGGGCCGCGAATATGCAGGAGGCCCGACCGGGGCCGAGTTGTTCGATTTGCCGCTGGTGGCGCTCAACACCTCGTTCCTGCTGCTGTCGTCGATCACGTACGGCTTTGCGATGCTGCAGATGCAGCAGAAGCGCGTGGCCGGCACGCAGATCTGGCTGGCCATCACGGCGCTCTTCGGCGCCGGGTTCCTGTTCCTGGAGCTCTATGAGTTCGCGCATCTGATCCATGAAGGCGCAGGCCCCACGCGCAGCGCGTTCCTGACTTCGTTCTTCGCGCTGGTCGGCACGCACGGGCTGCACGTGACCTTCGGCATGCTCTGGCTGTTCGTGCTGATGGTGCAGGTCGGCAAGCACGGCCTGATTCCGGCCAACCGCCGCCGCCTGATGTGCCTGTCTATGTTCTGGCACTTTCTGGACGTTGTCTGGATTGGCGTCTTCACCTTTGTCTATTTGATGGGAACACTGCCATGAGCGCGCAAGACCACGCACTGGATGGCCACGGGCACGGCCACGACCATGAGCACGACCATGAAGAGGAAGGACCGCATTCCACGCTGGGCGGTTATCTGACGGGCTTCGTGCTGTCGGTTTTCCTGACCGCTGTGCCGTTCTGGCTGGTGATGGGCAACGTGTTCGACAAGTCGTCGACCACGGCCATCGTGATCCTGTTGATTGGCGCGGTGCAGATCGTGGTGCACATGATCTACTTCCTGCACATGAACGCAAAATCGGAGGGCGGCTGGAACATGCTCTCGCTGATGTTCACGCTGACGCTGGTGGTCATCACGCTGTCGGGATCGCTATGGGTGATGTTCCACCTGAACAGCAACATGATGCCGCACATGCAGCACGTACAGGATGCGGCCCAGTCGGGTGGCACGATCGTGCCGCCGCGGACGAAATAGCTTCGCGAAGTATCGCTTTACGCGCATAAAAAACGCCGGCGGATCCAGGTCCGCCGGCGTTTTTTTGCTCAAACCAATCAGGCAGCCAGCCGGAACGTTGCCACCGCTTCCTTGAGACGCTGCGCCTGCTCTTCCAGCGAGCCAGCCGCCGCAGCGGCCTGCTCCACCAGCGCAGCATTCTGCTGCGTGACGGTATCCATCTGCGTCACCGCCTGGTTCACCTGCTCGATGCCGGCGCTCTGCTCGGCGGACGCCGCGCTGATCTCGCCCATGATGTCGGTCACGCGCTTCACCGCGCTCACGATCTGCTCCATGGTCTCTCCGGCCTGCGCCACCAGTTGCGAACCGCGCTCGACGCGATCTGCCGAATCCCCGATCAGCGACTTGATTTCCTTGGCAGCCGTAGCCGAACGTTGCGCCAGGCTGCGCACTTCGCCTGCCACCACCGCAAAGCCGCGACCCTGCTCGCCGGCACGTGCCGCTTCCACGGCAGCGTTCAGCGCCAGGATGTTGGTCTGGAACGCGATGCCTTCGATCACGGAGATGATGTCCACCACCTTGCGCGACGACGTGTTGATCTCGTCCATCGTGTTCACGACCTGGCCCACCACGTCGCCACCCTGCGTCGCCACTTCCGATGCGTTCACAGCCAGCGAACTCGCCTGCTTGGCGCTATCCGCGTTCTGCCGCACGATGCTGGTCAACTCTTCCATGCTCGACGCAGTTTCCTGCAGCGACGATGCCTGCTCTTCGGTGCGTTGCGAAAGATCGGTGTTACCCGCCGCGATCTGGCTCGTACCCGTGGCAATTGCCTCGGTGCCGTTGCGCACTTCCTTGACGATGCCAAGGATGTTGTCGTTCATCTCGCGCAGGGCTTCGAGCAACTGGCCCGTCTCGTCCGTGCTGTCCACGTCGATGCGGCTCGTCAGGTCGCCAGCGGCCACGGTGCGCGCAAAGCCTACCGCGCGATGCAGCGGGCGCGTGATGCCGATGGTCAGCCACCAGGCAAAGCTCACGCCGATGGCCAGCGCGATCACGCCCAGCAGGATCAGGCCGTTGCGTGCGCTTTCATAGATGTGGTTGATCTCGCCAGCGGTCTGGTCGATCGACGTGCGCTGGATATCGAGCAGCTTCTGGATTTCGGCAAGGTACGCATCGCCAGCCGGCACGAACTCGTTGTCGAGCACCTTGTTCGCGTCATCCGTCAGGCCCTCGGCCTTGAGCTTGGTGATCTTGTCGCGCGAATCGTTGTACGGATTGCGCACCACCTGGATCTTCTTGAACGCGGCCTTTTCTTCCTCGGTCTTCAGCGTCGGCTCGATCTTGTCGCGCAGTTCCGCAATCGCCTTCACCGAATACGCCGTCTCCTTGGCGAAGAACGCGCCGAGCGTGGGGTCACTGCTACGCGCCACGGCCGTGGTGCGACGCACGCTCGAATACATGAGCCGATACCAGTCGCTCACCAGCCGTTCCTTGGCCAGTGGTTCCTGCATCATCTCGTGCGTGCGGCCTGCAACTTCCTGCAGCCTGTAGACGCCCAGCACCGTCATCAGCGTGCTCAATACCAACACCACGCCAAAGCCAATGCCAAGGCGCACACCAATACCAAGATTCTTCATTTCTTCTTACCTGATTGATTGGTTCGTGGCAGGCCGTGGTCATTGCACACGGCCGCTCCTCCTGCGTAGCCGCGCGATGCATGTACGCACGGACAGACATTGGAATTCCTAACGGTCAGGCGTAGAAGAAACTTGAGCAAAAACTAAGGGAAAACGCGAATTGCGGCGACAACGTCAAACTGAAAGCTGTTTGTAATATTGAAATGATTGCGGCGGATGAATGCCCCCTTTAGTGAGGCCACTCACCCGCCGCTGTGGTGCGATGTTTCGCGCTTGCTTCGCTATGACGTCAGGGCTTCGCAACCGGTGCCGAGGTGGGGCTGAACCAGTAGGCCACCAGCGACAGCACCACGGCGATGACCGCCGAAAGAAAAATGGCCGCGTAGATATCGGGGTTCGCCCAGCCGCGTTGATGACCCATGTTGGCGATCAGGCCGAAGCCCCACGACGTCAGCGCCGAGCCGAGAAACACGAACGTGTTCAGCACACCCAGCCCCCGACCGCGCGCCTGCGCGGGAATCAGCGCTCGACCCTGTGCCATCACCAGCGGATGCAACATGCCGATGGTGGACAGCAGCGCCATCATCGCCACGCCGGACACCACGCCAGCATCGGGCCAGATCGTCAGCGCGATACCGCCCATCATCGCAAAGCACGCCCATCCGCCTACGGTCGACTTGAGCGTGTTGCGGCGTACAAGTACAGGCAGCAGGAATGCGGTGAGGAATCCGGTCAGGCTCAGCAATGTCAGCGCCACGCCGCGCGCGCCGGCCTGCATGCCGAACACATCCGCCAGATAAGGACCGCTCCACGCGTTACGGAAACCCGTACCCGCTGCCATCGCCACGCACATCGGAATCAATGTCCAGAGCGGCCAGTACGCCAGCAGCTTGCCGCTCTCGGCCAGCATGGCCCCCATCGGCGCCTGCCGCGCCTGCGCGTGACCGCTGTCTCGCACATAACGCCACACGCCGTAACACGCGCCCACCATGCACAACGCGGACACTGCCAGCGCGGGCCGCCATCCCGCGTGCTGCGAGATCCATCCCAACGGGGCCGTGGCACACAATGCGCCAACCATGCCCAGCGCGTTGGAGCGACTCACAACTCGCATGTATTGCCGCTCGTCGAGATTTTCGGAGGCGTAGTGCAGCAGGCCCATGAACACGGGCGCACAGGCCAGACCGAGACCCATCTGCGCGAGCATCGCCACCGCCCAGTTGGGAGCAAGCACGAAGCCAACTGCCGATAACGCACCAATCGCCAACAGCCACGCCGTGGGACGCCCCACGCCATAGCGATCGAACGCAATGCCTACCGGAATCTGCGCGACAGCAAACGAAAGGAAGAAGCACGACGACATCGCCCCGAAACCGGCGGGCGACAACGCAAAGTCATGCTGGATCTCGGGCGCGATAACCGCCAGGCAACTGCGATAGAACTGGCTCAGGATGAAGGCGAACGTCAGCAGCGCAAGGCCGCGCGAGACGGTGGTCTGATTGGGAACAACGGAAGTGTGCGGGCGCCGGTCAGACGCGGGCGTTGCCGGATTGGATTCCGGTTCTGGTGCCGGGGTATGCATTGGGATACGTCGAAGGAGGCTCGCGACGTATTCTACGCGGCAAGATGCTGGCGTCGGCTCTCGCGGCGCCCGTCACACGCAAGAAAAAGCCGATCATCGCGCAATGATCGGCATTCCACCGGCCTCACATTCCACCTGGCAAAACCTCTGCCGGTTCAACCGTCCGATGACAACGCACGTCCCAGCTTGCAACCGCGATCCAGGAAATCACTCGCGTGGCCGTTGCCACCTGCCGCCTTGTCCACCGGCTCATCGACCACGACAAACCCGGCCGTACCGCCCGCTGGCTGGATATAGCCGACGAACACGCCACGGTCTGCAATCTCCTTGCCGCCCGCGCTCTGCCTGACCACATCGAAAGGATCAACAGTCAGCGTGGGCTGCGCGGACGGAATCAGCATGGCGCGCACCGGCTTGCCCTGGAAACTCAGGTCGGACCATTGCGTGCCGATCTTGTTCGTCGTCAGGAAATCGCGCGCGCGGTCGCTGATGCAATCGAGATGGATATGAAGTTGATCCTGGCTGCGCGACGCGCGCGCATTGATCGCCAACCCGACGAGCGGATCGGGCAACGGCTTGCCAATCGACTTGGCGACGATGTCACGCGCCTGCCAGCCGAACATCCACGCACTGTGTGTTTTGCCGTCCGACCAGACACGCGGATCTTCCACGCCGCCGACGGGCTGGTCAGGAATCACGAGATAGTGGGAGGCTCCAATCGCATCCTTGTACAGCACGAAGCCGCGCTGGCGATCGACGATGACGCAATCGGTGTGAGTAGGCGTGGCAGGAACGAGGCACCGTTCCTGCACATGTTTCCAGAGCGAATCGCGGGAGAAGGCACCGACCAGGCGTTCCAGCAGGCCCACATCGGCAAAGGCATGCCCCGACGCGGCAAGCGCCAGGCAACACAACAGCAAACGTCTCACTTCGGCAAACTCCCAGGTGCGCCAGATGCTTCAGCGCGCAGTGCGTCCGCCGTAGTAAGTGCCGTTGCGGGGATTCGAAACCATGTAGTCGTGGCTGCGCGCCCAACGCTGGGCGGCCAGGAAGACTTCAGGTTCACGTTGACTCCAGGCGCTGATCATCAGCGGTGGAACTTCATCCTCGGTATTGAGGTAGACAGCCGCCCGATGCAATGGGCCACGGTCTAGGGTTCCTGGAATCGTCGAGGTACGAATCGTCACGCGCATCAGGTCATTCCTTGAAGCCCAGATGCTAGAGATTATGCAGCGCCGCGCGTGACATGGGAATGACTGTCACATAGCGCAGTGCGCATGTGGACACGTCTTTGCCTATGCTGGTCAGACAGCCGCGCCGGACCGGGCTTTGCGGGTAGCGCGGGTTTTTCCCAGCGTGGCGCGTACGCCACGCTTTCGCTTTTCAGGAGGGCAGACGATGACGCAATCGTCCACTTTGGTGCCGGCAACCGAGCTTGCCGCGCGTAACGTTATCCACTTTCCGAACGAAACCACCGCCTATCGCCAGGCGCGCAACGCGCTGCTGGCAGAGGAAATCGAACTGCGCCGCCATATCGAGCGCGTGGCCGTCATGCGCCGGGAACTGCCGCCGGGCGGCGAAGTGACCAAGACCTATCGTTTCACAGGGGAAAACGGACCGGTCACGCTGGCCGATCTCTTCGGCAACAAGGACACGCTGGTGATCTACAGCTACATGTTCGGGCCGCAACGCGAGAAGCCCTGCCCGATGTGTACATCGCTGATGGCGGGCTGGGAGGGCAAGGTGCCCGATATCGAACAACGCGTGGCGCTTGCCATGATCGCGCGCTCGCCCATCGAGCGCCTCAAGACAGCCAAGGCGGAACGTGGCTGGACGCAGTTGCCGATCTACGCCGACACGGATGGCGATTTCACACGTGACTACGTCAGCCCCAGGGACGAGGACATGCCCGCCTACAACGTGTTCAGCCGGCGCGACGGCACGATCCGCCTTTTCTACAGTTCGGAGTTCTCTTTCGACATATCGGACCCCGGACAGGACCCGCGCGGCGCACCCGATCCCGATCCACTCTGGACATTGCTCGACACCACCCCCGAAGGACGCGGCGACTGGTATCCCGAACTCTCGTATGAGAAGTCCTGACATGCAGTGACGCCAGCGGCACGGCCTCCCGCTACAATGCGCCGTTCCTCGACGCCATCACCATGCCATGCCGACACCAGACCGGGCCTTCCTGCTAGGCCCGTTACTCAAGGGAGTGTCCCGCTCGTTCTATCTGACACTGCGCATCCTGCCTGCGGGCATGCGCGACCCTGTCGGCCTTGCCTACCTGTTGGCTCGCGCCGCCGATACGATCGCCGATACTTCGCTGATTCCGCCCGCGCAGCGGCTGCAACTGCTGCTTGCGCTGCGCGAGCGTGTGAATGGCATCGATGACAACGGCGCACTGGCGCGACGCCTCGCTGTCGAAGTGGCCGGACAACAGACCGACTCCAACGAGAAAGTGCTGCTCGAATCGATCGGTCCTGCGCTCGACGTGCTGGCCCAGCTTGCCAAGCGCGACCGCATCGCCGTGCAGGGCATCGTTACCACGCTCACTGAAGGCATGGAGTTCGATCTGCGCACGTTCCCGGACGAACGTTCGGGCGAAGTGGCCGCGCTGCCGGCCCTGGCCGATCTCGATCGCTATACCTATCTCGTAGCCGGTTGCGTCGGCGAGTTCTGGACCACGATGACCGATGCGCATGCACCCGGCGTCATGCAGGCACCAGTGGACACGATGCTGCGCCGTGGCGTGCGCTTTGGCAAGGCGCTGCAACTGGTGAACGTGCTGCGCGACTGCGGCAAGGATTTGCGCATCGGCCGCTGCTACCTGCCCACCGAAGTGCTCGATCGCCATGGCCTGACACCACAACTTCTGCTAGATGCAGCGAATTCAACGCGCGCCGTGCCCATGCGCAACGAACTGCTGCGCATCGCACTGGATCACTTCCGCGAAGCCGCGGCCTACACCTTCGCCCTGCCCCGTACCGCCATCCGCTTGCGGCTCGCGTGCCTGTGGCCGATCCTGATCGGGCTCGAAACGCTGGCGCTACTGGCAGAGAACGACGCTTGGCTGGACCCGGCGCGCGCGAGCAAGGTGGACCGCCGCAGCGTGTATCGCATCCTGGCACGCAGTACGGGGCTGGTGATGTGGGATGGGCAACTGCATCGCTGGATCGATGGGTTGATCGGGCGTATCGAAGCGCGTATCGAAGACCGCACGCGCTGAAACGCACAAGGGCCGCTTTCGCGGCCCCTGGGACAACTTCGCTACGCCAACTTACTGCGCTGCCGGCGCCTTCTTCTGCGCCTTCTGCGACGACTTCTTCTTCGTGCTCTTGGTGTCGGTCAGGGCCGACGACGTGCTCTTGTTCGCGCCCTGCGTGTACGGATCGAACTTGTCGCCAGCACGCGCCGCGTCGGGCGTATAGCCATCCTTGTTCGACACGCGCGCCGGATCCGGCACATAGCCGTCCTTGTTGGTGGTGCGCATGTTGTAGTCGTAGCGGTCGGCGGGGTTGGCCGGGCCGGCTGCGAATGCCAGCCCCGGAACAAACACTGCCACCGCCAATGCCATCGTGAACGCCTTCATGGAAGCCTCCCTGCGAACGATTGAATTTGACGTACGCAAAGTCTGGCAGGACAAAAGCGTACGGACCATCTGCAAGCCTAGTCGTTAGTTCCCCGAATCGCCATGACGACGAAGGGGCGCAGCATGCATCACCGTGCGATTTCGAAAAAAGCTGTGTCGTGCAGCAAGCCGAGCACCAACAAGGGGCGTCTCGCAGGCTGATCAGGGACGCAGCAGGTCGAACCCGGCCAGCAGCACGACGCCGCTCAGGACATCCATGGACATCGTGCCATTGCCAAGAATCAGGATGGCGGCGGCGGTCCACGACGTGGCGCAGAAGAGGAAAAAACGCTTGTTCATGATGCGGGGCGATGCAGGGCGAAAGCGGCCACAGGGGCGGTGGCGGAATGTGCTAATCAGTATAAACCCTGATTTTCGCTGACCAAAAGCCCGGCTTCCGCGATGTGCCGCATCGGGCACGGATCTCAGATCAGTTTCGGCACCGATGCCACAAGCATGGCCACCCCCGACGCACTGAGCAGCGTCAGCACGATGCGCCGGAAGGTGACTTCGCTGATGCCGATGTAGACGCGCGCGCCGATCAAGGTCGGAATCAACATGGCGGGCGCCACGATGGCGAACATCGGCAGCATGTCGCGCGTGACGAGGCCGGTAGCGATGTAGACGCCCATCGTCACGATCAGCGCGCCGAGGTTGAAGTTCTGGATGACCACGCGCTGGCGATCCTTGTCGAAACCGCGCAGCGTGCACCACAGCGTGGGCACGACGCCGGTGAAACCGCCAATGCCACCCATGATCCCGCCAATGGCACCGACGACCCCATCCGCAATTCGCCCGCCATGCTGGATACGCGGCATGCGACTGGCAAACAGCATGATCGGACAAAACACCACGAGCACGCTGCCGAGGCAGAGCTTGAACAGGTTGACGTCGAGCATCGGCAGCACGCTCACGCCGATGGGAATGCCGACGAGGCCGCCCAGCAGGAACGGCAGCACCGTGGCGAGGTGAAACTTGCGGCGAACCGTGAAGGCGGCAAGCAACTGCCCGGTTAGCGATCCGAACACCGACATCGCCGCCGCCATATGCGGTTCCACACCCCACGCCCAGAACGACATCGCCACCATGCCGAACGCAAAGCCCGACAGACCTTGAACAAAACCAGCGACAGCGGCGCCCAAGGCGACGATGAGGAAGAGGGAGTCCATGGGGGCGATATACGAGAACCGAGGGGTTGCTCCCCTCTCCCTATGGGAGAGGGGCGGGGGAGAGGGCAGGCGGTTCAAATTGCCAACAGTAGGCAAGCAGAACTTCTGGCCCTCTCCCCCAACCCCTCTCCCGCGATGCGGGAGAGGGGAGTCAAAGCAATGGAGAGGAAAGCCTTACTTCCCGATCCCCAGCAACTCCACCTCAAAATTCAGCGTCGAGTTCGGCGGGATCGTACCCGGGACGCCGCGTGCGCCGTAGGCAGTGGATGCCGGGCAGGTCAGCTTGGCCTTGCCGCCAACCTGCATCTTCTGCACGCCTTCGGTCCAGCAGGGAATCACGCCGTTCAGCGGGAACGAGATCGGCTGGCCGCGCTTGTACGAGCTGTCGAACTCGGTGCCATTGGTCAGCGTGCCACGATAGTGGACCTTTACCGAATCAGTCGCCTTCGGCGACGGGCCCGTGCCCTTGGTGATCGTTTCGATGACCACGCCCGAAGGCAGCGTTTCGGCGGCAACGGCCATGCCCGAGACTGCCAGCGTCGCGGCGGCAAGCATCAGCGAAAGAGTTTTCATGTGAATTGGGTCGTGTCGGAGTGTAGGGATGGCGCCCGATCGCCAGACCGGACGCCAGCCGGCAAGTGTACACGTCACACTCGCCGGCGCACTGCATGGCTCGCCTGTCCGATTACGCCACCACGCCCATGGCCGGATCGCTGATCGAATCCTTGCCGTTCTCGATGCGGCCCGCGATGCGGCGACGGAACGACGGTGCGATATCGCAGGCGATCTCGAAGTCGTACCAGTTTCCGCTATCGCCCAGCGGCCACGCCAGTTCGCCCACGGCGCCCGGCGCCACGGTCTTGCTCCACGGGCCATCGGTGCGATACGCCTTGGCCGCCGCGCTAAACGTGCAGGGCTTGTCGCCACGGTTGAACAGCTTGACCTGCAGTTGCGGCGGATCGCACAGCTCGTAGCAGACCTGGATCTCGGCGGTGGCCTGCTCGCTGACGTTACCAATGAACTCGCGGTGATAACCGTTCGGTCCGATCACCCACAGGTCGTACTTGCCGTTGTCGGCCGCCACACTCCACACGCCATCCAGGGTCTTGCCGGCTTCCACCACATAGCGGCGCGGAATGGCATCGAGGTGCAGCTTGTCGTAGACATGGAACACCGCACCCGCCGCACCGCCGTTGGCGAAGCTCAGCGTCACCGTCTTGCCCGTGGCATCGGCGCGCGACGTGGTGTGCAGCTCGTACGGCAGTGCGCGCGAAGGACGCGTGCCGGTCTGCTGCACGGGCGTGACCGGCGTAGTGGGGACCGGAATCGCGGCCATCGCCGCCTGCGAAATCGCGAGGTTGTCCACTGTCACCTTCGTGCTGCGTCCGGCCAGCGTCGGCAACGCCTGCGCGTTCGGATTGACGAAGTTGAACGCCGAGGTCAGGTCACCGCACACCGCGCGACGATACGCGCCGATCTGCGGCTCCTTCACGCCGAAGCGCTTCTCCAGGAACAGCAGCGTCGAGGTGTGATCGAACGTCTGCGAATTGACGAAGCCGCCACGGCTCCATGGCGAGACGATCCACATCGGCACGCGCGGGCCCGGGCCGAACGGCTTGCCGTCGATCGGAGCCTGGCCGTTCTGGGTGGTCGTGGCCGGCGGATAGTTGTGGTACTCGAACGCCATGTCGGCATCGGCCAGCGTGCTGCCACCAGCGAGCGAGCCATCGGTATTGCGCGACGGCGCCGAAGGCGGCGGCAGGTGATCGAAGAAACCGTCGTTCTCGTCGTAGTTGATCAGCAGTACGGTCTTGCTGAAGACCTCGGGGTTGGCCGTCAGTGCGTCCAGCACTTGTTGCACATACCAGCCGCCTTGTGCGGGGCTCGACGGTCCCGGATGCTCGCTGTAGAGCGACGGCGGAATGATCCACGAAATCTCCGGCAACGTACCGTTGGCGATATCGTCGCGGAAGCTTTGCAGCAGCCCATCGGGCATGGTGTTGCCGAAGCCCTTGGCCAGCGGGCTCAATGCATCGTCGATGGCCGGATCGTAGGCAGGCGACACAGCGGGAAGCGCCACGGGGCGTCGTCCCGCCGGCATCGATTCCATGGCTGCGCGCCAGTGCTTGAAGCCCATCATCTCATTGCAGCCGTAGTTGTCCGCCAGGCTCTGGTAGACCTTCCAGCTCACGTTGGCATCGACGAGACGATCCGCATACGTCTTCCAGTCCCAGCCGGCCGTGGACGGTCCCACGTCATTGCCGCCATTGAACTCGTTGACCATGGCGGAGACACCGCTGCCACTCGGGCCGTTGGTGCCGGTCCAGTAGTACAGGCGGTTCGGGATCGTGCCCGTGTGCATCGAGCAGTGGTAGGCGTCGCACAGCGTGAACGCATCGGCCAGCGCACGCTGGAACGGTACTTCGGCCGTCTCGTAGTACGACATCGACAACCGGTTCTTGGCCACCGGCCAGCGGTTCATGCGGCCATGATCCCACGCTGCCTGACCATTGGGCCACGTATGCGGCGTGCTGCCGGCGCGCTGCGCGTTGCCCAGCTTGGCATCGAGGCGGTATGGCGTGAGCGTGTTGTTGGTGGCGTCGGTCTGGAAGAACGCGTTCTGACCGTTGGCCAGCGGAATCGCGAAGCGGTCGCCATAGCCGCGCACACCCTTGAACGTGCCGAAGTAGCTGTCGAACGAGCGGTTCTCCAGCATCAGCAGCACCACGTGCTTGACGTCGTTGATCGTGCCAGTGGCGTTGTTGGCCTCGATGGCCAGCGCGCGGCGGATGCTCGGCGGGAACGATGCCAGCGTGGCGGCGGCAGCAGCCGTGCCGACCGTGTTGCGCAGGAACTTGCGCTTGGATGGGTTGAAAGTCATGCCGGGTCCGGGGAATGGATAGTTGTTTGGGACTGACTGTTTTCAGCGGGGCGGGCCGTCACTTGCCTTCAGGGCGCGGGCGCGCAGTGAGCCGTGGTGCAGGCCGTGGGCGTAGTGCCGCCGTTACCGCCATTGCCGCCGCCAGTGGCCGGAGGCGTCGGGTTGTTGTTGTCGTCGCCGCCGCAGGCGCTCAGCAGCAGGGCCAGGGACAGCAGGCCGGCACCCAGCACCGGCCTGATCACGCGCGAATGAACGGGAGTTGTGGTTGTCATGTGTCGAGGTCGAGGTGTCGAAAGACGGGCCGAGCAACAACTGTTCAGGTGCCCCGGGCGCGTTCTCGGCCGCGTTTGTCTTCCCAAATGTCTTGATTGACGGGGGGCACCCCTCGCCCGGGGGGATATCCGATGCGAGACCGGCAGTCTCGTCGCTTGATATGTCAATGATGTGACCGGAGCGATACGAATCGATCGTTTGAATGCGAATGCATTGCGAATGAACATCCGGCAGCCACGGTAGCGAAACTCCAGAGCCGGTGCGCGAGGGCACCCCTGCCAAACCTTTTCCGGATGATGAAATAACCCTGCATCTGCCGGCAAAATCACCCAACTTCGCGATCCATGCCAAAATAAGCGCCTGATTCACCTCGCAACTTGGGAGCCATCAGGATGTATCGCGGCGAACGGTTCAATGGGTATAGCCATCTCGCGGGCGCAGTGCTGGCCGCGGCTGGCATGGCGGTGCTGGTCACTTACTCGGCGCTCTACCACGACGCCTGGAAGGTGGTCAGTTCCGTGGTCTATGGCACCACGCTAGTCCTGCTCTACACCATCTCCACCGTCTATCACAGCGTACGCGGACCGGCCAAGGACGTTCTCCGGCGGCTCGACTACTGCGCCATCTACCTGCTGATCGCGGGCAGCTACACACCGTTTGCACTCGTCACGTTGCGCGGCCCATGGGGCTGGGCGCTGTTCGGCATCAACTGGGGACTCGCCGCCATCGGCATCATTCAGGAACTGTGGATCGGCCATCGCACACGGATTCTGTCGCTGTCGATCTACGTGATCATGGGTTGGCTGGTGGTGATTGCCTTCCAGCCGCTGACGGCGGCGTTGCAGCCCGCGGGGCTGTATTGGCTTGTGGCAGGCGGCGCGGTCTACACGGCCGGTATCGGCTTCTTCCTGTTCGACGAAAAGGTGAAGCACTTCCACGGCATCTGGCACCTGTTCGTACTCGGCGGGAGCATCTGCCAGTTCATCAGCATCTTCTTCTACGTGGGCTGATTCACGGAGTACGGCAGAAGCAGTACGGCCCGCTTGCGCGGGCCGTTTTTCAGTCAGGTCATTCTCCGGCGCCTTCGTGCGCCGACACCATTCGCCGCCGCGTCTTCTCCCTGAGTCCGCCCAGCACGGGCCATACCAGGATCACCACGGCCAGCGCCATGATCGTGCCCACCAGTCCATTCGACCAGAACACATTCATTTCGCCCTGCGACATCAGCATGGTCTGGCGGAACGCATCCTCGGCGCGATCACCGAGCACCAGCGCCAGCACCAGCGGTGCCAGCGGATAGTCGAGCTTCTTCAGCACATAGCCGATCACGCCGAAGATCAGCATCAGCCAGACGTCGAACATCGCGTTATGCACAGTGAATGCGCCAATCGCACAGACCACCAGGATCAGCGGCGCGATGATCGCAAACGGGATGCGCAGGATCGCGGCGAACAACGGCACCGTAGAGAGCACCACGATCAACCCTGCGATATTGCCCAGGTACATGCTGGCGATCAGGCCCCATACGAACGTCTTCTGCTCGGTGAACAGCAGCGGCCCCGGCTGCAGACCCCAGATCATCAGACCGCCAAGCAGCACGGCCGCCGTGGCGGAACCTGGGATGCCCAGCGCCAGCATCGGCAGCAGCGCACTCGTGCCCGCCGCATGCGCGGCGCATTCCGGTGCGATCACCCCCTCGACATTGCCCTTGCCGAACGTGTCCTTCTGGCGCGAGAAGCGCTTGGCCACGCCGTAGCCCATGAACGATGCTGCCGTGGCACCGCCCGGCGTCACGCCGAGCCAGCAGCCGATGATCGACGAGCGGATCAGCGTCATCCAGTAGCGCGGCAATTCGGCCCATGTCTTGAGCACCACCTTGAGATCGATGTTGGCGCGCTTGCCACGAAACGCGATGCCCTCTTCCATCGTCATGAGGATTTCGCTGATACCGAACAGGCCGATCACGACCACGAGGAAATCGAAGCCGCGCAGCATTTCGGTGGAGCCGAATGTCATGCGCAGCGTGCCCGATACCGTGTCCATGCCCACCGCCGCCAGCGCAAAGCCGATACACATCGCGATGACGATCTTGGCCTTGGGTTCCTTGCCCATGCCGACGAAGCTGCAGAACGTCAGGAAGTACACCGCGAAAAATTCCGGTGGCCCGAAGCGCAATGCGAATTTCGCCACCAACGGCGCCAGGAACGTGATCAGCAACACACCGGCCAGCGCCCCGAGGAACGATCCCGTGAATGCCGACGTCAGTGCGCGTCCCGCCTCGCCCTGCTGCGCCATGGGATAGCCATCGAATGTGGTGGCCACCGACCAGGCCTCGCCGGGGATATTGAACAGGATCGACGTGATGGCGCCGCCGAACAACGCGCCCCAGTAGATGCACGACAACATGATCACGGCCGATGTGGGTTCCATCGAGAATGTCAGCGGCAGCAGGATGGCCACGCCATTCGGTCCACCCAGACCCGGCAGCACGCCCACCACGATGCCGAGCAGGATGCCCACAAGCATAAGCCCGACGTTGTGCCACGACATCGCGACGGCAAAGCCGCCCATCAGCGAATTGAGTTCTTCCATGGTCGCCCCTTAGAAGCCGAGCGCCGCTTCGAGCGGACCCTTCGGCAGCGGCACGCGGAATTGCAGCTCGAAGACCCAGAACAGCACCGCATTGATCGCCACGCCCGTCAGCACCGCGCGCCACCACGCGAACTTGCCGATCACGCGCATGAAGCCCGCAATGAAGATGGCCGACGCCACGTAGATGCCGAGCCACGCAATCAGCCCGATGTAAGCCGTGAGCGGCACCAGAATCACCGCAACCTGTTTCAACTGCGGCACCGTGACGAACACTGCCTCGCGATCCATTCGCCGCGCCTGCCACAGCACCACCAGGCACGCGATAAAGATCAACGCGCCGATGCGCATCGGAAAGTAACCTGCCTCCGGACCATCCGGCGCCCAGCCAGCACCGATCTGGTAGTTGTTCACCATCACCACCACCGCGCCGATCGCAATCAGCAGCGCCACGGCAATCTCCGCCGCCCGCACCGATATCGCGGCCGGCGCGGCGTCGTGTGTTTCGTTGTTCATGGGGATTTCCTCTCTGTTGGTTTGCTCTGTACTGGTCAAGTTTTTTCAGACACCTCGATAGGTT
>NZ_JBDKXK010000088.1:0-30920 GCF_039710735.1 Cupriavidus sp. DL-D2 | reverse complement strand
GTTACCCATGTCTCCGGTCTGTACACCGCGCGCGGGAGAGGGGAGCAAACAAACACAAAACAAAACACATCGACGGAGACACCATGAACCAGTTCGAAGGCAAGGTTGCCGTGATCACCGGTGGGGCATCGGGGTTTGGCAAGGAGTTCGCGAAGATCGGTGCGCAACGTGGCATGAAGCTTGTGCTGGCCGATGTTCAGGAAGACGCGCTCGATGCCACCGTGGCCGAGTTCAAGGCCCAGGGCGCGCAGGTGATCGGACTACGTGCCGATGTGTCGAAGGCTGCCGAGGTGCAGGCGCTGGCCGATGCGGCGATGACAGCCTTTGGCGAGGTCAACCTCGTTTTCAACAATGCTGGCGTCGGTGCGGGCGGACTGGTCTGGGAGAACACAGAGAAAGATTGGGAGTGGGTGCTCGGCGTGAACCTGTATGGCGTGGTGCACGGCGTGCGGATTTTCACGCCGTTGATGCTGGAGGCCGCGAAGAAGGACCCCTCGTTCCAGGGCCATATCGTCAACACGGCGTCGATGGCCGGACTGCTGAACCCACCGGCGATGGGTGTGTACAACGTGTCGAAGCATGCTGTGGTAGCGCTGACGGAAACGCTTTATCAAGACCTGAGCCTGGTCACCGAACAGGTGCGCTGCTCGGTGCTGTGCCCGTACTTCGTGCCGACCGGCATCAGCCAGTCGCACCGCAATCGTCCCGCCGGGCTTGCCAACGACGCACCGCCCACGCGTTCGCAGATGGTGTCGCAAGCGCTGTCGGACAAGGCAGTGGGTTCGGGCAAGGTCTCCGCGGCCGATGTGGCGCAGCTCACGTTCGACGCCATCCGCAACGAAAGCTTCTATATTTATTCCCACCCGCAGGCCCTTGCCACGGTTCGCCAGCGCATGGAGGACATCGTCAACCAGCGCAATCCGGGCGATCCGTTCGGTGACAAGTCAGAAGTTCGCGCCAGCCTGGTTGCCGCGCTGCGCGGCTGACCTGGTCACGTTCTTGCATAGCCTTTCGGGAGATCCGCGATGACGGAAGCGAAGAGGGAGACCATGATGACCGCGCCTGCCGTGATTCATCACCTGCAGTTCGCCAACCTGCCCAATGGCACGCGGCTGCATTACGGTAGCGCAGGCGAGCCGGGCAAGCCGCTGATCCTGTTCGTGCATGGTTTTCCCGAATTCTGGTACGCCTGGGAGCGCCAGCTTGCCGAGTTCGGTCAGACACATTTTGCGGTGGCGCCTGACCTGCGCGGCTTCAACCTGTCGAGCAAGCCGGCCGAGCCTGAGGCCTATCGGCCCAAGCTGCTCGTCGAAGACCTCGTGCAGTTCATCCGCGTGCTGGGTTACGAGAAATGCGTAATCGTGGCGCATGACTGGGGCGGCGCGGTGTGCTGGAATCTTGCGGCGCAGCATCCCGAGCTGATCGAGCGCTTCGTCATCATCAATTCGCCACATCCGTATCTGTTCGCGCGCGCGTTGTCGGCTGATCCGGCGCAGCAGCAGGCATCGGCCTATATGAACTGGCTGCGCAAGCCCGGTTCAGAGCAGGCGCTGGCCGCCAACGAGTTTGCATTGCTGGAGAAAATGCTGACTGGCGAGGCTGGCGCGCTACCCGCGTGGTTCTCGGGCGATACGCGCGTGCACTATCACGGGGCGTGGTCCGAACCCGGCGACAACGGCTCGCATTCGCTGACCGGCGGAGTGAACTATTACCGCGCCACGCCGATGCATCCGCCCGCCAAGGGCGAGACCGCGCCCGATATCTCGCGGCTGGACCCGGCCATGTTCGTCGTCCGGGTGCCAACACTGGTGATCTGGGGCGAGAACGACCGCGCGCTGCCGAAGACGCTGGTGGATGGTCTGGACGCGTTCGTGCCCGACATGCGGCTCGAACGCATTCCCGAAGGCACGCACTGGGTCATCCATGAGCAGCCCGAGCGGATCAACCTGCTGATCCGCAGCGCGCTGCCCTGAACGAAGACTTCCGTTCTACCGCAGCCGATCGCGGTAGAGCTTGAAGTTCTCGTCGTCGAAGCAGACGAACGTGACCTGTTCGATGGTGGGCGCCTTGGCCAGTGCCTCCCGGACCGCAGCAATGGCGATGTCCACGGCCCGCTCGCGCGGGAATCCATAGACACCGGTGCTGATGTTCGGGAAGGCCACCGTGCGCAGGTTGTGTTCGGCGGCCAGCCGGATGCTGCTCCGGTAGGCACTCGCCAGTTGTGCATCCTCGTTCTGTCCGCCCCCGTGCCACACCGGACCCACGGCATGAATGACATAGGGTGCCGGCAACAGGCCACCCGTGGTGATCACCGCCTCCCCGGTGGGACATCCGCCTTGCTTGTCGCGCAGCGCACGGCACGCCGCCATGATCGACGGGCCGCCCGCACCATGGATCGCGCCGTCCACACCGCCTCCGCCCAGCAAGCCATTGTTGGCCGCGTTGACAATGGCATCGACTTCCATCCGCGTGATATCGCCGTGCACAACCTGCAAGTGTTCGCCCGTCATGGTGTCTCCTGGGTCATGGGATTGTGTTCCAAGCATAGGCGGCAAACGCCGCTTATGACATGGCCGATGATCGCGCAAAAGGTGGAGCAACCGGCTCGCCAAGGGTTATTTCGTAATGCTGCGTAGCGGAAACGCTGGCATGATATGGAAATCGAACGACCGTTCACAAATGGTCGTTCACATTTTGAACGCCGTACTGGTGCGCCCCCGGTCGGCATTCGGGTCTAACATGCCCGCGTGCCCCGACTTCGATTGCTTCCGATGTCCGCTCAGCCCTCTCCGTCCGTTCCCGGCTTGCCCGACCAGCCGCTCGACCCGCAAGTCGCGCAGTTGCTGGAATTGGTCGCGCGCGCCAAACGCCCGGCCATCCATACGATGGAGCCCGCTGACGCGAAGATCGGCTACGAGAAGAGCGCGCTGATTCTGGATATCCCGCCGGCCGCCGTGCATGGCGTGGAGAATTTCACGATTCCCGCGCGCGACGGCTACGACATCCCGGTGCGGCTTTATGCGCCGCGCGAAGCCAGTTGGGCCGATCCGCTGCCGCTGCTGGTGTATTTCCACGGTGGCGGCTTCACGGTCGGCAGCATCAATTCGCACGATCCGCTGTGCCGCATGCTCTGCAACGATGCCGACTGCCTGGTGCTGTCGGTGGACTACCGGCTCGGGCCCGACTGGAAGTTTCCGACGGCGGCCCACGACGCGTTCGACGTCCTC
The DNA here is from genome assembly GCF_039710735.1 of Cupriavidus sp. DL-D2. Taxonomy (NCBI): domain Bacteria; kingdom Pseudomonadati; phylum Pseudomonadota; class Betaproteobacteria; order Burkholderiales; family Burkholderiaceae; genus Cupriavidus; species Cupriavidus sp. DL-D2. The sequence continues at coordinate 27,693 of NZ_JBDKXK010000088.1, read as the reverse complement.
CATTGGGTCTTTGCCGAAGCAGCCAAGCTGGGTGCCGATCCGGCGCGCATCGCACTCGGTGGCGATAGCGCGGGTGGCACGCTCGCGGCAGCCTGCGCCATCGAGGCGCGCAACACCGGCCTGGAACCCGTGCTGCAACTGCTGATCTATCCCGGCACCAGTGCGAGGCAGGACACCCCATCGAATCGTGCATTGGCCGATGGCTACCTGCTGACGGCGGACATGATCCAGTGGTTTTTCGGCCAGTACCTCGACCGCGACGAGAGCCGCGACGACTGGCGCTTTGCGCCGCTCGATGGTGGCGGGGAGGGTGCCGATGTGCGCGGCGTCTGCCCGGCCTGGATCGCCGTGGCCGGCTACGATCCGCTGCACGACGAGGGCGTGGCCTATGCGGCCAAGCTCAATGCAGCGGGGGTCAAGGCCACGCTGGCGGACTACCCAACGATGATTCACGATTTTTTCAAGCTCGGACGTTTCATTCACGCTGTTGCGGGTGCGCATGCCGATGCCGTTGCCGCATTGCGGGAGGCGTTCGACAGCTAACGACCACGCAGTCCGGCACAACCATGCGCCCGACCCCACACAACAACACCGGGGCGGGCCTGCAACTGTTTATCGCTTTATCGGTTTGATCGAAGTCGCAACAGTGCATTTTTGCAGCAGAAGGAGACAAAGACTCATGCAACGCCGCCAATTCATGGCCCAGATGGGCCTGATCGCCGCCACCGCCGCGATCGCAACCGCCGCCGTGCCGGCATACGCCCAGGCGGACAAGTTCCCCAACAAGCCGATCCGCCTCGTGATCGGCTACACGGCGGGCGGTTCCACCGACATTCCGTTCCGCGTGCTGGCTGAAAACGCCTCGAAGATCCTGGGCCAGCCCGTGATCGTCGAGAACAAGCCGGGTGCCGGTGGCGTGCTGCCCGCGCAGATGATGCAGGCGACGCCGCCCGATGGCTATACGCTGGCGCAAGTCGCCATGCCGGTCTACCGCCTGCCGTACACGCAGAAGATCAACTGGGATCCGGTCAAGGACCTCAGCTATGTGATCAACCTGGCTGGCTACTCGTTCGGCCTGGTCGTGCCGGCCGATTCGCCGATCAAGACGATGCAGGATTACATCGCCTACGCCAAGGCCAATCCGGGCAAGCTGACGTACGGTTCGCCGGGCTCGATGACCACACTGCACCTGACCATGGAAGACCTGGCACTGCGCCAGGGCGTGCAGTTCTCGCACATTCCGTACAAGGGCAACTCGGAATCGATGCAGGCTCTGCTGGGCGGCCACGTGATGTCCGTGGCGGACACCCCGGCCTGGGCGCAGTACGTGGAGACCGGCAAGCTGCGTCTGCTGTCGACCTGGGGCGACAAGCGCTCGGCGCGTTTCCCGAACGTGCCGACGCTCAAGGAACTGGGCATGGGCATCGTGCAGACTTCGCCGTTCGGCCTCGTGGCGCCCAAGGGCACCGACCCGGCCATCGTCAAGAAGCTGCATGACGCCTTCAAGCAAGCCATGGAGATGCCGAACTACCGCGAATCGCTTGCCAAGTTCGATATGGAGCCGTACTACATGAGCACCAGCCAGTACGCCGCGTTTGCCGCGGACACGGTCAAGCGCGAGCGCGCGATCATCGAGAAACTGGGCCTGGCCAAGCCGCAGTAAGCCAAGCCGATCACGGGGCGCTCCTGACGAGAACAGGGCGCCCCGTTTTTCATGGGGAGCGCCAAACCGATGGCCAAAGAGGATTTTCGCCACAGCGTGCCGCTGCGCGTGCGCTGGTCAGAAGTCGATCCACAATCAATCGTCTTCAACGCCCATTACCTGACGTATTGCGATATCTGCGTGACCGAGTACTGGCGCGCGGTGGGCATCCGTTATCCCGAAGACGTGCTGCATGCGCATGGCGTAGACATGTTCGTGGTCAAGTCCACGCTCGAATATCACGCCTCGGCACGCTTCGACGATGAGTTGGAGATCCGTGGACGCATGGCGCGGCTAGGCCGATCGAGCATGCTGTTCCGCGTGGAGATGTACCGGGGGGACGAGCACCTGATCACCGGCGAGATCGTGTACGTCTGCGCCGATGCGAAAACGCAGAAATCGGCGCCGATTCCGGGGGAGGTGAGGGAGAAGATCGGGGGGTGGGAGGTGGTGGTGCCGGCTTCTTGAAAGACCCCGACCCCTGTTGGTTTGCTCCCCTCTCCCGCAAGCGGGAGAGGGGAGCAAACCACCAGAGGGGAGAACACCAAGGGGTCTAGATAGACACCCCCACATCCTCCGCATACCCCCGAATCACATCGTCAAAGCTCGCATCGCTCTCGAACCCCAGCGCCACCGCGCGCGACACATCCCACGCGGCCGGCCAGGTCCCGACGATCTTCTCGACACGTTCTTCACGGTTCCACGTCACCCGATCCGCCACGGCATCACCCGCCACGCGGCGCAGTGCTTCCACCATTTGCGCAGCCGTCACCGACAGGCCTGGCAGATTCACCACGCGACGATTGCCGAAGCGTTCGCCGTCGAGTTCGATGCCGTTGACCAGCGCCTGAATGGCACCGCGCGGCGACAGCAGCCACAGTGACGTGGCCGGGTCCACCGGGCAGTTCGCTGCCTCGCCCGACAGCGGTTCGCGGATGATGCCACTGGCGAACGACGACGCCGCCGCATTGGGCTTGCCCGGGCGCACGCTGATGGTCGGCAACCGCAGCACGCGGCCATCAACAAAACCGCGCCGGCTGTAGTCCGTCAGCAGCAGCTCGCCAATCGCCTTCTGCACGCCATACGACGATTGCGGATTCAATGCGGTATCGTCCTGCACTACGGCCGGCAGCTTGCCGCCATAGACGGCCACCGAACTCGTGAACACCACGCGCGGGGCGTGGCCCAGCGTGCGGCAGGTTTCGAGCAGGGCGCGCGAGGCGTCCAGGTTCACGCGCATGCCCAGGTCGAAATCGGCCTCGGCTTGCCCGCTGACCACGGCGGCCAGGTGGAAGATCGCACCAGTCTCGCGGTCGATGGCTTGCGCCAGCACGGCCGGATCCGACAGGTCGCCGGTGACCACGCGCACGCGCGCATCGTCGATCTGCGGCGCCACCACGTCCAGCAGCGTGAGCTGGTCGATGGTGACGGCCTTGCCGCCGAGGTTCAGCGTGCCGCGCTTGAGCAGCAGGCGGGCCAACTGCAGGCCCAGAAATCCGGCGCCGCCGGTAATCAATACTTTCATCGCAACATCCAGGTCTTATCGATTCAGGTAAGGCTTCAACCAGCCCAGGCCTTCCGACGTGCCGGCGCGGGGCCGGTACTCGCAGCCGATCCAGCCCGTGTAGCCAAGCTGGTCGATCACGTCGAACAGGTAGGGGTAGTTCAGTTCGCCGAGGCTCGGCTCGTGCCGCTCGGGCACGCCCGCAATCTGGATGTGGCCGATGCCGGCAAAGTCGCGCTGCAGCTTCTTCGCGATATCGCCTTCCATGATCTGGCAGTGATAGCAGTCGAACTGCACCTTGAGGTTGGCCGCGCCCACCTGCTGGCAGATGGTCTGGCCATCGCCCTGCAGGTTCAGGAAGTAGCCCGGCATGTCGCGCGTGTTGATCGGCTCGATCAGCACGGTCACGCCATGCGCGGCGGCAGAGGCCGCGGCGTAGGCCAGGTTTTCGAGATAGACCGCGCGGCAACGGGCGCGATCCGCATCGGCTGGCACCAGCCCGGCCATCACGTGGACGCGGTCGTTGCCGATCACCGAGGCGTATTCCAGCGCCTTGGCAAAGCCCGTGCGGAACTCGGCCTCGCGGCCCGGCAGGGCGGCCGTGCCGCGTTCGCCAGCGGCCCAGTCTCCGGGCGGCGCGTTGAACAGCGCCTGGGTCAGGCCATGGTCGTCGAGCCGCTTGCGGATCTCGGCGGCGGGATGATCGTACGGGAACAGGTACTCGACGGCCTGGAAGCCATCCTTCGCGGCAGCGCCGAAGCGGTCCAGGAAGTCGTGCTCCGTGTACATCATCGAGAGGTTCGCGGCAAAGCGCGGCATGTCGGCTCCTTGTATCGGAAGATCGGGATCAGCGATTGACCATCTTGGCCGGCGTCAGCCAGACCAGCAGGGCACCCACCACCAGGATCGCGGACAGCACATACATCGGCAGTTGCGTGCTCTGGGTCATGTCCTTGAGTGCACCCACCATGTACGGCGACACGAATCCGGCCAGGTTGCCCACCGAGTTGACCACGGCGATGCCCGATGCGGCGGCAATGCCGCTCATGAAGGCGGTAGGCAGCGACCAGAACAGCGGTGCGCAGGTCAGTACGCCAGCGGCGGCCAGCGACAGCGCCGCGATGGCCACCGTCGTATTGTGGGTGAACGAGGCGGCGATGGCAAAGCCCGTGGCGCCCATCAGCGCAGGCACGATCAGGTGCCAGCGACGTTCGCGGCGTGCATCGGCACTGTGGCCCAGGATGTTCATCACCACGATGGCGCAGAGGAACGGAATCGCGGACAGCAAACCGATGTTGAGGTTGCCGGTGACGCCGCTGGCCTTGACCAGTGTCGGCATCCAGAACGTCAGCGCGTACTGGCCGGTCACAAAGCAGAAGTAGATCAGGCACATCCACCACACGCGACGGTCGCTGAACACGGCGCCCAGCGAATGCACGTCGCGGCCACCAGCCGTTGCGGCAGCGGCCTTGGCGGCGCGCTCGTCTTCCTCGATATTGCGCTTGAGCACACGCTTCTCGTCGTTGTCGAGCCAGGGCGCCTTGTCGATACCGTCACGCAGTACGAACACGGTCACGATGCCGATGGCCAGCGCAGGCAGTGCCTCGATGAAGAACATCCACTGCCAGCCGGCCCAGCCGTGCGTGCCGTTGAACGCGTCCATGATCCAGCCCGACAACGGGTTGCCGAACATGCCAGCCACCGGGATGCCCGACATGAACAGCGCGATCATCTTGGCGCGGCGGTGCGACGGATACCAGTACGTCAGGTACAGGATCACGCCCGGGTAGAAGCCCGCTTCGGCCAGGCCGAGCAGGAAGCGCATGATGTAGAACTGCGTCGGCGTCTGCACGAACACGAACGCCGCCGAGATGATGCCCCACGTGATCATGATCCGCGCAATCCAGATACGCGCGCCGATGCGGTGCATCAGCAGGTTGCTGGGCACCTCGAACAGGAAATAGCCGATGAAGAACAGCCCGGCGCCCAGGCCGAACACGGTCTCCGAGAATTGCAGGTCCTGCGCCATCTGCAGCTTGGCAAAGCCCACGTTCACGCGATCGAGATAGGCGATTACGTAGCAGAGCATCAGGAACGGCATAATGCGCCAGAACACCTTGTTGTAGGCGCGTTTCTCGACGTGGTTGTCGGCGTCTAGCCGAGCGTCGGCAGTCCCCGCCGCGGGGTTGGATGCGGTCATTGGAAGTCTCCTTGGATTTGAACCGGTCGGTGTTCTCCCTCTCCCGCAGGGCGGGAGAGGGTCGGGGAGAGGGCAGGGCGTTGTTATTCGATGTCGCCAGACCGGGCGCTTGCCCTCTCCCCCAGCCCCTCTCCCGCCAAAGCGGGAGAGGGGAGCAAAACTAGGCGTGGGATTTCACCTTCACCACTTCACCTTGAACGTATCCCGCAACTCCACCAGCGCCTGCTCATCGAGCGGCGCCGGCTTGTCGCGCAGCATCATCCACAGCTTGGCGGTTTCTTCGAGCTCTTCGAGCGCGTAGGCCGCGCGGGACACGCTGCCCTCCCACACCACCGGGCCCAGGCGCGCCAGCAGCACGCCGCGCACCTCGCGGGCAAGCTGCGCCACACGGGCGGCCACGGCGGGGTCGCCGGGGCGGTGGTAGGGGATCAGCGGGATATGGCCCACCTTCATCACGTAGTACGGCGTGATCGGCGGCAGCACGTCGTCCGGCTGCCAGACACCGGCCAGCGTCAGCGCGACGAGGTTGGTGGAGTGCGTATGGACCACGCCATGCGCATCGGGGTTGTTGTCGTACACGCAGCGATGCAGCGTCAGCGTCTTCGATGGCTTGTCGCCGGACACCCAGCTTCCATCGGTCGCCACCTTGGCCACAGCCGCCGGATCGAGCGTGCCAAGGCAGGCGTCGGTCGGCGTGATCAACCAGCCGTCGTCGAGCCGTGCGCTGATATTGCCTGCCGAGCCCACCGTGTAGCCACGCTGGTACAGGCTCGCGCCGACGCGGCAGATCTCTTCGCGCAGTGCGCTTTCCTGGCTCATCGTGCTGCTCCCAGCGCATTAAGCGCTTCGTCGAAGAAGTTCTCGCCGCCGAAGTTGCCGGATTTCAGCGCCAGCGCCAGCGGGTCATCGCCCAGCGTCACTGTGGCCGGCACACCGGGCGCGATCTGGCGGCCGATGCGCAGCGACTGCACGCCGAGCGCCTGCACCACTGCGCCCGAGGTCTCGCCACCGGCCACCACGAAGCGCCGCGTGCCGCGTGCCTTCAGGCCCGCCGCTACCGCAGCCAGCGCGTGCTCGACCAGTTCACCGGCACGCGCCACGCCCAGTTCGGCCTGCACGGCTTTCACTTCCTCGGGCTGTGCGGTGGCGTAGATCAGCACGGGTTCGTTGTGGGATGCAGCAAAGGCCAGCGCCTCGTCGGCCACGGCTTCGCCGCGTGCCAGACGTAGCGGATCGATACGCAGGGCGGGGCGGTTCTGCGCGATCCAGTGCGCAACCTGTCCATTGGTGGCGCGCGACGCGCTGCCGGCCAGCACCACGCCCGGACCATCGACGGCCGGCACCTCGGCGGCGTTGTCGCGTTGCGGCAGCAGCCCGGCGCGACGGAAGTTCTCGGGCAGGCCCAGCGCGATGCCCGAACCACCCGTGATCAGCGGCAACGCGGCGCAGCCTTCGCCGAGTGCAAAGAGATCGGCATCGGAGACCGCATCGGCAATTGCGAGCTTCACGCCATCTGCGCGCAGCGCGTCGATGCGGGCGCGTACAGCTTCGGGTCCCTTGCCAACGGTGTCGTGACGCAGCAGGCCGACCTTGCCTTGGCTCTGGCGCTGCAGCACGCGCACCAGATTAGCATCGGTCATCGGCGTCAGCGGATGGTGTTCCATGCCGGATTCGTTGAGCAGTGCGTCGCCCACGAACAGATGGCCGCGGAAGATCGTGCGGCCGTTCTCGGGGAAGGCCGGGCAGGCAATCGTGAAATCGCTGCCCAGCGCACCCAGCAGCGCCTCGGCCACGGGTCCGATATTGCCGGCGTCGGTGGAGTCGAACGTCGAGCAGTACTTGAACACGAACTGGCGGCAGCCTTGGGCGCGCAGCCATTCGAGCGCGGCCAGCGACTGGGCCACGGCGTCATCGGCGGAAATCGTGCGCGATTTCAGCGCCACGACCACGGCATCGGCCTCGACAGTGCCCACCGGCACGCCGATGGTCTGCACGGTGCGCATGCCGTTGCGGACCAGCGTGTTGGCGAGGTCGGTGGCGCCGGTGAAATCGTCGGCGATGCAGCCAAGGAGGGGACGATTGCTCATGCGATTACTCCTTCGCCTTCGGCAACTCGATGCCCGGGAAAATCTTGATCACGGCAGAGTCGTCTTCACCACCATGGCCGGCCGTGGACGCCATCATGAACATCTGGTGCGCGGCAGCCGACAGCGGCAACGGGAATTTGCTGGTGCGGGCGGTGTCCAGCACCATGCCCAGGTCCTTGACGAAGATGTCCACCGCCGACAGCGGCGTGTAGTCGCCCGACAGGATGTGGGGCACGCGGTTCTCGAACATCCACGAGTTGCCCGCGCTGTGCGTGATCACGTCGTAGAGCGCGTCCGGGTCCACGCCCTCGCGCATGCCCAGCGCCATGGCTTCGGCGGCGGCGGCGATATGCACGCCCGCCAGCAACTGGTTGATGATCTTGACCTTGGAGCCCGCGCCGTGGGCATCGCCCAGGCGGTACACCTTGCCTGCGATGGCGGCCAGCACGGCCTCGGCCTTGGCGTAGGCTTCGGCGGGCCCCGACGTCATCATCGTCATTTCGCCGCTGGCGGCACGCGCGGCGCCACCTGACACCGGCGCGTCGATCATCAGCAGTTCCTTTTCGGCCAGCCGCTTGCCCAGCGTCTCGGCAAAACCGGGCGGCACAGTGGCGCAGGCCATCACGAGCTTGCCCTCGGACATCGCCGGCACCGCACCCTGTTCGCCGAACAGCACGGCCTCGGTCTGCGCCGCGTTGACCACGAGCGTGATCACGATATCGCAGCGTCGGCCCACCTCGGCCGGGCTCACGCACGGCACGCCGCCGGCATCGGCAAAGCGCTGCAGCACGTCGGCACGCAGATCGTAGGCGTGGGTCTTGAAGCCTGCGCGCAGCAGCGACTGCGCCACGCCATTGCCCATCGCGCCCAAGCCGATGACGCCAATGTTCTTGGACATCGAAATTCTCCTAAACCTGATGTGTATGGATGACTAGTGCGACGGGCTGACGGGCAGGTCGATGCCTTCGTCATCGCCCAACTGCGAGAGCCGGCGCGCCGCGTTGTACATGTGGTTCTGCGCCGCGTTGCGTGCGGCATCGGGGTCGCCCGCGCGGATGGCGGCGGCAATGGCCTGGTGTTCCTCGCGCACCTGACGCGAGAAATCGGCACGGCGCGCCTCGTTGGTACGGGTCACGCGCGTGGCGGTTTCCAGGTACTGGCTCAGGAAGGCCAGCGTCTTGAGGAAATACGGGTTGCCGGTGGCTTCGGCAATGGCACGGTGGAAGGCCACGTCGGCGGCAACGCCGTCGCCGCCTTCGGCCACTTCGGTGTCGATGCGTGCCAGCGCGGCGTCGATGCCGGCCATCGCAGCATCGCTGCGGCGGCGCGCCGCCTGGGCGGCGACCTCGGCCTCGATCGAACGGCGCAGTTCCACGATCTGCAGCACCGCTTCCAGCGTATCGACATCGGTGTAATCAATGCGCAGTGGCCGGATGCCAGCCTGATCGGTCACGAACACGCCGCTGCCCTGGCGAGATTCCACCAACCCCTCGTACTTAAGCCGGGCAATGGCCTCGCGGATCACGGTGCGGCTGACGCCGAACTCTTCGGACAGCACGGCCTCGGTAGGCAGCTTGGCACCCCGGGCAAAGGTGCCGCCCTGGATCTTGTCGAGCAGTTGCTCGGCCACGCTGTCAGTCAGCGCGCGAGCAGGAATCTTCTGGAACATGGCATCGCATCATCAGGTAGTCAGGTCATCATACAAATTTCACGCTACGATGGTAGGCGGGGTTATCCCTGATACGGTGCATTGACTGGCCGATAATCGCACCAATGCTCGCAGTCTGTGCGTGCGCATTGGCTACCTGCCGGGCGTATGATTGCGCCTCTCTTCAGACATTCCGCTACGAGTCATCCATGTCCGTTACTACTGCCCCAGTCCTGGTCTGCCAATGGGATGAAGCCCGCGAGCGCGCCCGCGCCATCCGCTACAGCGTCTTCGTGGAAGAGCAGGGCGTACCGGTGGAACTGGAATGGGATGACATGGACGAGCCAAGCTGGCACGCCCTGGCGTTCGCCGCCGACGGCACCCCGGTCGCTACGGGCCGCCTGCTACCGGACGGACACATCGGCCGCATGGCCGTGCTCAAGGTGGCGCGCGGCACCGGCATGGGCGCCCGGGTTCTGGACGCACTGATGGCGAAGGCCGCCGAACTCGGCTATGCGGAGCTGATCCTCAACGCGCAGACGCATGCGGCGCCGTTTTATGCGCGTGTGGGCTTCGAGCAGGTTGGGGCGGAGTTCGAGGAAGCGGGGATTCCGCATGTGGAGATGCGGAAGCAGGTGGGGTGACTTGAGTTTGCGCGATACCGCTATCCGTTTACCGCTATCCGTTGCTATGCGCTCCCCTCTCCCGCGCAGCGGGAGAGGGGTCGGGGGAGAGGGTCAGCAGTGAAAATTGCGACAGGTCGGCAAGCAGGACCGCCGGCCCTCTCCCCCAGCCCCTCTCCCACTTTGTGGGAGAGGGGAGTGAACCCCAAGTGTAGTTCTAGCGCGGCGCAGGCACCGTCCCTGTATCCCGCGTCACATTCAGCCGGCCCTGATACGACACCTCGCCGGTCTTCCCCTCTGCATCGAAACTCCGCTCGACATAATCGAATCGTCCGTCATGCCGTACGCGCAGCACGGTGCTGGCGCGCGTGCCGTAATGCGGGGAGCGGATGAACGATGACGACAGCAGCTTCTCCCACTCCGGCGCCACGCCGGTGCTCGGTAGTTCCCAGTCCGGCGCCTGTTTCTCGTCGGCGAGCATCTGCAGGTAGGGTTCGGCGTCCGAGCCGAACTGGCCACGGTCGGCGGCCAGGACTTCGCACAGCGCGCCGACGCGGCTGCGGACCTTGGGCCATGGCGTGTCGAGCAGTGCGTTGGACAATCCGTAGAGGCCCGGTTTCAGCTTCTGCGGCTGGCGTGTCTTCGAGCGGTTGCTGTACCACCAGAGGTCGTGCAAATCGCTGGCCAGCAGGTTGAACCCGTTGTAGGCGCCATGGGCGCCGGCCAGTTCGTGGAGGTACTCGTCCGGGGTCTGCTCGCCGCGCAGGAAATGCGCGACGAGTTCGCCGCGCGAGCGGGCATCGGTACGTTTTTCGGAGGGGGCGCGGTAGTTGGTCAGCGCGGCGAAACGCGCGCGCGAATCGCCGGGCCATTCGGACGAGGCGGCGTTGGCCACGCCCATCCAGGTGCCCGCATCGCCGATCACCTCGGCCAGGTCGCGGCCAGCCAGCACCTCGGGGGCATCCTGCCACCAGTGCGCGGCCGCCGCGGGGCGGGCATAGAACTCGTCACGGTTGCCGGCCACCACCAGGGCATAGTCCGGGTGCGATTGCCAGGCCACCAGAATCAGGCACATGTCGCTTCCTTTGCTTCTCTTGCTGCACTACAGTGACTGCAGTGACCACGTCACAGCACGTCCAGGTCTACGAACTTCTCGGCCATACGCTCGCCACTGATCCAGTGAGCGAGGCCGCTCTGGCGCCACAGGCCATCGAGCGTGGCATCGAAGGCGGGCGGTATGTCCGCGTAGCTCTCCATCCACGTCTGCAGCCCGGCGCGGGTCTCCGGCCTTCGCATGAGCGTACCACCAATCCCGGTGGCCTCGGCCACCGTTTCCATCCAGCGGTGCCACTGCGGCAACGCCTCGGCGGCGCGGTCCTCCGGCACCTTGAAGTAGACGTAGAGATGATCGCTCATGTCTTGGTTCCCCGGTCGTTCAACTGGCGGATTCAGCCTCGTTCGGCAGCGGCACTTCGTACGGCAGCGCACGCGTGGAGACCGGCGAGCCGTCCGCTGCGCCCAGATGCAGCGTGCCGGCCACGGCTGCATCGATCTTCAGCTCGGCGAGTCCTTCCCATCCACCCAGCGGTGACGGGGCGGCATTGACCACCATGCCGCACGGCTGCGAGGGATCTTCGGGACGGAAAATCTCGGTGGCAGCGGCCGGCACCGTACCTTCGCCGCCCACACGCCACATACGACGCTTGAGCGTGCCGCGATACTGGCTGCGCGCCACCACTTCCTGGCCGGGATAGCAGCCCTTGCGGAAATTGACGCCGCCGATCAGCTCGAAGTTGATCATCTGCGGCACGAACTGCTCCTGCGTGGCGGCGGCGATGCGCGGGATGCCGGCGCCGATGTCGAGCCAGTCCCAGAATGCCGGTGCCGCCTGCGCCAGCGTCGCGCCCAGCGCCTGTTGCAGCGCCTCGGCGCGCGCGGACTCCGCCACGATCTGCCAGCGCGCTTCGCCCTCGGCGTCGGCCAGGCGGATCACGCTCACGCCATCGGCATGCGCAGCGGACAGCGGCCCTTGCGGTGCGGGCAGGCCGGCTTGTTTCAGCGCGGCTTCGGCACCTGCGCCGGCCACGCCCAGCACGCGGTGTGTGGCGGAGAGGTCGGACAGTTTGGCCTTGGCGCGCAGCACGAACATCGACAGGCGCTTCTGGATGGCCGGCTGGATATCGGCCGACAGTTGCAGCACGATGCCTTCGGCGTCGCGCCAGACCAGGAAGCTGGCCATCAGCCGGCCCTTGGCCGAGCAGTAGCCGGCCAGCCGCGCTGCATCGGCCGGCAGGTCTTCCACCGCGTTGGTCAACTGGCTGTGCAGGAAGGTGGCGGCGTCATCGCCGGCCACGCGGATCAAGCCCAGCCCGGCGGGCGCGGTGACAATACCGGCGTGCGGCAGGGCGGCGAAGCTATCGGCGAGCGAGGGGAATTCAGTGGCGGACATGCAGACGGTCCCGGAAGACGGTGATCGGTGGTGAAATTGGGGGCGGCAGTGCCATCGTACAAGGTCATACGCAGCGTAGTGCTGCGTCGCCTGTAACGTGTGGTGACACATAGGCCACAAGGCTCCCGGTATTATATGGGCCTGCCGTCATTCCGACCGGCCGCGCGTCTTGCCAGCGCCGTATGCTTTCCGCCGATAGTCCCTCGATTGTTCCAATCACTACATGAAACGCCTGTTCCTGCGCCTGGTCGGGGTGCTGATTGTCTCCGCAGCAGCGCTTGCGGGTGGCTTTGCCTGGTGGGCAAACCAGCCGCTCGGCCTGTCCGCCTCGCCCATAGAAGTCATCGTCAAGCCCAATTCGGGCGTGGCCAGCGTCGGCCGCCAACTACAGCGCGGCGGCGTGACCATGGACCCTCGCATGTTCCAGTTGTTGGCCCGGATCACGGGCCACGCCACCGACCTGAAGGCCGGGGGCTACCAGTTCGAAACCGGCGTGACGCCGTTCGAAGTGGTCGAGAAAATCGCGAAGGGCGACGTGTCGCACTACGTGGTCACCGTGATCGAGGGGTGGGAGTTCCGCAAGATGCGCGCGGCCGTGGATGCCAGCCCGGCGCTGAAGCATGACACGCAGGGCATGTCGGACGCCGACCTGATGAAGGCGATTGGCGCGGCGGAAACCTCGCCCGAGGGCCTGTTCTTCCCCGATACCTACCTCTTTGCCCGCGGCAGCAGCGATATCGAGTTGTACAAGCACGCCTACCGCGCGATGCAGAAGCGCATCAACGATGCCTGGAACGCGCGCGCACCGGACCTGCCGTACAAGACGCCGTACGAGGCGCTGATCATGGCGTCGATCGTCGAGAAGGAAACCGGGCAGGCGTCGGAGCGGCCGATGATTGCGGCGGTATTCGTGAATCGGCTGCGCAAGAACATGATGCTGCAGACCGATCCGACCGTGATCTACGGCATCGGCCCGACTTTCGACGGCAATATCCGCAAGAAGGATCTGACCACGGACACCCCGTACAATACGTACACCCGTACCGGCCTGCCGCCGACGCCGATCGCGCTGCCGGGCCTGGCCTCGCTGGCCGCGGCTACCACGCCGGCGCCGTCTGACGCGCTGTACTTCGTGGCGCGTGGCGACGGCAGCAGCCATTTCTCGACATCACTTCCCGAACACAACCGCGCGGTAGACAAGTACCAGCGCGGCAAACCGTAATCACATGGGCGGCAAATTCATCACGTTTGAAGGTATCGACGGCGCGGGCAAGAGCACCCATATCGAATGGGTGGCCGAGCGCCTGCGCGCCCGTGGCAACGTCGTGACTACGCGCGAGCCGGGTGGCACGCCGCTGGGCGAGGATCTGCGCCAGTTGCTGCTGCATCGCAAGATGGACCTCGAAACCGAGGCGCTGCTGATGTTCGCGGCACGACGCGAGCATATTGCCGAAGTCATTGCCCCGGCCCTCGCACGCGGGGACTGGGTCATTTCCGATCGTTTCACCGATGCCACGTTTGCCTATCAGGGCGGGGGCAGGGGGCTGGCGCTCGACCGGCTGGAAGCGCTGGAGGCCTGGGTGCAGCGCGGCCTGCAACCGGACCTGACGCTGCTGTTCGACGTGCCGCTGGAAACCGCCGCCGCGCGGCTGGCCAATGCGCGCGAGCCAGACAAGTTCGAGGCGGAGTCCCGCGCGTTCTTCGAGCGGACACGCAACGAATACCTGCGACGGGCCGCCCAGGCACCGCAGCGCTTCCGGGTCATCGACTCGACGCGCTCCATCGACGAGATTCGCGTGACGCTCGAAGACATCATCGCAAGTCTCTGAGTTTTATGACTTATATCCGCGCCGTGATGTCGGTGTGCATCTCTCCGACAATACATGACGTCATGGCGCTAACCGATTGATTCGCATGCTTTATCCCTGGCAACGAGAAGACTGGCAGCGGCTGACCGCCTTGCGCGACCGGCTGCCCCACGCGCTGCTGCTGCACGGCCAGCAAGGCATCGGCAAGCGCGACCTGGCGCTGCATTTTGCGCAGGGCCTGCTTTGCGAAGCGCCGCTCGCCGACGGTCAGCCATGCAACCACTGTGGTGCGTGCCACTGGTTCGGCCAGGGCAACCATCCTGACTTCACCGTGGTTCGGCCCGAGGCGCTGGAGGCCGGTGAAGGCGGCGAGGGGGATGCCGAGTCCGGATCGAGCAGCAAGAAGAAGGCGCCGAGCAAGATCATCCGCATGGAACAGGTGCGCCAGCTGATCGAGGCAATAGGCGTTGGCACGCACCGCGCCGGATTGCGCGTGGTGGTGGTGTATCCGCTCGATGCGCTCCAGACCGAAGGTGCCAACGCACTGCTCAAGACGCTGGAAGAGCCACCGCCATCGACGGTCTTCCTGCTGGTCACAGACCGCATCGACCGCGTGCTGCCGACTACCCTGTCGCGCTGCCGCCAGTTCTCCGTGGCGCCGCCGAGCGCGGCGGCGGCACTGGAATGGTTGCGCAGCCAGGGCGTGGCCGATGTGGAGGCGCAACTGGCGCAGGCCGGCGGTGCGCCGCTGACCGCGCTGCATGCCGCCGAGGCCGAGGAGCAACCATTGCTGCGCCTGCTGGTGAGCCAGCTTGGCGCAGGTCCGACCTTTGACGCATTGGCTGCTGCCGAGCAACTCCAGAAACTGCCGGTGCCGATGGTACTGGGCACGCTGCAACGCTGGACCTACGATTTGCTGTCGATCTCGCTGGGTACGGGCCCGGCCCGCTATTTCCCCAAGGAACAGGCCGCGCTGGGACGTTGCGCCGGCGCAACCGATGCCCATCGCCTGCAGGGGTTTGCCGGGCGGCTGGTGAACCATCGGCGCAGCGAGAATCATCCGCTGGCGGCACGCCTGGTCATGGAGTCGGTCTTTCTCGATTACCGGCAGATTTTTCGCTAGACGAGACGCAAGTTTGCGATGCGTCTCAAACTGCGCGCCGCCCGTAGGCACGGCGGTGCGCGCGTGGTAAAAGTCGAGCCACGGGTTTCCATGCCCGGCCAGTTACGATAAATAGCCTGCGCAAAGCGGGCAACATGGGGTCAATGATGAATGCACCAGCCACGACGCCACCGCTGACAGCGGCAGGCATACCGCCGAGGAATCCGGCACCCGCCCGTCCGGCCACCCCCCCAGCGGGAGCCGGTCCGGCTCCCGGGACTCCACAGCGTCCCAATGTGTTGTCGCTGTCGATCAAGGATCAGGCCGGACTGTACGCGGCCTACATGCCGTTCCTGGCGCGCGGCGGCATCTTCGTGCCGTCGAACCGCCCGTTCCGGCTGGGGGAGCCGGTGTTCCTGGTGCTGTCGTTGCTGGACCGCCCGCAGAAGTACCAGATACAAGGCGTGGTGGCGTGGATTACCCCGGCTGGCACGCCGATGAAGACGCCCGGCGTGGGCGTGCATCTGCCGGACGATGACAATGGCCGCATGCTCAAGCGTGCGGTGGAAGAACTGCTGGGCAAGACGATCGAATCGGGCAAGCCCACGCAGACGATATAACTCAAGGAAAATGCGAGGTTTGCCTCGCAAGTTATTGGATTTATGAGTCATTCTGGATTTACCGTGCGGATTGCCACGCGCGAGGACCTGCCCGGCATCGTCGAGATCTACAACAGCACGGTGGCCTCGCGCATGGTGACGGCCGATACCGAGCCGGTCAGCGTGGCATCCCGCGAGGGCTGGTTCGATGCCCATCTGCCAGAGCGTCGTCCACTGTGGGTGTGCGAGGATGCCGAAGGCCGCATGGCCGGGTGGGTGAGCTTTTCGGATTTCTATGGCCGGCCCGCCTATGGCGCCACGGCCGAGGTCTCGATCTATCTGCACGAGGACCAGCGCGGCAAGGGCCTTGGCCGCTTCCTGCTGGCCGAGGCCGTGGCCCATGCGCCGAAGGTCGGCGTGAAGACGCTGCTCGGCTTTATCTTCGGCCACAATGCGCCGAGCCTGGCGCTGTTCGAGCGGCATGGCTTTACCCGTTGGGGGGATCTGCCGCGCGTCGCCGTGCTCGACGGCGTGGAACGCGACCTCGTGATCCTGGGCCGCCGGCTCGATTGAGTTTCAAGAGAGTGCCGATGTTCGTAGATTCCCACTGCCATATCGATTTCCCCGACCTGTCCGCGCGCCTGCCTGAACTGCTCGCGAACATGAAGGCCAACCAGGTGACGCATGCGCTGTGCATCTCCGTGACGCTGGAAGATTTTCCGCGCGTGCTGGCGCTGGCCGAACAGCATCCGAACCTGTACGCGTCCGTGGGTGTCCACCCGGACTACGAGGAGGATGCCGAGGAGCCCACGCTGGAACGGCTGGTGACGCTCTCCAACCATCCGCGCGTGGTCGGCACCGGCGAGACGGGCCTCGACTACTACCGCCTCAACGGTCGCAGCGTCGAAGACATGGAGTGGCAGCGCGATCGTTTCCGCACCCACATCCGTGCCGCAAGGCAAACCGGCAAGCCGCTGATCATCCATACGCGCTCGTCAGCCGACGACACGATCCGGCTGATGCAGGAAGAGAACGCCCGGGAAGCCGGAGGCGTGATGCACTGCTTCACCGAGACCTGGGACATCGCCAAGCGGGCGCTCGACGAGGATTTCTATATCTCGTTCTCGGGCATCGTGACGTTCAAGAGCGCGGCGGACCTGCAGGAGACCGCGAAGAAAGTGCCGCTGGACCGCATGCTGATCGAGACCGATTCGCCGTATCTGGCGCCGGTGCCATATCGCGGCAAGACCAACGAACCGGCCTGGGTGCGTCACGTGGGCGAATTCATCGCCAATCTGCGCGGCGTGCCGGTGGAACAGATTGCCGAACAGACGACGGATAATTTCTTCCGTCTTTTCAAGCACATCGACAGGAATGCTCATGTTTGATCTGAAGATGCGACGCATGGCCTCCGCCATGGCGCTCGTGGGCCTGTCCGCGATGGCGGGCTGCGCGCTGGTGCAGGCGGCTCCAGCGGACGACATGCGTAAGGCCGTGGAATTCGACGACGGCAACACGGTGCAGAAACTGCTGCAGAAAGGCGTGGACCCGAACCTGACGGACAACCGCGGCAATCCGCTACTGGTGCTGGCCCTGCGCGAGAAATCGACCAAGGCGGCCAAGGTGCTGATCAAGGCGAAGAACATCGACCTCGACAAGACCAACCCGGCTGGCGAGAACGCGCTGATGATGGCGGCGCTGCAGGGCGACCTGGAGAGCATGAAGCTGATGGTCGATGGCGAAGAGGCCGAGGTGAACAAGAAGGGCTGGGCGCCGCTGCACTACGCGGCAACGAATGGCCACAACGACGTGGTCAAGTACCTGGTGGATCACGCGGCCTATATCGACGCCGAAAGCCCGAATGGCACCACGCCGCTGATGATGGCGGCGCGCGGCGGCCATATCGACACGGTGAAGCTGCTGCTGGACGAGGGCGCCGACCTGCGGCTCAAGAACCAGCAGGGCATGACGGTGATCGACTTCGCCGAGCAGTACAACCAGAAGGAAATCGCGGCCGGCCTGAAATCGCGCTGGCAGAAGGTCTATGGCAACGTGCCGGCCCCCGCGCCAGCGCCCAAGCCGTGGACGCCGCCTAACAGCCAGCCGCAACCCAAGCCTTACTGAGTAAAGACATCCTTCCCCTGGGCGCCCGCTCAGGGGAAATCCCGCTCCGAGATCGGTACGGAGCGGGAGGTGCCGCCCGGCACCCCGTAGAGGCGGAACACGTTCCGGTTGGCGCTGGTGCCGCCGGACTCCCTCAGTTCCGCCAGTTCGAAGCGTTCCGACCGGAACAACTCTCCCGTATCCAGGCTCTGGTAGCGCAGGTCGTAGCTGCCGGGAGAAATCTCATCCATCGTGAATGACGTGCCGCCCCGCACGTAGCTTGTGCGCACCGGGAGCGGCGTGTTGCCCTCCACGGACACCAGTTTCACCATGACATCTGACGGGCTCGCCGAGTTGTCGACGGTCAGCGTCGACAACCCGCTGTCGTTGAGCACCGGATAGCCGGGCAGGTAGCCTGACCGTGTCGGCCACGGCAGGCCACGCGGGGTCAACGTTGGCCGGATGTACTTGCTGTCACGGGTCGAGCCCGGCGCTACGGTGCGCGTCAGCGATGACGCAGAGGGCGGCACGGAGGACGACAGGGTCGATGCGGTGGCGGCCCCCGGTACGCCGCGTCCGGCAGCGTTATCCCCCGACCAGTCGCTCAACAACACTACGATCAGCGCGCCGATCCCCAGGTAGAGCGCAAACGAGCCGAGCTTCGGCAACGGGGTGGCGGGACCACTGTTGGGCGGCGCATCGCGCCATGAGCGGCGCGGCTTGCGTGTGCGGGCGGGCTGTTCGGCAGCCGGTTCGGGTTCGCTGGCGGCCGGGGGCGGAGCGGGGCGCTGGGCCTGCTGGCGTTGCGCGGCCTGTCGTTGTTGCTGGGCCTGGGCGGCACGGTAGGCCTGCCGCTGCTGCGTGGCCTGGCGCTGCTTCTGGTCGGCTTCGCGTTTCTCCTGCGCGACGATCCACTGGTCATGCTCGGCGCGCTTCTCCGGATCGCGCAGCACGTCATAGGCGGCGTTCAGCAGCCGCATGATGCGGTTGGCCTCCTCGCTGTCGGCGTGGCGGTCGGGATGGTATTTCTGGCTCAGGGACTTGTACGCGGCCCGGATGACTTCCGCGGGCGCGTCGCGTGAGACCTTGAGGTTGTCGTAGTGGCTATGCATCAGGCGGGAAAGACGCAATATCGGAGGTCGACAACTGATAACGGCAAGTCGTGGCGAATCTCAAGCGCGGAATGCACGGCAAGCTGCTGCACGACAAACGGCGCGCGGATCGAACCGTGCGCCATTATCGCGTGGGTGCGGGAGTGATGTCTGAGGGATGCCGAACAGAACGCCGGGCAGGGCAATGACGCCCGAGGCTGAATTCTAGGAATCGCACGCATAAAACGCCAGTTACACGTAAGGATGATTGGCCGCTCGGACACGGACTCGTACTCTGCGCGTCGGAACTTCCCCGTCGCCTGCCCCCGCCTGCGAGTCCCCCATGAATACAGTCGCCATCCTGCTGTCGGCTTTTCTGCTGTCCGTGATCGCCTTGGGCGCGTTCATCTGGAGCATGCAGAAGGGCCTGTTCGATACGTCCAGCGCCGCCGCCCGCGTGATCTTCCACGGCGAAGGGGCGCATCCCGAAGACCCAGCCTCGGCGCGCGGCGACACCGGCGTGGCAGACGCCGCCCGCACCGCCGCCGACCAGTCGTCGGCACCCGTGGTCTTTCTGTTTATCTGCTGCGCGATGGTCTGGCTGCTGGTGGCATCTGCCGCCGGCCTGACCTCGTCTATCAAGCTGCATGAACCCGACTGGCTGGCCTCGATCCCCTGGCTGACCTTCGGGCGCATCCGCACCATCCACCTGAACGCCGTGGCTTACGGCTGGGCGCCGATGGCCGGACTCGGCATCGCCATGTTCCTGCTGCCGCGCCTGCTCAAGACGGAGCTGGTGGGGGCGCGCTGGGCGGTGCTGGGCGCGGCGGTCTGGAATGCTGGGCTGATCGCGGGTATCGGCAGCATCGCCGCCGGCATCTCCGACGGGCTGGAGTGGCTGGAGATTCCGTGGCAGGTGGACATCCTCTTCGTGGCTGGCGGCGCGTTCGTGGGCATTCCGCTGGTGCTGACACTGGTGAACCGCAAGGTGGATCACCTCTACGTGTCGGTCTGGTACATGGGCTGTGCACTGTTCTGGTTCCCGGTGCTGTTCCTGGTGGCCAACATCCCGGGCCTGCATTTCGGGGTGGAGCAGGCCACCATGAACTGGTGGTTCGGCCATAACGTGCTGGGGCTGTTCTATACGCCGCTGGCGCTGGCATCGATCTACTACTTCCTGCCGAAGGTGATCGGCCAGCCGGTGAAATCGTACGGGCTGTCGCTGCTGGGTTTCTGGGCGTTGGCCTTCTTCTACGGGCAGGTGGGCGGCCATCACCTGGTGGGCGGGCCGGTGCCGGGCTGGCTGATCACGCTGTCGATCGTGCAGAGCATGATGATGCTGATTCCCGTGATCGCGTTCTCGATCAACCAGCACCAGACGTTGCGCGGCAACTTCCACCGGCTGATCGATTCGCCGACGCTGCGCTTCATGACCTTCGGCGGCATGATGTACACGCTGAGTTCGATCCAGGGGTCGTTCGAGGCGCTACGCGCCGTCAACCGCGTGACCCACTTCACGCACTACACCGTGGCGCACGCCCACCTGGGGCTGTACGCGTTCGTGAGCTTTGCATTCTTCGGCGCCATCTACTTCATCGTGCCGCGCATCACGGGCCGGGAGTGGCCGTACCGCTGGCTGATCTACGCGCATTTCTGGCTGGCCGTGGGCGGCATCGGCGTCTATTTCATCGGCCTGAGCATCGGCGGCTGGCTACAGGGCAAGGCGATGCTCGACGCCGCCAAGCCCTTCATGGATTCGGTGGCGGTGACCGTGCCGTACCTCAAGATCCGCTCCATCGGCGGATTCATGATGCTGACCAGCCACCTCTGTTTCGTGGCCAACTTCATTTGCGTGGCATTCGGCCTGGGGCCGAACCGCAATCGTCCCGCGATGTTCCACCAGGGCAACAAGCCCGCACAGGGAGCCTGAACGTGAACAACGAGAGCGCCCTGCTGGCGGGCGGCATGACGATGCTGGCACTGGCCACCAGCGCCCTGGTGGTGCTGCCCTACATGCAACTGCACGACGTGAAGCCCACCGAAGGGTTGAAGCCCTACACCGCCGCCCAGTTGCGCGGCCGCGAGGTCTATATTGCCAATGGCTGCGTCTACTGCCACTCGCAGCAACCCCGCGATGCCGCGTTCGCGCCCGATGCCAAGCGCGGCTGGGGCCGCGCAACCACAGCCGGTGACTACTACTACGACAAGCCCCACCTGCTGGGCACCATGCGCACAGGTCCGGACCTGATGAACATCGGCGTGCGCCAGCCCAGCGCGGACTGGCATCTGGGGCACTTGTACCAGCCACGTGCGTACGTGAGCGGCAGCATCATGCCCGCGTATCCATTCCTGTTCGATGCCAAGGACGCGCCCGACGCCGGCGAGAAGGCCGTGCCGCTGCCGCCGGGCTATGCGCCGCTGGGCAAGGTGGTGGTGCCCACGGCCGCCGCACTGGACCTCGTGGCCTACCTGCAATCGCTGAACCGGACCGGTGCCGTGCTGCCGGCAACGAAGGAATGAGGCCATGAGCGATTTCCGTGATCCCCGTGGTGCGGCAGATGGTTCGGCAGAAAGCTCGGAGCAGCGGCAGGCCGCCGCCGCGCGTGCCCGCGAGCATGAAGACCCGCACGAGAACCGCATGCCGATTCCGCGCTATGTGCTGGCGATGGTAGCCGCGCTGGTGGCGTGGGGCGTGTACTACATCGTCACGGCCCCGATCGACCAGCCTCCGGCGCTCGGCGACCAGCGCACCGTGGCGGACCTGCATGGCAAGCCGAAGGCGGCGGCGGGCGCGGCGGTGGATGGTGCTGCCATCTTCCAGAGCCATTGCGTGGCCTGCCATCAGGCCACGGGCCAGGGTTTGCCGGGCGTGTTTCCGCCGCTGGCCGGCTCCGAGTGGGTCACCGGCAGCGATGCCAAGGCGGCACGGATCGTCCTGCGCGGCGTCACCGGCAAGCTCACGGTCAAGGGCACGGCCTACAACGGGGCGATGCCGGCGTTCGCGGCGCAGCTCGGTGATGCCGAGATTGCCGCCGTGCTCACGCATGTGCGCAGCCAGTGGGGCAATGCCGCACCGCCCGTGACGGCGGAGACCGTCGCGGCGGCACGGGCCGATACGGCCAGCATGCAGGCACCTTTCGATGGCGACGCGGCGCTTGGCTCCCCGGGCAGTTAGGACCGTCGCCCCCGCGTCGGCAGGCCCTTGGCTGGCGCTGGCCGCCGCGCTGCTGCTCGGCGCGGCGGCAGTCTACTTCGTGACCGACGGGCTGCGCGCCTGGACACTCGACCAGTCACGCGTGGCGCGCATCGCCCGACAGGCGCTGCGGCTACCCGCCATCGACGTGTGGAACCAGCATGGCCATGACCTGCGGCTGTTCGAACTGGCGAATACCGGCGTGCCCGAGCCTGCCCTCTACATCGTCGATTTCATCTACACCCGCTGTCCCACGGTCTGCCGGGCGCTGGGCGCCGAGTTCGCGCAGTTGCAACGCCAGATTGCCGCCGATGGCATGGCGCCACGGGTACAACTGATTTCCCTTTCCTTCGATCCACGCGACACCGTGAACGATCTGCTCGGCTATGCCACCAGCTATCGGGCGAATGCCCCCGGCTGGCAGGTGGTGGCCGCCATCTCGCCGGACGCGATGACGAAACTGCTGCGACAGGCTGACGTGATCGCCATCCCGGATGGTCTCGGCGGCTTCGAGCATAACGGGGGCCTGCATGTGGTGGATGCACAGGGCAGGGTGCTGTCCGTCCATGCGCTAGAGGATTTCCAGCAGGCCTATGCGGTGGCGCTGGCCCACTTGCGCGGGAATCGGCCATGAATCGCGCCAACGTGAGGCTGGCCGGCGTGCTCTTGCTGCTGGCGCTGGCGCTACCTCCCATGCGTACGTTCTTCGAGGCATCCATGGCATGGCTGATGCTCGGCCTGATGCCTTGCCTGTTTGCGGCAGGCGCGCTGGCCCCCGGCATGCTGAGCGCGCGACGGCAGGTGGAGATGGTGCCGCGGATGCGTCCGTATTCGCTGGCGCTAGGGGTGGCGGCCACGCTGGCCTACGGCATCTGGATGCTGCCGATCGCCGTGGATCTCTCGCGCATGTCCCTGCCGATGGGGCTGGCGCGCGACGCGTCGATGGTGCTCGCGGGCCTGGCCGCGAGTGTCGGCCTGCGTGTGGCGCCGTGGCCACTGGTGTTGTTTTTTGGCGGAAACATGGTCTGGATGGCCCTGACTTTTGGCATGCTGTTCATCGACTCGCCCAATCGCCTGTGCGCCAGCTACCTGCTGGGCGACCAGCGGCTGGCAGGCGCCGGGCTGGTGGTCTACGCGGCGGTGATCGGCTCGTGGCTGCTCATTCGCGCCGCGCGGCAGGCCGATGCGGCCGATGCGGCCGATGCGGGCGATGACGATGGTGAACGGGTCATGACAGTGCCATCGCAAAGAAAAAACTAAAGAATGTCTCGGACCTGCCGATAAACGCGGCCAACGAGAGAAGTCAGAGAACGGGGCCTGGAAAGAGCCCCGCTTGACCGGGATCGCGGAGTCCCTCTCCGCGCCCATTTGAACTGGGGCAAGTGCATGCTGAGAAGAATCAAGGCAGAACAACTGCAGATAGGCATGTTCGTGGCAAGGCTGGGCGGGCCATGGATGAACCATCCGTTCTGGCGCTCGCGCTTTCTGGTGTCCAGCGACGAGCAGGTGGAGCAGATCCAGGCAGCCAACGTGCAGGATGTGTGGATCGACATCCTCAAGGGCCGCAACCTGCCCACGCCGGCCGCGCCGGAGATGATGGAGGCCGAGGAGGTCGACGAGCCCGAAGCCAGCTTCGAGAGCGAGCTGGAGCGCGCGCGCGAGTTGATCAAGACGGGGCGCATGCTGATCGGCAACCTGTTCAACGACGTCCGCATGGGCCGCGCACTGGAGACGCACGGCGCGCTGCTGCTGGTGGATTCGGCGTCCACCTCGCTGTCTCGCCATTCGCAGGCGCTGCTGGCCATGGCGCGCCTCAAAGCCAAGGACGACTACACCTACCTGCACTCGTTCTCGGTCTGCGCGCTGATGATCGCGGTGGGCCGCAACCTGAAACTGCCCGATGGCGAGGTGCGCGAACTGGGACTGGCCGGGCTGGTGCACGATATCGGCAAGCTGACGCTGCCCGAATCGCTGCTGCTCAAGGGCAGCGACCTGTCCCCGGCGGACGAGGAGAAGATGCGGCGCCACCCGTCGGCGGGCTACCGCATCCTCAACGAGGCGCGGCTCTACAGCAATATCCCGCTCGACGTCTGCGTCCACCACCACGAGCGCGTGGACGGGCGCGGCTATCCGTTCGGCCTGCACGAGAACGAAATCAGCGTCCACGCCAAGATCGCAGCCATCTGCGACACCTACGATGCGCTGACCTCGCCGCGTCCGAACCATCCGGCGTGGTCGCCGGCGCGAGCCATGGAGTACATCGCCGTGCGCGTGGACACGCTCTTCGACCGGCGTGTGTTCAAGGCTTTCACGCGCACCATGGGCATCTACCCGCTGGGCACCGTGCTGCGCCTGCGCTCCGGCCGGCTGGCCGTGGTGTGCGGCCAGAACGAGGGCGAGACGCTGCGCCCGCGCGTGATGACCTTCTATTCGGTGACGGATTCCAAACCGCTGCCGCCCGAGGTGATCGACCTGACCCACAGCGACGACACCGTGACCGCTTTCGAGGATGCGCGGCAGTGGGGCTTCACCGACGACCAGTTGATGGCAATGTACGCGCCGCATGCGAACTAGGGGAAAGAAGGGAAGAAGGGAAGAAGCGGCATGGTAGCGGGCTGGCCGCGGATTCTGGATCTGAGACGATTCTGATTCTGCGGCCACTCGCGCCAGAATTCGCGGCAGCGCGGCGCAACGCTAGTAGACTCGTGGCTTGACTGTCAGCAACCAAGCCTCGCCCTCATGACTTTTGACGCACTGCTGGACCTGTTCCAGCGACGCATTCCCGCCCATCCCTGGGCCCAGATTTCGCTCTACGTGCTGGCGCTCGTCCTGATCGCCGGACTCGCGCAATGGCTCGTCGCACGCGTGGTGGGCCGGGTGGTCTACCGCGTGTTGAGCCTTTCCGGCAACCGCGAGTGGGCCGCCGCGCTCATGCGGCACCGCACCTACCGCCGCCTCGGCTATGCGGTGTTTCTCGCCGTCATCACGGTCGGCATCAGCCAGGTGCCCGATCTCGGCAAGTTCTCGATCCTCATCGAACGGCTGGCGCATGCCGGCACCTGGGTCAGCGTGTTCCTGATGGTGTCCGGCGTGCTGAACGCCTGGCAGACCGTGTTCGCGGCCAGCCGTCGTGCGCAGACGCGCTCGATCAAGGGCTATGTGCAGGTGGCCCAGTTGGCGCTGTGGCTGGTCTGCGGCGTGCTGGTGCTGTCGATCCTGATCGACCGCTCGCCGCTGTGGATGCTTTCCGGTATCGGTGCGGTGTCGGCGGTGCTGTTGCTGGTGTTCAAGGACACGCTGCTGTCTCTGGTGGCCAGCACGCAGCTCACGTCCAACGACATGCTGCGCATCGGCGACTGGATCGAGATGCCGCAGTCCAACGCCGATGGCTTCGTGATGGACATCGCGCTGCATACGGTGAAGGTCAAGAACTGGGACAACACCGTGACCACGGTGCCCACGTACAAGCTGTTCTCGGAGAGCTACCGCAACTACCGGCACATGTTCGAGTCCGGCGCGCGGCGGATCAAGCGGACGCTTCGCATCGACGCTTCGACCGTGCGGTTTCTCGACGATAACGAGGTAACGGCGCTGATGCGCTTCCGGCTGCTGCACGACTACCTGGAGGTCAAGCAGCAGGAAGTGGAGCAGACCAATCGGGTACTGCTCGGCGAGAACACGGACCCGGTCAACCGTCGGCGGTTGACTAACCTCGGGACCTTCCGCGCCTACGGCATCGCCTTCCTGCGCGCGCATCCCGAAATCCACCACGACCTGCTACTCAACCTGCGGATGATGGAGCCGGACTCGCAGGGTATTCCTATCGAGGTCTATTGCTTCAGCAATCGCACCGGCTGGACGGACTACGAACGCATCCAGGGCGATATCTTCGATCACCTGCTAGCGATCCTGCCGGAGTTGGGGTTGCGCTTGTACCAGTCGCCGTCAGGCGCGGATCTCAGTGCATTGCGTCAGGATTCGCAGTATGGCGCGCATGCAGCGCTGGCGGCCGCGGCAACAGATCCGGGGGCGAGGGAACCGGCGCAGGCGCATATGGACAAGGCGGATCGGGTGGTTTGATTCCTGTCGATCCTGCTGGTTTTGGCTCCCTCTCCCGTGAAGCGGGAGACGGCAAGACGTCGTTATGTCGAAGCGTGGTTAGTGCTTGAATGGCTCGCCCTCTCCCCCAACCCCTCTCCCGCAAGGCGGGAGAGGGGAGTAAAAACAGTCGGGGAGTGAAGCGAAATCAAGCCTTGCGCGGCTTGACCTTGCTCGCCGCTTCCTTCGCACGATCCCGTGCTGTATCCACATCTGCCGCATACGCCAGCGCCACGCCCATACGGCGTTTGGTGAACGACTCCGGCTTGCCGAACAGGCGCAGTTCGGTCTGCGGGATGCGCAGCGCCTCGTCCACACCGTCGAAGACGATGCCTTCGGCATCCACGCCGCCGTAGATCACCGCGCTGGCGCCCGGGGCGCGGAGGCTGGTGTCCACCGGCAGGCCCAGAATGGCGCGGGCGTGCAGTTCAAACTCGTTCTGGTACTGCGTGATCATCGTCACCATACCGGTGTCATGCGGGCGCGGGCTGACTTCGCTGAACCAGACCTGTTCCCCCTTGACGAACAGTTCCACGCCGAACAGCCCCTGTCCGCCCAGGTCGGCCGTCACTGCACGGGCGATGTGCTGGGCGGTTTCCAGCGCCTTGGGGTGCATCGGGTGCGGCTGCCAGCTTTCCACGTAGTCACCGGCAACCTGGACGTGGCCGATCGGCTCGCAGAACTGGGTGTCCACCTTGCCATCGGCACCCAGCGCGCGCACGGTCAGCAGCGTGATTTCGTAGTCGAAATCGATAAAGCCCTCGACGATGATCCGGCCGTGGCTGACGCGGCCACCGGCCATGGCGTAGTCCCATGCGGCCTTGACGTCAGCCGGGCCGTCGATCTTGCTCTGGCCCTTGCCGGAACTGCTCATCACGGGCTTGACCACGCACGGATAACCGATACCGCCGTCGATGGCGGCTTGCAGTTCTTCGAGCGAATCGCAGAATTTGTATGGGCTGGTGGGCAGGCCCAGCGTCTCGGCGGCCAGGCGGCGGATGCCTTCGCGATCCATGGTCAGACGGGCGGCGCGGGCGGTAGGAATCACGCGGACGACGCCGGCAGCTTCCAGCGATTCCAGCATCGGCGTGGCGATGGCTTCGATCTCAGGCACCACCAGATGCGGACGCTCGGCTTCGATCAGCGCCTTGAGCTGGTCGCCATCGCTCATGGTGATGGTGCGCGAGTGGTGCGCCACCTGCTGGCCCGGGGCGTTCTCGTAGCGGTCCACGGCAATGGTTTCCACGCCCAGGCGCTGCAGCGCGATCAGCACTTCCTTGCCAAGCTCGCCGGAGCCCAACAGCATCACTTTGGTGGCAGACGGGGAGAGGGGGGTTCCAAGGGTGGTCATGGCGGGGGCTCGCGGCAGGGAAGAAAAGACGCGATTGTAGCAAGGCGAGACCATTGCCTTGCCGGGTTTTTCTCCCCTCTCCCACACAGTGGTGTATAGCCCGGACACATAGGTAACACCTGTTCGGAGACATGG
>NZ_JBDKXK010000087.1:0-31281 GCF_039710735.1 Cupriavidus sp. DL-D2 | reverse complement strand
GCTTGCCCTCTCCCCTGCCCCTCTCCCGGAGGGAGAGGGGAAAAAACAATCAGGAAGGGTAGTCTCAAGCCACTCGCCGCAACTGCCTTGCCGACGCCCCGAACAACGGCGCCGCGCGATCTACCGCGAGCTTGATGCGTTCCGCGAGCGCGCCGTTGCCAATCGCATAGCCATCGAAATCCGCAGTCGACGCATACACCCCGATCGGCAACGTCAATGCCTGCAGGAAGCCGAACAGCGGTCGCAACTGGTGTTCGAGCACCAGCGCATGGCGGTCACTGCCGCCGGTGGCGGCCAGCAGCACGGGCTTGTCGGCCAATGCGTTCATGCCGACCAGGTCGAACAGATGCTTGAAGTGTCCGGGGAACGAGCCGCGATATACCGGCGCGGCGGCGATCACGAGGTCGGCGGATTCGATGGCGGCGACCTGCGCCTCGATGTCGGCAGGAAGTTCGTCGCGGGTCAGTGCGGCGCCCAGTGGTCGGGCGATCTCGCTCAGGTCAACGATCTGCGTATCGAGCACGAGCCGCTGTTCCAGTTCGGCAAGCAGCGCCTGGATCAGCACCAGCGTTCGCGACGGTTGATGGGCGCTGCCGTTGACGGCGACGACTTTCAGGGGCGTGGACACGATTTCTTTCTCCGGCTTCATCGAATAAACATGGGCGACCCTCACCATAAACGCCCCGCCCGGTCCACGCGAACGAAGCAATTCATCTATCCATAGATGCAAAAACGGCAGCCACGCGGGCTGCCGTTCTCACATCGGGGAAAAAGTGGCGTTCGTTCAGCTTAGAACGACGGCACCATTGCGCCCTTGAACTGGGTCTTCATGAACTGGCGCACTTCCTCGGACTGATAGGCGGCCACGAGCTTCTTGACCCATGGCTTGTCCTTGTCCTGCGTACGCACGACGATGATGTTGGCGTACGGGCTGTGGATGTCTTCTAGGCCGATGGCGTCCTTGGTGGGCTGAAGGCCACCTGCCAGCGCGTAGTTCGTATTGATCACCGCAGCGGCCACGTCAGGCAGCGCACGGGCCAGCTGGGCGGCGTCCAGTTCCACGATCTTGAGCTTCTTCGGGTTCTCGGCGATATCCAGCGGCGTAGCGTTCACGCCATTCGTGCCCACGCCGGCCTTCAGCTTGATCACGCCCTGCGCGGCCAGCAGCAGCAACGCACGGTTCTCGTTCGACGGATCGTTCGGCACGGCCACCTTGGCGCCCTGCGGCAAGTCCTTCGGCGACTTCAGGTTCTTGGAATAGATGCCGAGCGGCGAGATGTAGGTGTAGCCCACGCTGACCATCTTGTAGCCGCGCTGCTTGATCTGGCTGTCGAGGTAAGGCTGGTGCTGGAAGCTGTTGGCGTCGAGATCGCCGGCATCCAGCGCGGCGTTGGGCTGCACGTAGTCGTTGAATTCCACGATCTTCACGTTCAGGCCATTCTTCTTGGCCACCTTCTGCACCACCTGCCAGACTTCCGCATCGGGGCCGCCAACAGTACCGAGGCGAACCGTCTGTTCCTGCGCCGAAGCGGAGCCGGCAGCCATCACGCCAAGTGCCACGGTAGCGGCAGCCAGCGTCTTCGTGATCGAGAGCATTTTCATCGTTCTATATTCCTGGGAATCGAGGAGTACGGCCCGTCCCTCTGTGTGGATGGCCGGTGGGCCACACCGGATAAGGGGCGGCCGAGGCGAGAGCTTACCCTAATGCCTACGCGCGATTGCGGATCGACCGCTTCGTGGCGCACACTACACCGCCGGACTGACAGACCGGACTGCACGGATCAATGTAGCAGACAAACCAACAAGAAGACGTCTGGAAGCCACGCGTGGTCAATCAAGAGCGATACAGGGTGACGGTGCCGATGGGCGAGAGACTTCAGATTCTATGGGATGACGGAGAGCGCGTTTTCTCGCGCGGGCCGGATCAGGCAGAAGGCAGCGACCGCAATTTCCTCTACGCGCATTCCGCCACCGAGCACCCCTTGCCCGCCAGCCTGGCCCGCTTTGCTCACGAGTTTGGCCTGAAAGACGCGCTCGATGCCACGTGGGCGGTGCGTCCGCTGAAGCTGACGCGCGCCGATGGCCGTACTGTGCTGACGCTCGAAGACCCGGGCGGCGAACCGCTGTCCCGGCTGGTCGGCTCGCCCATCGATACCGGAGACTTCCTGCGCACCGCCGTCGGCATTGCCGCAGCGCTCGCCAAGCTCCACCAGCATGGCCTGGTTCACAAGGATCTCAAGCCCACCCACATCCTGGTGAACTGCGCCGACGGCCACGTGCGGCTGACCGGATTCGGCCTCACCACACGCCTGCCCCGCGAACGGCAGGCGCCTCAACCGCCCGAGACGATCGCCGGCACGCTGGCCTATATGGCACCGGAACAGACAGGCCGGATGAATCGCTCGATAGATT
Organism: Cupriavidus sp. DL-D2; assembly: GCF_039710735.1. Taxonomy (NCBI): domain Bacteria; kingdom Pseudomonadati; phylum Pseudomonadota; class Betaproteobacteria; order Burkholderiales; family Burkholderiaceae; genus Cupriavidus; species Cupriavidus sp. DL-D2. The sequence goes on along the minus strand of NZ_JBDKXK010000087.1, from coordinate 28,869 downwards.
CCCGCAGCGACCTTTATGCGCTGGGCGTCACGCTTTACCAGATGCTGACCGGTGCGCTGCCGTTCACGGCAACCGACGCGATGGAATGGGTGCATTGCCATATCGCCCGCACCCCGGTGCCGCCTGGCTTGCGCGCAAACGTGCCTGCCGTGGTGTCGAACATCGTCATGAAGCTGCTGGCCAAGACGGCGGAGGATCGCTACCAGACGGCTGCGGGCGTGGCGCACGACCTTCAACGCTGCCTGGCGGACTGGCAGCGTCAGCACCGCATCGACGATTTTCCGCTGGACGAGCATGGCACGCCGGATCGCCTGCTGATTCCCGAGAAGCTGTACGGTCGCGAGCACGACATCGACCGGCTCTGCGCCACCTTTGCGCGCGTCATGCAAAGCAGCGTGCCGGAACTGGTACTGGTCTCCGGCTACTCCGGCATTGGCAAGTCATCGGTGGTCAACGAATTGCACAAGACGCTGGTAGCGTCGCGCGGGCTGTTCGCTTCCGGAAAGTTCGACCAGTACAAGCGTGACATTCCCTACGCTACGCTGGTGCAGGCATTTCGAAGCCTGGTGCGGTCACTGCTTGGCAAGCCCGATGCCGAGCTCGCCGTCTGGCGCGATGCGTTGCTGGAAGCGCTGGCCCCCAATGCGCGACTGATGACGGACCTGATTCCGGAACTGAAGCTGATCATCGGAGAGCCGCCGCCGGTGCCGGAACTGGAGCCGCAGCAGGCGCAGCGCCGCTTCCTGCTGCTGTTCCGTCGCTTCATCGGCGTGTTCGCCCGGCCGGAACATCCGCTCGCCCTCTTCCTCGACGATCTGCAGTGGCTCGATGCGGCCACGCTGGACCTGATCGAGAGCCTGCTGACGGACCCTGATCTGCGTCACGTGCTGCTGATCGGCGCCTATCGCGATAACGAAGTGGATGCATCTCATCCGCTGTCGCGCAAGCTGCAGGCCATCCGCAGCGCGGGCGGCCGGATCGAGGACATCACGCTGGCGCCGCTGGGCACCGCCGACATCCAGCAGATGATTGCGGAGGCACTGCATCGCGACCCCGAACACATCGCGCCGCTGGCGCAACTGGTGGAAGAAAAGACCGGCGGCAATCCGTTCTTCGTGCTCCAGTTCCTGCAGGCCCTGGTCGAGGAAGACCTGCTAACGTTCGACCATGACGCGCGCGCCTGGCGCTGGCAGACCGATCGCATTCACGCCAAGGGCTACACCGACAACATCGTGGACCTGATGGTCGGCAAGCTGGCCCGCCTGCCGGCACAGACGCAGCAGGCATTGCAGCAACTGGCCTGCCTGGGCAACGCCGCCGATCTGTCGGATTTATCGACCGTACTGGGTACCGACGATACACAGACGCATGCCGTGCTGTGGGAAGCCATTCGCCAGGAACTGCTCGAACGGCAGGACGATGCCTACGCGTTCGTACACGACCGCGTGCATGAAGCCGCCTACTCGCTGATTCCGGAAGACACCCGTGCGGAAGCCCATCTGCGGATTGGCCGCTTGCTTGCTGCACGGATTCCGGCAGCGCGGCACGAGGAAGCAATCTTCGACATCGTCGGGCAGCTCAATCGCGGCGCGACGCTGATCACCGAATGGCCGGAGCGAGAGCAACTGGCAGCGTTCAATCTGGTGGCCGGACGGCGCGCCAAGGCATCCACCGCCTACGGCTCGGCGCTCGCCTATGTCACCACGGGTGCCGAACTCTTGCGTGACGAATGCTGGGAACACCAGCATGAATTGATGTTCGCGCTGGAGTTGGACCGTGCCGAGTGCGAGTTCCTGACGGGACAACTGCCGCGCGCCGAAGCACGGCTGGCGGCGCTGTCCAGACGGGCCATCACCACGGTCGAGCGTGCGCGCGTGGCATGCTGGCAGATGAACCTGTACCTGATTCTTGCCCGATGCGATACGGCTGTGGCCGCGTGCCTGGACTTTCTTCGTAGCGTGGGCATCGAGTGGTCACCCCATCCCGATGGTGCCATGGTACGCAGCGAGTACGACGGCATCTTTGCCAGGTTGGGCGACCGGCAGATCGAGGATCTGATCGATCTGCCGCCGATGAAGGACGCAGACGTGCTGGCCACCGTGGATGCGCTCACCACGCTGCTCGCGCCGGCGGTGCTCACCGACAGCAACCTCGCGTGCCTGACGATCTGCAAGGCCATCAACTTGAGTCTTGCACACGGACACGGCGATGCATCCTGCGTGGCGTACACCAACTTTCCCCGCTTTGCCGGACGGCTGTTTGGCGACTATCAACCCGGATTCGCCTTCGGCCGGCTCGGCCGCGAACTGGTGGAACGTCGTGGCCTCGAACGATACGAAGCCAATACACGTCATTCGTTTTCGATCTTTGTCGCACACTGGACGCAACCGTTGCGCGGCTGCCTGGATCAGCTGCGCCACGTGTTCGACACGGCCAACCGGATCGGGGACATCCCGTTTGGCGCGTTCTCCTGCAACTGCCAGGTATCGAACCTGCTCTTTATCGGCGAACCGCTGCCCGAGGTGCAACGCGAGGCCGAACTTGGCCTGGCATTCGCCAGGAAAGTGCAGTTCGGCATCGTCGTCGCGTTTCTGGAGAGCCAGCTCGCACTGATCCGGATGCTCCGCGGTGCAACGCCGGCATTCGGCAGGCTGGACAACGAACCATACAGTGAAGCGCATGCCGAGCAGCATCTGGCGCAGCCGTCACTGGAGATTGCGGCCTGCTGGTACTGGGTCCGCAAGCTGCAAGCGCGCTATCTCGCTGGCGACCTTGCGGCGGCCCTGGATGCCGCATCCAAGGTGCATGGGCTGCTCTGGACCGCGCACGGCTTTCTCGAAGAAACCGAGTACCACTTTTATGCCGCGCTGACCCATGCTGCGCTGTGCGATACCGCACCGGCCAATCGGCGCCAACAGCATCTGGAAACACTGGTCGCCCATCATGGGGAATTACGCATCTGGGAAGCACTCTGCCCGGAGAACTTCGCCAGCCACACCATGCTGGTGGGCGCCGAAATCGCCCGCCTGGACGGCCGGTTGATTGACGCCGAGTTGCTCTACGAGCAGGCCATCGACACGGCAAGGCAAAACAGTTTCATCCACGTCGAAGCCCTTGCCAATGAACTCGCGGCAGGCTTCTTTGCGCAGCGGCATCTGGAAAAGATCGCGCGCGTGTACCGGCAGGATGCACGCTACGCCTATCTGCGCTGGGGCGCCGATGGCAAGGTTCGGCAGCTCGAAGCGGCCCATCCGCACCTGCGCACGGAGGCCGCCGCACTTCGCCCGACCAGCACGATGGCAGCGCCGGTCGAGCATCTTGACCTCGCCACGGTCATCAAGGTGTCCCAAGCCACCTCCGGGGCCATCGTCCTGGACGAACTGATCGACATGGTGATGCGCACGGCCATCGAGCAGGCCGGCGCGGAACGGGGTCTGCTGATCCTGTCTGGCGAGGATGCGCACCGCATTGCCGCAGAAGCCACCACCGGCGCCGACGGCATCGCGCTGCGCATCCACGATTTGCCCGTGAGCGCGGCCACGTTGCCGGAGTCTGTGCTCTATCACGTGCTGCGTACCCATGAGCACGTGGCGCTCGACGATGCCCTGACAGATCCCCTGTTCGCGGCAGATCCGTACATCCGCCAGCATCGCGTGCGATCGGTACTGTGCCTGCTGCTGGTGAGCCACGCCAAGCTGACCGGCGTGCTCTACCTGGAGAACAACCTGGCGCCGCGTGCCTTCAGCCCGGCCCGGATTGCCGTGCTCAGGCTCGTGGCCGCGCAAGCCGCCAACTCGCTGGAGAACGCCAGGCTCTACCGCGATATCGCCGCGCGGGAAGCCAAGATCCTGCGTCTGGTGGAGTCGAACATCATCGGTATCGTTGTGTGGGATGTGGACGGCAGTGTCCGCGAAGCCAACGACGTGTTCCTTGGCATGGTGGGCTACGACCGCGACGACCTGGTCTCGGGCCGGGTGCGGTGGCAGGCGCTGACGCCTCCGGAGTTCCAGCATCTCAACGCGCGTGCGCAGGCGGCGGCCAGGGAAACCGGCCGCGCCGAGCCCTTCGAGAAGGAGTACATCCGCAAGGATGGCAGCCGCGTGCCGGTCATTGTCGGCCTGGCTACCTTCGACGGCAACCGGACCGAAGGGGTGGCCTTCGTGCTCGACCTCACCGAACGCAAGCAGGCGGAAGAGAATTTCCGCGAAAGCGAGCGGCGCTATCGCGAGGTGCAGACGGAACTGGCGCATGCCAACCGCGTATCGACGATGGGTCAGCTCGTGGCGTCGATTGCGCACGAAGTCAACCAGCCCATCGCAGCCACCCTGACTAACGCGCAGGCTGCAACGCGATGGCTGGGCGCGCAACCGCCCAATGTCGACGAAGCGGTACAAGCGCTGGGCCGCATCGTCAAGGATGCAAACCGCGCCGGCGATGTGCTCGGCCGGATACGCGGCATGATCAAGAAGGCGCCGCCGCGGAAAGCCCCCGTGGACATCAACGCGGCCATCCGCGAGGTAGTCGCGCTCACGCACGGAGAAGCCAGCAAGAGTGGTGCCTCGGTGGAGATCGCACTCGCAGAACACCTGCCCAGCGTCGAAGGCGATCGCGTGGAGTTGCAGCAGGTGCTGCTGAATCTGATCCTGAATGCGCTGGAAGCGATGGGCACGACCACCGACGGTGCCCGGACCCTTCAGATCATCACGCGTGTGGAGGAAGGCGCCGGCGTGCATGTCGCTGTGCGCGACTCGGGCCCCGGCTTCGGCCAGGAGGGTGCCAGGCGCGTATTCGATCCGTTCTACACCACCAAGCCCACGGGCCTGGGGATGGGACTCTCGATCTGCCGCTCCATCATCGACGCCCATGGCGGCCGGCTATGGGCAAGCCCCAATGAGCCGCGCGGTGCGGTGGTCGAATTCATTGTGCCTGGGAGGCAGGACGATTCGCCTTCCTAAGGCTGCGAGAACGTAAATTCGTGGTGAGTCGTATTGAGCTTGGATACCCGATACTCGATGCGCTCATCATGATAGGAATAGGCGACGCGCAAGACTTGTAGCAAGGCGCTACCCTCTTCTACGCCCATCAGTTCGGCATCCTCCGTGTTCGCCAGCGTCGCGCGGAGCTTCTCGTCCGTACGAATGATGTTGATGCCGAACTCGTCCTGGTAGAAGTTGTACAGCGTATTGGGCCGTTCGCGAAGCCGCGCCTCGGACAGTGTCGGAAACCGTTCGACGGGTACCGCGATGTCATCGATCATGACCGGTGTGTTTTCCAGCGAAAGCACGTTGGAGAACCGGAACACGGCATCCCCCGTCGACAATCCCAGAGCGGCTGCTTCAGCCTTGTCCGCTTTGGCACGGCGGAATTTAGCAAGACGCACGGTCGGATAGTCCCGGTGTCCATCTTGGCGCACGACGCGGAAGAACCGGAAGAAGTGGTCTTCCATCCGATGCGTTGCCACGTACGTGCCCCGGCCCTGGTGGCGAATCAGGATGTTCTCCGCGACTAACTCGTCGATCGCCTTGCGCAATGTCCCGACGGAAACGCCGAACCGTTCGATCAGCCTGCGCTCGGACGGAATCGCCTCGGCCGGCTTCCACTCGCCTTCCGAGAGCGCGGCCAGCAGGGCCCGCTTCACATCCTTGTAGAGAACGCCACCAATGGAAGCGCTAGCGTCGAATCTGGAACCCACGTTAGAAATATCCTCAAGTTATGCGGCTACGAAGGCACTAGTTAGTGGCCGGGCGCAATTCATATGGATAACCTGCATGATACTGAAGTTGCGCCGGGCAGCCGAAGTCATTCCACGCGGATACGTTTCTCTTCGATGACCTTGGCCCACCGGGTCACCTCCGTACCGAAGTACTCCGCAAACGGCGGTCCGCCTTGCGGAGCCGGTGTGAAACCGGCGGCCGTGATGCGTTGACGCACCGAATCGGATGCCAGCATGCGCACCACGGACGCCGATATCTTTTCCACGATGGGTCGTGGCGTGCCCGCCGGCACCATCAGGCCCGTCCAGTTCTCGACGATCAGGTCTGGGTATCCGGCCTCCGCGACGGTCGGCACGTCCGGGAGCAAGGGATGGCGCTCGCGCGTCGTGACAGCCAACGCGCGCAGCTTGCCCGACTTCACGTACGCCAGCGACTCGGGAAAGTTGGAAAACACCACGTCGATCTGCCCACCGATCAGGTCCGTCATCGATGGCGCCCCACCCTTGTACGGCACGTGCGTCATGTTGGCCTTGCTCTGACTCTCGAACAGCGCCAGCGTCAGATGGGGCGGCGTGCCATTCCCGCTGGAGCCGGCATTCAACGTGGATTTCTGCGCGGCTGCCGCCAGCTCCTTCAAGGATTTGATCGGAGAGTTGACAGGCACCACTACCACCATGGGCGACGATGCCACCCGCACGACCGGCAGCAGATCCTTCTGCATGCTGAATGGCAAGGAGGGAAACAGCGTGACGTTGGACGCGTGCGTCAGCGTTACCGCCAGCCACGTGTAGCCATCGGCAGGCGCCTTGGCAACCTGGTCCGCGCCGATATTGGCATTCCCGCCAGGCTTGTTCTCGACGACGATCGTCTTCTTCCACTCCTCCGTCAGTTGCTGGGCAACCGTACGCGCCATCAGGTCCGTCAGTCCGCCAGCGGCGAACGGCACCACATACCGGATCGGCTTGTCCGGATAACTCGCCATGACATCCGGCGGTGCCGCGGCCACGGTTCGCGGCCCCGCCAGGGTAGTGATCACTGCCAACGTCGCGAACGCACAGCAGATGCCTCTGCGCGTACCAAGGTGAAAGCGTCGATGCATGGGTTGTCTCCTTTGTGGTCGTCAGCCTGTCTTTGCGCAGGCTAGCCGCTGTACGGATGGGGGGATTACGTTAAGCTTCGATGGACTCTCCTGCCAAGGCGCGTAGTTCGTTCCACAACGCCTCCGGTACTTCTACTCCGCGTTCTGCCGCTTCCATTCGGGCGCGATGCCGCCGCTCGCCTGGCACGCGCGCGCCATCGTCGTCCAGCATGGCACCGAGCAGCGCTTCGACACGCTCCGCATAGGCCGCGCTTCCTGCAAACGCGCCCGGGTCCATCACCAGGAACAACTGGCCAATGCGCGGTCGATTCCCTGCGTCGTCGAAAAAGGAATCGGCTTCCGCACCAAACTGCGCACCGGCCAGCGATGTGACCAGCAGTTCGACCATGAGCGCCAGCATCGCGCCCTTGACACCGCCTGCCGGCAGCATGGAACCGCGCAGCGCGGCCTTCGCGTCCGTGGTTGGCTGGCCGGCTTCGTCCAGCGCCCAGCCCAGCGGGATTGGCTTTCCCTGCTTTGCCGCGACCATGATCTTGCCGCGCGCCACCTCGGATAGAGACAGGTCGATGACGACCGGTGGCTTGCCGCGCCGTGGGAACACCGCCGCGATCGGGTTGGTGCCGAACAGCGGACGTTTGCCGCCCCATGCAGGCATCGCAGCCGGAGAGTTGCCCATCGCAATGCCGACCATGCCCGCTTCGGCAACCGCCTCCAGCGGCAACGCCGCAGCGCCAAAGTGATGGCTGTTGGTCACGGCCGCAATGCCCACTCCGGTCACACGCGCACACGCAATCGCCTCCTTGACGGCGAGATCGCACGCTGCAAACGCGAAGCCGCAGGCCGCATCGACCAGAAGCGAGCTTGCGCGCTGGCCGCTGGCCACTGGCTCCGCGTGACCGTCAACCCGGTCATGACGAAGGTGCGCCACATACATGGGAATGCGCGAGACACCGTGCGATGGCAGCCCTACGGCGTCTGCACGTACCAGCGCCGAGGCCGTAGCCGAGGCTTGCGCCTCGCTTGCACCCGCACGGCGCAAGGCAGCCGTTGCCGTACGCGCCAGGGCGTCCAGGCGAACAAGAGTCATGTGCTGGCCTCCAGTGTTTTGCGTACTTCATTGGCGATCATCATCGACACCCGCGCGTTGGCTTCCTGCGTGACGCCGCCGATATGCGGCGTCAGAATCAGGTTGGGCGCGTTTGCCAGTGGGCTGCCTGCCGGCAACGGCTCGTTGCCAAATACGTCCAGCGCAGCACCGCCGATATGGCCCGCACGCAAGGCATCGGCCAATGCCGCCTCATCCACCACGCCACCTCGGGCGGTGTTGATCAGCACGGCGCCGGATTTCATCGATGCCAGACGGCCCACATCGAGAAGATTCCGCGTGGCATCGACAAGCGGCACATGCAAGCTCACTGCGTCGGCCTGGACCAGCAGTTCGTCAAGCGCCACGCAGCGCACGCCCGTCGCACGCCATACGGGATCATCGGCGGAGAGCATCGGATCATGGGCGATCACCTGCATGCCAAACGCTTGCGCCAATGCCGCCGTGCGCCTGCCGATATCGCCGAAACCCACAAGGCCCAGCGTCTTGTCCAGCGCTTCCCTGCCATCGGACAGCCTGGCACGTGGCCATTTTCCGGCGGCTACCTCCGCTGTGGACAGATAGGCGCCGCGCAGCAGCACCGCAGCCGTGGTCACCACGTATTCGGCAACGGATCGCGCGTTCGCACCGAATGCCGGGATCACGCGAATCCCGCGTTGACGACAGGAATCGACATCGATGTTGTCCAGACCCACGCCCAGCCGCCCAATCACCTTGAGATGGCTGGCCGCGTCCAGGAGCGCCCCATCCACCTGGGTGCGATTGCGCACGATCAGTCCGTGCGCACCGCCCAGTCCTTCCAGCAGATCGGCGCGCTGGTCCACCCACCCCGGTTCGTATCGCACATCGAAACCCGGGGTGAGGGTCTGCACCGCTGCCGAGTCCATGAACTCGCTGATGCAGATCTGCTTCATCATGCGGACTCGTGGATGCGGGTCAGCACGAACTCGCGGTGACCGAGTGCCTCGGCAGCCGTCCAGCGACCATTGATGGTGGCCATCATGCATTCGAGCAGCTTGTCGCCCGTCTGGTCCAGCGTCTGCTCGCGCTGCAGCAGCCCCGAGCAGTCCACGTCCATGTGCTCGCTCATGAGACGCACGGTGCGCGGGTTGGCACACAGCTTGATCACCGGAACAATCGGGTTGCCGATCACGTTGCCCTGCCCGGTGGGGAAAAAGTGGACCACGTAACCAGCGGCGGCGCACAGCGTCACCATCTCGGCGGCGGCCGACGACGAATCCATGAACCAGAGGCCCGGATGGGTCGGCTCTTCCGCCTTGTCCAGCACGCCATCGACGGTGCACTTCTTGCCGATTTTCTGGATGTTGCCCAGCGCCTTCTCTTCGATCGTGGTGAGCCCACCGGCGATATTGCCCTTGGTCGGCTGCGACTCCGACAGGTCGGAGGTCTTCCAGCGGTCGATCATGCCCTGGTAGCGCTCGAACATCGCCATGAACTTGTGACGCACCTCGTCGTTTGCGCAGCGGTTGGCCACGATGTGCTCGCCGCCAGTCAGCTCCGAGGTTTCGCCGAACACCAGCGTCGTGCCCAGCGGATGAAGCTTGTCGAACGCATTGCCAACCGTGGGGTTCGCGCCGCAGCCCGACGTGGTATCCGATTCGCCGCACTTGGTGGAAATCCACAGGTCGCCGATCGGGCATTCCACACGGTGCTGCGCCGTGGCGTACTGGACGAACTCCTTGGCGGCCTTCGACGCACGCATGATGGTGTTGTGGTCGCCATGGCCTTCGATGCCGAAGCCCACCACAGGCTTGCCCGTCTTGGCAATGCCGTCAACCACCTTCTTGGTCCAGCCATCTTCGATGCCAATCACCACCACGGCGGCCACGTTCGGGTTGCTGCCTGCACCAATCAACGTGCGGAAGTGCAGGTCCAGATCGGGACCGAACTGGAGTCGGCCATAGGGGTGCGGAATCGCCATGGTCCCCTTGATGGCCACCGCAACGGCTTCTGCCGCAGCGTTGGAGAGATCGTCCAGCGGCAGGATGATGACGTGGTTGCGAACACCGACGCGACCATTGTCGCGGCGATATCCCCAGAACGTGGTGTTTTGATCGATGACAGACATGACGGGTCCTCAGAGTCTTGGAAAGGGGGGAGCGGAATCGCGATGGACTGACGTGCGGGACGTAGCGGCTTACCAGCGCTTCGTCTTGATGTTGTGCACGTGAGCGTGTTCGCCAGCCTTGATGGGCGCGACGACCTTGCCAATGTCGATGCCGTACTTGTAGACGGTTTCGTTCAGCGCCATGTCGCGCAGCGCCACCTTGTGCCCAATGGGAATCGGTTGCAGCGCAGTCACCGTCACCACCTTGTCTTCATCCATGATCCAGGCGTTGAGCTTCGTGCCCGGCTCGATCCCTTCGACCACGGCCACCGCAACGGTGTCCTTGGCGTCATGCAGTACGACGTGAATCATTTTTTGTCTCCTTCGTGTGGGTCAAGCGTGAAACCATCGTAGGCGTTGAATTCATCCATGTCAACTAGCTCATATATATGAGTTGGATGGGCAAAAAAATCCGGGGCACCCGTGCGGGCGTGCCCCGGTGTTCAACTCAGTTGAATTCCGGCAGCAGCACGACCTTTCCGGCGGCAACGCGTCCCGCAGCAAGGTCGGCAAAGGCCGCCGGCGCATCGGACAGCGCGCGGGTTTCCACCCAATCCAGCGCCCCGAAACTGCCGGCCTCCAGCGCTCGCACCGTGGCGTGCATGTCTGCCATCGTGTAGGTGTAAGTACCAAGTAGCGTGATCTCGGCCAGCGTCAGCTTTCGCATGTCGATCTCGCTCGACCACGCCTGCAACCCGATATGCATGATCACACCCCCGGGTCGTATGGCTGCAATGGCGAGATTGCGGGTAGGCGCCGCACCCACGGCATCGATGACCACATCGAAGCTGGAATCGGCGGGTGGATCGGCCAGGGGATCGATGACATCGCACCCCAGATGGCGGCGAACGGAGGCTTGCCGCAGCGCATTGGTTTCCGCGATGCACAAATGCCGGCATCCGTAGGCACTGACCAACGCGCCCGTCAGCATCCCGATGGCCCCGCCCCCGATGATCAGCACACGGGCCTCGGGCAATGGCCGGGACATGGCGCGCATGGTCAGGTTGACGGCATGAAGCGCCGTGGCCGCCGGCTCGGTCAACGCTGCGCTGACGCTTGCCATGGCGTCCGGGATGGGAATCGCGCAGCGTATGGGGATCGCAAGATACTCCGAGAGCGCCCCGGGCCGGTTCATGCCGACCATGCCCCGGTTTGCGCAGAGGTTGTCTCGTCCTTGCAGGCAGTAGTCGCAATGGCCGCAGGTAATAAGCGGGTTCGCCGTGACGCGCTGCCCCACGCGCATGCGGGATTCGTCGGAGGAAGCGACGACGGTGCCTGCAAACTCGTGGCCCAAAACGAGGCCAGGTTTGCGGCGCGGGTCGTGCCCATGATAGGCGTGAAGATCCGAGCCACATATTCCGCTCGCATCAATACGCAGCAGAAGCTCGCCAGGCACCAGCGCTGGCATGTCCCGATCCAGCATTGCGACGGCATCGGGCTGTGTGTAAACGATGGCTTTCATGGATTTTCTCTTCATCAGGTTTTCGACGGTTCCAATCCGACCGCGCCGCCATGCGAGGCGCGACTGGCAATCCACATCGTGCAGCCCGCGCTCATGATGCCGATCGCCAGCACATAGGCGCACAGGTACCACGGCTGTCCGCCGGCCTTGGCACTCAGCCAGGTAGCGATGATGGGGGTCAGTCCTCCCGCAAAGACACCTGCGAACTGATACACGAACGAGATGCCCGTGTATCGCACACTGGGATCGAATACTTCCGAAAACATCGAGGACATCGTCCCGAAGACGGCGGCATGGAAGATGCCAAAAGGAATGATGATGGCGGCCCAGACCAACCACACGTTGCCCCCGGAATGCTGCATCAGCCAGAACGCCGGGAACGCGGACAGCCCGGCCAGCAGCGCCCCGGTGCCGTAGACAATTGGCCTGCCCACGCGGTCGGAGACGGCGCCCCACAGGGGAATGAAGAAGGTCATCACGAAGGCGCCAATCAACACTCCCAGCAGCGCATGGTCTCGCGTCAGCTTCAGCGTCTGCGTCAGATACGACAACGAATACACGCCGAACACATTGAAGAAGACGCCGTCGATAAACCGCGCGCCCATGCAGGCCATCACGACGCCGGGGTAGCGGCGCAGCATGACCATGAATGGCAGGCCGGGCGCTTTTTCGCGGCTGTGCTGCGCGGCTGCGAATTCCGGCGACTCCTCCACGTGGGTACGCATGTAGGAGCCGATCAGCACCATCGCCGCACTGAGAAGAAAAGCGATGCGCCATCCCCAGGCCAGGAAGTCCTCGTCCGAGAGGAGCAACGACAGGACGGCAATCACGCCACTGGCCAGGACGAGTCCAAGCGACATGCCCGTCTGTGGCAGGCTGGCAAAGAAACCACGGCGTCTGGCCGGCGCGCTTTCAAAGGTCATCAGGACTGCCCCGCCCCACTCTCCGCCCAGGCCGATGCCCTGCGCCACCCGGCACAGCAGCAGCAGAATGGGCGCCCATACGCCGATCTGATCGTAGGTGGGGATGAGACCGATGGCCGTGGTGGCCACGCCCATGATCATCAGCGTCAGCACGAGCATCTTCTTGCGCCCGAGCGTGTCTCCGAAGTGTCCGAAGATGATGCCGCCCAGCGGACGCGCCACGAATCCCGCCGCGAATGTGGCGTAGGCCAGCAGCGTGCCAACCATCGGATCGCTCGATGGGAAGTACAGCTTGTTGAATACGAGGCCGGCCACCACGCCATACAGAAAGAAGTCGTACCACTCCACCATCGCGCCGATGGTGCTCGACGTGACGACTTGCCGCAGCTTGCGTCGCGCGTCCGTTGCGGAATGCGGCGCCGTTGTCTGCTTCCTCATGCTTGTCTCCTGTGAAGTCTCTGCCCGGTGGCGCGCTTTTCCTGCCGCGCTCTGTCTCGGGCTTTCAGACGGCTGCCACGTGCGCGTCGCACGCCGTCATCGGATGGTTTGCGTGCGCTATCTGGCCGTATATCCTCCATCCACCATGAAGGTCTGTCCGGTAATGTAGGCCGCCATGTCGCTGGCAAGGAATGCCGCGAGGCCATGCAGATCCACGAGTTCGCCATTCCGCCCCACGCACGTGCGGCTTGCATGGTGCTGTGCGAGCGACTCGTCTGCGAAGACCGGGCCCGTCAGTGCAGTGGGAAAGAAACCTGGTCCGATGGCATTGCAGGTGATGCCATGGCTCGACCACGCCTCGGCGATGGCGCGTGTGAGCTGGACAATGCCTCCCTTGGCTGCGCCATACGGCGCGCTGTTGGCAAACGCCCGATAGGACTGCAGCGATGCGATGTTCAGTATGCGTCCCCAACCCCGGGCCTTCATGGCTGGTGCAAGCGCTTGCGTCAGGAAGAACGGTGCGCCCAGGTGGGTATCGAGCTGGAGGCGCCACGATGCCGGGGTGACGGCGCCAAACGCCTCGCGCAAATTCATGCCGGCCGCATTGACCAAAATATCAATCGCTCCATGCTTGCGCTGCAATCCGTCGGCCGACGCGACAATGGTGTCGAGATCGGAAACGTCGCACGGGAACGTATCGACCGCAATGCCCTGGGCATCGAGCCGTGCCGCCGCGGTGTCGAGTTGTGCCCGCCGCCTGGCCGCCAGAATCACACGCGCACCGCACGTCCCCAGTGCCACGGCGATGGCTTCACCTATACCGGAACTTCCGCCCGTCACCAGCGCCTGGCGCCCCGAAAGATCAGGTGCCGGCCGCGCGGCTGCAATGGTCAATTGGCTCACGATCAGACCTCGACGGGCGTGCCCATCTCGAAGCGCGCGTTGGGAAAGTACTTTGCCATGCGATCGTCCGCAGTGCGTGCATGCGCCTCCATGCCTTCGAGCCGCGAGATGCGTGCGGTGACCTGTCCGATCTGGCGCGCCGCCTCGCGCGTCATCTTCTGCCAGGTCAGCGTCTTCATGAACTTGTGTACCGACAGGCCGCCCGAATAGCGCGCGGCGCCTTTGGTCGGCAGCACATGGTTGGGGCCGCTGGTCTTGTCTCCAAACGCCACGGTTGTTTCCTCGCCCAGGAACAGCGAGCCATAGCATGTCAGGTTGGCCAGCCACCAGTCGAGATCCTCGGTATGGACTTCCAGATGCTCGGAAGCATAGCGGTCCGAGATCTCCACCACCTCCTCGCGGCTGTCGCAGAGGATGACTTCGCCGTAGTCGCGCCACGCTGCCGTGGCCGCATCTCGCGCAGTGGGCGGCAGCTTGTCGATGAGCGAAGGCACCAACGCCATGACCTGTTCGGCCAGCGCGCGCGAGGTGGTGAACAGCCAGGCAGGCGATTCATGGCCGTGCTCCGCCTGGCCGACGAGGTCGCTCGCGACAATGGCTGCATCGGCGCTGTCGTCGGCAATGACAGCAACTTCCGACGGGCCCGCGAACACATCGATGCCCACTTGCCCGAAAAGCGTACGCTTTGCCTCCGCAACGAACTTGTTGCCGGGGCCGACCACCACATCGGCAGGCTTGCCGGTGAACAGGCCGTAGGCCATCGACGCAATGGCCTGCACGCCGCCCAAGGTCATGATGACGTCCGCGCCAGCGGCCTGGAACGCGTAGAGAACATGGGGATGGATACCTTGGCCACGGAAGGGGCTCGAACATGCCACCACGGTTTTCACGCCGGCCGCCTTGGCTGTTGCCACACCCATGTAGGCCGACGCGATATGGGCATAGCGCCCTGCCGGTGCGTAGCAGCCGACCACATTCACGGGCAAGACGCGCTGCCCGGCGATGACGCCCGGGTGCAATTCGACGGAAAACTCCTGCAACGATTCGCGTTGCGCCACCGCGAAGTCTGTCACCTGGCGGATGGCAAAATCGATGTCGGCGCGAACTGCGGCAGGTACATCGCGCGTTTGCTGCCGGATCTGATCGGGCGTCAGCACGATGTCGCCGGACCAGCTATCCAGTTGCTTCGCGTAGTCCCGGACTGCACTCTCTCCGCGCGCCTGGATTTCGCCAAGCATCTCGGTCACAACCTTCTGCGCAGCCGCCGCTTCCGTCTGTGGCGTCTTCTCCGCTTTTTTCAGGTACACGATCATTTCAGGTAGTCTCCGTGTTTTTCGATGATGTAAGCGCTTTCATTTCTGGATAAAGCTGCTCACGAACACATTTGTGAAAATCAATGCAAGCGCTTACATTGAGGATAGAAGACAGTGCGCAGGGCGCAAGGAAGGGTATTCCCGCAGACTTGCCAACAGACACAATGGCGGTGAGTGGCACCTACCCCGGCGCAGATGGGTCACAATTCAGCATTCGACGGCGGAGCCATGAAGTGCCGAAATCAAGACTGGAGGATGTAGCGAAACTTGCGGGCGTCTCCACCGCGACCGTGTCGCGGGCGCTCACCTCCCCTTCTCTGGTGCGGGAAGATACGCTGGCCCGCGTGCGCGACGCGATCGATGCGCTGGGCTATGTTCCCGATGCGTCGGCCAGGACGCTGGCCTCGGGACGCTCACACACCATTGCGGCTGTGGTGCCCACTCTCGATAACGCCATCTTCTCGCACGCCATCCAGGGGATGCAGGAAGTGCTCGCCGCTGCGGGGTATCAGCTTCTTCTCGGGTCTCACAATTACGACTCGAATACGGAAACCGATGTCGTGAGGGCCCTGTCAGAGCGAGCCGTCGATGCCATGGTGTTGGTCGGCGCCGACCACGCCCCGGAAACGCTCTCGATACTCAAGCAATCACAAACCCGCACCATCGTCACCTGGGCGCTGTCCAACGCGCTCCCCTGCATCGGATTCGACAACTTCGAGATCGGCGCACTGGCTGCCAGATACCTGTTCGACCTGGGACACCGTCATTTCGGCATGATTTCCGGGATTGCACGGCACAACGACCGCGCTCGATTGCGCACAGAGGGCTTTGTCACCGCGCTGCGTGCCTTGCGCGCCGAGTTACCGCCACAAGCTGCATGCGAGCAGCCCTACTCTTTCGCCGGTGGACGCGCCGGACTGCAAGACATCCTGCGCAATTCCCCGACCAGGCCAACCGCTGTATTTTGCGGCAACGACGTGCTGGCGCTTGGATGCCTCTTCGAAGCCGCTGCCCTCGGTATCAGCGTCCCGTCCCAACTGTCGATCGTCGGCTGCGACGACTTGCCGATCTCCGCCGAGATCGCGCCAGGTCTTACCACGGTGGGCCTGCAAAGCAGCCTGCTGGGGAAAAAAACCGCAATTGCGTTGCTGCGCTGGCTGCAGGATGGCGTCGAGCCGGGACGGACCGAGATGCCAATCTCGCTGATCGAGCGCGGCACCACGGCGCCACCGCGTTAAGTTGTGACCGGCAAACTCAATGCTTCCGATCACCCACCGGACGGCTGGCAATCGCCGGCGCATCCTGCCATCCACCGCCCAGCGCAAGGAACAGATTGATCTGATCCATCGCCACCACCGCATCGGAGGTGGCGAGCGCCGCGTCCGTGTTGGCCAGCGTGCGGTCCGCGTCCAGGCTTTGCAGGTACGGCGAGCGCCCTGCCTGCCACAGCTTGCGGTTCTGGCGCGCGGCCTCTTCTGCCTTGTCGCGGGCCGAGCGCAGCGACTGGTTGCGCTCCAGTTCATGCGTGTAGGCCGACAGCGCGCTCTGCGTTTCGCGCAGCGCCTTCAGCACCACGCCATCGAAATGCGCGAGTGAGCCTTCCGCCCCGAACTCCATGTTGTGGATGCGTGCCCGCGTGCCGCTCGTGGGAATGGTCCACGATATCGCCGGCCCCCAGCCCCAGTGCGCCGTGGGCGCCTGGCCCAGGTGATCGAGAATCCCGGTGAAACCCGCCGACGCGCCGATGCGGATCTGCGGGAACAGGTCAGCGGTGGCCACACCGATCTTGGCCGTGGCCGAGGCCAGTTCGCGCTCGGCCTGGCGCACGTCGGGGCGACGCTTGAGCAGCGCCATGCCATCACCCACCGGCAGCGGCTGCTTCAGAGCGGGCACGTGTTCGCACGCCACGCTCTGGATGTCGAGCGCCATCGGCGGCTTGCCCAGCATCACGGCGAGGCGGTACGCCGCGCCTTCCTGCTCGGCACGATACTTCGGCAGCACGGCGCGCAGCGTATCGGCCTGTGCCTGCGCGCGCAGTACATCGGTCGGCTGGCCACGGCCGGCATCGACGAGTTTCTGCGCGAGTGTTACGCCGCGTTCCTGCAGGTCGAGCTGGTGTTGCGCCACGTGCAGTTCGTGCGTGGCGGTGCAGCCCTGCACATAGGCCCGCACGGTCTCGGCCACCACGCCGACGCGGGCCTGATCCAGCGCGGCATGACTCGCCTGCGCGGCGGCCAGCGCGGCCTCGTCGGCGCGCTTGAGCTTGCCCCAGAAGTCGATCAGGTACGACACCTCGAAACCGATGTCGCCAAAATTCATCGCCGGGATTTTTTCTTCGTGCAGCAGCGGTTCGCCGGCAATCTGGCCGCGTTCGGCGCTGGCGCGGAACTTGGCTTCGGGTAGGTTCTCGGCCTCCACCTCGTGGTAGATGGCGATGGCGCGCTTGAGGTTGGCGGCCGCCACGCGCAGGTCGGTGTTGGCGACCAGCGCCTGTTGGACGAGTCCGTCGATATGCGGGTCGTCGTAGAGACGCCACCAGTCGTTGGGTACGTCGCCAATCGACACGGCGCCATTATCGGAACCGCCGAACGGGCCATTGGCTGCGGACGATTGCACGACGGCATCGTCAGGCACCTTGTGGTCGGGGCCCACGGTCATGCAGGCGGCCAGCGCCAGCGGCAACATCGCCGTCAGCGCGACACGGGCAAAACGTTTCACTGCACAGCTCCGGTTGCGGGTGCGCGCTTGCCGGCCAGCGCCACCTTGTCTTGCGATTGTGTCGCAGCCGCCGGCGCGGCCTTGGTGTCTTTCGAACCGTCATCGCGCACCGATACCGTCGCGGTACGGCCCGCCACCAGACGCACATCGTCAGGCATCTGGTCGAACTGGATACGCACCGGAATCCGCTGGGCCAGGCGCACCCAGTTGAATGTCGGATTCACGTTCGGCAGCAGGTTCGAGCCATTGCTACGGTCGCGATCCTCGATGCCTGCCGCGATACTTTGCACATGGCCGTGCA
Organism: Cupriavidus sp. DL-D2; assembly: GCF_039710735.1. NCBI lineage: Bacteria > Pseudomonadati > Pseudomonadota > Betaproteobacteria > Burkholderiales > Burkholderiaceae > Cupriavidus > Cupriavidus sp. DL-D2. Next base: position 10,765 of record NZ_JBDKXK010000087.1, on the reverse strand, counting down.
GCACACGCTTCTCGCCCATGATGCGGATCTCGACCGCGCTGCCGATATGGATGCCCTGCAGTTTGGTTTCCTCGAAGTAGCCTTCCACATGGAACGATGTGGAATCCACCATCGACAGCACCGGCTTGCCCGTCACCACGTAGTCACCCAGTCGCGGCAGGCGATCGTTGACGTAGCCTTCCACCGGGCTCGTCACCTGCGTGCGCGCCAGATTGAGCTTTGCCACGCCGATGGCGGCATCGGCCTGCGCCAGTTGGGCTTCGCCCTGCTGCACCTTGGCCAACCCTTCCTCGATGATTTCCTTGGACACCACGTCAGACAGCGTCTGGCTGCGCTTGGCCTCGCGGCGCGCCTGCGACAGGTTCGCGCGCACGGCAGCAGCGGTGGCCTCTGCCTGCCGCAGCGCCAGCGCGTAGCGTTCGCGATCGATCTCGAACAGGACGTCGCCGGCCTTCACATGCTGGTTGTCCTTTACGGCGATGCGCGTGACCAGGCCGGAGACATCGGGCGAGACCTGCACCACCTCCGCGCGGATGTGCCCGTCGCGCGTCCATGGCGCCACGGTGTAGTAATCCCAAAGGTGTTTGACAACGACCGCGCCAACGGCCGTGACGGCCAGCGTCAACACGACCGGCCCGAGCGTAGAGAGTCTGAATTTCATGATTGCAGCGATGGCGCCAATGCCACCACCCCACCGAGGATGATCGCGTACAGCGCAAGATTGAACAGTGAACGGTGCCAAACGAGCCGGTAGAAGCCCACGCGCGTCAACACCGCGCGTGCGCCACTCGTGATGAGGAAGGCCGCGAACATCCATACGAGCAAGCTCGGGATGAACACGCCATAGATACTGAATTCACCGGGCATCATGCCTTCCTGGAAACGGTTGCCGGCAGCGCCGGCGGAAACAGGGCCACCTGCATATCGACCAGCGCGGCCAGCGCCACGCGGGAACGCACCTTCTGCTGCGCGTTCGTGATGCGGGTCTGCAACGCCTGCGGCGGCGCATCGGCGGATCCGTCGAGCCGGGCCTTGTAGTACGTGGTGATACTGCGCAACACGCGGCGCACCGCATGCTGCTCGTCGCCGGGCATCGACGCCATCTCGCGTTGCAGCGCCAGCGCGGTCAGTTCCACACGCACTTCGCTGAAGCCATCGCTCGACACCTCGCTTTCGCTGGCGGCCAGCCGGGGCACCAGTTGCGCAAGACGGTCCAGCATGCGGGCGCGCAACCGGGTATGCGAATCAGGATGCTGGCCCAGCGCGTTCTCCGCGATGTCGCTCCACCCTGCCCGCACCAGCCGGCGCGTGGCGGCGCGCGTGCCGAATGGCCGCACCACCAGCGTCCACGCCAGCGCGAAAGCAATCCCCGCAATGCCGGCAATGTTGCTGTTGAAGAACGACTGGAAGTTCGCGCTGTAGGCGCCCTGGATGCCGATGTCGTTGGCCGTCACCACGGCCAGCGGCATGCCGATCATCGCCAGGCGCGGCTGCGCCACGAGCAGGCCGATGATGAGATACGGCACGGCGAACATCAGCACCAGCATCTCGAAATCGTGCGCCACGGGCAGCACCGCGAACAGCATGACCATCGAGATCAGCAGGCAGACGATGTTCCAGTTGAAGAACGAGCGGATCATCGGCGCAGGCTCGTCGAGCGCGGCAAAGAAGCAGCACGAGATCGCGCCCAGCGCCACGGCGCCCGCGCCATCGGCCCACCCCGTATGGATCCACACCAGCCCCATGGCGAAGATCGCCAGCGCCACGGTCACCGTGGAGAACAGCAGCATGCCGTGATCGTAGTGGCGGGCACGACCCACTTCCCAGCGCAGGAATTCCGGCACCCACTCGCCCTGGATGTGTTTCTCGCCCAGGCGACGGCACAGCGTCATGCAGTCATGCCACAGCGCCACCATCTGGTGCAGGCGATCTTCGGCGGCGGTCACCAGCGCGGCATCCCAACCGGGTTCCAGCGGTGTGGACGGCAACGTGGGGCGTGTATCGCTGGCGGCGCCAGCCTGTATCCACGCCTTCACGGCCTGCATCTGCACGGCCAGCGGCGCGGGCACCCCGCCAGCGGCCTGCATCGATTCGACGATGGTCGCCAGCGAAGACAGCACCGGCAGCAGCATCGTCATGCGGCCACGCAGTTCCCGCGCGGCGCGTACGCGGTCTGCGCTTTCGGCGTCGTAGCCAAGCTGGCTGATGAGTTGGTCGAGGGCCAGGATGTCGGCAGCCAGGCGATGACGGCTCTGGTGCAACGAGACGCGGGCGCCGGGCGCCGCGGACAGCATGTCGGTGGCCCACAGCGTGGCATCGGCCATCCACTGGCGTGTCTTGTCGCGCAGCACGTTGGCCACGCTGGCCGGCATCAGCACGGCGCCCACTACCGCAGCGCAGAGAATACCGAGGCAGATTTCCTCGGAGCGCGCGACGGCGAGATCGAAAATACCGGTGGGGTTATCGACGGAAGGCAGCGCCACCAGCGGCAGCGTGTAGGCCGCGAGCATGAACACGTAGCTGCGCGGCGTGCGGTGCATCAATGCCACATACAACAGGCAGGCCACCCAGATGGCCACGGCGGCCATCAGCAGCGGCGGCGAGTTGACCAGCGGCGGCACCATCGCGATACCTGCTGCGGCGCCGATCAGCGTGCCGAGCACGCGGTACAGCGCCTTGGAGCGCGTGGCGCCCGTCAGGGGGTGCGCCACGATATAGACAGAGCCCATCGCCCAGTACGGACGGGGCAAGCCCAGGTACATCGCTATCCACAAGGCCAGCATCGCTGCGATGAAAGCCTTGAAGGAAAAGATCCAGTCCCGGGCAGACGGCCAACTCATCATGCTGCGCCGGACTCCTGCCGGTTCGACGAAGCGGCGGCGGCCGCGCGCGACAACGCTTCGAGCACGCGCAGCGTGGCAGCCATGTCCTCTTCGGAAATTTCCGCGAACACCTCGCTGCGCAACTGCTTGAGTTCCACCTCGATCTGCTCGGCCATGCGGTCGCCGGCCTCGGTCAAGGACAGCACATTGGCGCGCCGGTCGCTGGGATCCACCTCGCGGCGCACCAGTTCGGCGGCGCTCAGTTGATCCACCAGCCGCACCAGCGTGGCGCCTTCGACGCCCACGTAGTCGGCCAGGGTGACCTGGCGGACACCACCGCCCAGGCGGCGGATAAAGAGCAGCGGCGCGGCGGCGGCGGCGGAGATTCCGTGCGCAGTCACAGCAGCCTGGCTGATCTGTCGCCATTGGCGGCCGGCAAGCATCAGCTGGCCGGTAAAGGCGAATCGGAGAGCATCGATCTTTGGCATGGGCGAATAATAGACATGAATTAATTAGAATGCAAATGATTTATTTGCGAATTAGTTCACATGGCAAGTACTTCACCCGCAGTGCCTGCCGATGCACTGCGCTATCTCGCCTTTGCGGCGCTTAAGCCGCAGCCACACTCAGGCGCAAGTTCTCCAGCATGTCGTCCACCATCTGCTGCAGCGAGAAATGCGGCTGCCAGCCCCAGTCTCGGCGCGCGGCGCTGTCGTCGATCGAATCGGGCCAACCCTGGGCAATGGCCTGCCGATAGTCGGGCGCGTAGTTCACCTTGAAATCCGGCACGCGGCGCTGGATCGCTTCGGCGATCTCGGTGGGTGTGAAGCTCATGCCGGCCAGGTTGTAGCTGCCGCGCTCGCGCACCTGTTCGGCCGGCGCTTCCATCAGCTCCAGCGTGGCGCGGATCGCGTCGGGCATATACATCATCGGCAGGCGCTCGTCGGCTTCGAGGAAGCAGGTGTAGGGCTCGCCACGCACCGCGTGATGAAAGATATCGATTGCGTAGTCCGTCGTGCCGCCGCCGGGCGGCGTCTTGTGCGAGATCAGGCCCGGATAGCGCACGCTGCGCACATCCACGCCATGATTCTCGAAGTACCAGCGGCACCAGCCCTCGCCCGCCTGCTTGGAGATGCCATAGACCGTGGTCGGCTCCATGATGGTTTTCTGCGGCGTGTCCACGCGCGGTGTCGAGGGGCCGAACGCGGCAATCGAACTGGGCCAGAACACGCGCGAGATACCGTGATGGCGCGCGGCTTCCAGCACATTGAGCAGACCCGTCATGTTCAGGTTCCACGCCCATTGCGGTGCCTTCTCGCCGGTGGCGGACAGTGCTGCGGCCAGCAGATAGATCTGCGTAATGCCATGACGCTCGATCACCGTGGTCAGTTCGCCGCGATCCGTGATGTTGAGCATTTCGTGGGCGATGTGGACGTGGCGGCCCGTGGGCACGACATCGGAAGTCACCACCTGTTCGCGCCCATGGCGCTCGGCCAGGGCGAGCGCCAGTTCGGAACCAAGCTGCCCATTGGCGCCGACGATCAGGATCTTCGGCGCGCCAGTGTTGACTGCTGCGTTCATTGCACCAGCCCCAGTTCACGACCTGCCTGTGCAAATGCATCGAGCGCAGTGCGCAGCGTGGTCTCATCGTGTCCGGCGCTCATCTGCACGCGGATACGCGCCTGGCCCTTTGCCACCACGGGATAGAAGAAGCCGACCACATAAACGCCGAGTTCAAGCAGCCGCTCGGACAGTTTCTGCGCCTTCTCTGCGTCGTAGACCATGATCGGCACGATGGGATGATCGCCCGGCTTGATGTCGAAGCCCAGCGCGGCAATGCCTTCGCGGAAGAACTTCGTATTGGCTTCGAGCCGGTCGCGCAGTTCGGTGCTGCCTTCGAGGATATCGAGCACGGCAATGCTGGCGCCGACGATGGCGGGCGCCACGGTATTCGAGAACAGATAGGGACGCGAGCGCTGGCGCAGCAGGTCGATGACTTCCTTGCGGCCCGATGTAAAACCACCCGATGCCCCGCCCAGTGCCTTGCCGAGCGTGCCGGTGATGATGTCGATCTTGCCGAAGACGCCGCGTGCTTCGTGCGTGCCGCGACCGCGCGCACCCATGAAGCCGGTGGCGTGGCATTCGTCGATACCCAGTAGCGCGCCGTGCGCATCACAGATGCGCCGAATCTCGTCGAGCCGCGCTACGGTGCCATCCATCGAAAACACGCCATCGCTGAACACGAGCTTGAAGCGCGCGCCATCGGCATCGGCCTGTTTCAACTGAGCGGCCAGGTCGTCGAGATCGTTGTGCTTGTAGCGGTAGCGCTTCGCCTTGGAGAGGCGGATGCCATCGATGATCGACGCATGGTTCAGTTCGTCGCTGATCACGGCGTCATCGGGGCCGAGCAGCGTTTCGAACAACCCACCGTTGGCATCGAACGCCGAGCCGTAGAGGATGGTGTCCTCGGTGCCGAGGAATGCGGCGAGCCGCTGTTCGAGCGACTTGTGCAAATCTTGCGTGCCGCAGATGAAACGCACCGACGACAGGCCGTAGCCATGGGTGCGCAACGCCTCGTGCGCGGCTTCGATCACCTTGGGGTGCGAGGACAGCCCGAGATAATTGTTCGCACAGAGATTGATGACCTCGCGGCCATCCGCCGTGCGGATCGTTGCGCCCTGCGGCGTAGCGATGATGCGCTCGCGCTTGTACAGCCCCGCTTCGCGGATGGCAGCAAGCTCCGCGCGGATCGATGCATAAAACGCCTCGGCACTCGACATGGCCAGACTCCCGGTGGTAGTGTCTCGGATCACTCGATCGATAAATCGAACGAGTTCTATATAACGAACGTGCCGTGCACTATAACGAACGAATGACGACGACGCAACCCGTTCCCGCAGAAGGGCCACCAGCCGTTGGCAGCACGCTGCAGGCCCTGCGCCAGAGCCAGCAACTGTCGCTGGACGACCTCTCGCGGCGCGCCGGTGTCTCCAAGTCTATGCTGTCGCAGATCGAACGGAATCTCGCCAACCCCACCGTGGCGGTGCTGTGGCGGCTGGCAAACGCGCTGGGGGTGAGCCTGACGGACTTCCTGGCACAGGGCGGTAGCGCGCCACCGGCCCCGGCGATTACCGTGGTGCAGCCGCACGCGATTCCGGCGCTCAAGAGCCCGGATACGCGCTGCGAGCTACGTATCCTGGGTCCGATCGACCTCGCGGGGCGCTTCGAGTGGTATGAGTTATCGATCCAGCCCGGCGGCGTACTGGCATCCGATCCGCACGATACGGGCACGCAGGAGCACCTGACGGTGCTCACCGGCGCCATGACAGTGCAAGCCGGGGGCGACGAGAAGAAGTTGAAGCATGGCGAAACGGCGCGCTATGGCGCGGACGTGGCGCATGCGATTGGGAATCCGGGGAAAGGTGTGGCGACGGCTTTGTTGGTGGTGGTGCATCCGACTTGAACTACTGACGTAGTTCGCCCGGATTGTTTCGCTCCCCTCTCCCGCAAGGCGGGAGAGGGGTTGGGGGAGAGGGCCAGAGGCTCTGCTTGCCGACTTGCCGCAATTTGAACTGCTGGCCCTCTCCCCCGCCCCTCTCCCGCAAGCGGGAGAGGGGAGAAAACCGAAGAGCAAGGGAAAACGTTACCCCTCCTCCTTCATCCGCTCGCTCGCCAGCAAATTCCGCTTCGTCTCGAGGATGTGTTCCTCGAGCAAAGCCGCCACCTTCACCGCATCGCGCGCCTTGCACGCTTCGAGGATGCGATAGTGGTCGGCCTGCGGGCCTTCCTTGCCGGTAGCCAGTGACATCTGTTCGTGCGTATAGCGATCGGTATTGAGGCAAAACTCCTCGATCAGTCGGCGCAGGCGCTTGTTGTTGGCCGGCGCGCAGAGTGCCAGGTGGAAGCGCCGGTTGTACTCGGCCCATTCCGCGAGCGACTCCGAACTCGAGTACGCGTCAAGAATCTCCTGCATTTGCTGGAAATCCTGCTGAACCATGTTCGGCACGCCCAGCCGCGCCGCGTGGCATTCGAGCGCCACGCGGATATCGAGCAGTTCGCAGATCTGCGACACATCCATCCCCGACACCACGGCGCCCCGGTTGCGCTGGTAGGTCACCAACCCTTCCGTTTCTAGCTGGCGCAGTGCCTCGCGCACAGGAATGCGACTTGCGTTGAAGCGCTCGGCCAACGCGTCCTGCCGCAGTTGAACACCCACGGCAAGCGTGCCTTTCAGGATTTCATAGCGAAGCTGGTCACGGATGATCTGGGGTAAACCCTTGGTAGGGGCGCTGGTGCGGCCCGGTTGAATTGACATGGGAAGTGCTGGAGATCGGTGTGCGATTCGAGTGAGGTCCCTATTGTGCCTGAATATTCGCGCTGCTATATTGGATCCAATTTCAAACATTGCATATCCAATAGGTAATTTGTCGTATATGTCTGCAAACAATCTGCATCCAAAAACCACTAATGAAACCGGTCTGAGCTACGCACCCGGCAGTGCCGAGCGCAAGGCGCTGATTGCCGAACTGGACGCGCAGCAGGCACGCGTCCTCGAAATCCCCGCCGTGGTCAACGGTGAGCGCATTACCAGCGCCAGCCATACCGATGTCCGCGCCCCGCACGTCCATGCGCAGACGCTGGGCCAGATCCACAACGCCGACACCCCCACCATCCACGCGGCCATCGACGCCGCCGTGTCCGCGCAGCGGGACTGGGCCAACGCGTCGCTGGCCGAACGCTCGGCCGTGTTCCTCAAGGCCGCCGACCTGCTGGCTGGTCCGTGGCGCGCAAAGCTGAATGCCGCGACGATGCTCGGCCAGGGCAAGACCTCCTATCAGGCCGAGATCGACTCCGCCTGCGAACTGATCGACTTCCTGCGCTTCAACGTGCAGTTCGCGCACGAGATCGCCAACGGCCAGCCGATCTCGTCGCCGGGCATGCGCAACCACCTCGAATACCGTCCGCTGGAAGGCTTCGTCTACGCCGTGACGCCGTTCAACTTCACGGCTATTGGCGGCAACCTCGCCATCGCACCGGCACTGATGGGCAACACCGTGCTTTGGAAGCCTGCGGCCACGGCCTCGCTGTCGAACTACCTGTTCATGGAATTGCTCGAAGCGGCGGGTCTGCCGAAAGGCGTTATCAACTTCGTGCCGGGCGATCCGGTGGCGGTCAGCGGCGCCGTGCTGGCGCGTCCGGAACTGGCTGGCATCCACTTCACGGGCTCGACCGCCGTGTTCGACATGCTGTGGGGCGAAGTGGGCCGCAATGTGTCGCGCTATCGCAGCTATCCGCGTCTGGTTGGCGAAACGGGCGGCAAGGATTTCGTGCTCGCGCACGCATCGGCCGATGCCGAAACGCTGGCCGTGGCCCTGCTGCGCGGCGCCTTCGAATACCAGGGCCAGAAGTGCAGCGCGGCATCGCGCGCCTACATTCCCGCGTCGCTGTGGCCAGAGGTCAAGGATCGACTGGCTGCGCTGGTCGACACCATCCGCATGGGCGACGTCACCGACTTCACCAACTTCATGGGCGCCGTGATCGATCGCCGTGCGTTCGACCGTATCGCCGGTCATCTACAACGCGCGGCCAGCGATAGCAACGTGAAGATCATCACCGGCGGCAAGGCCGATGACAGCGTCGGTTACTTCATCGAGCCGACCGTGCTCGAAGTCAGCGATCCGCGCCACACGCTGATGGAAACCGAACTGTTCGGCCCGGTGCTGAGCGTCTATGTCTACGCGGACGAGCACTGGCCCGAAGTGCTGTCGCTGGTGAACGCTACCAGTCCTTACGCACTCACCGGCGCGGTGTTCGCCAGGGACCGCGCAGCCGTCACGCAGGCATCCGAAGCCCTGCGTTACGCAGCGGGCAACTTCTATATCAACGACAAGCCCACGGGCGCCGTGGTTGGCCAGCAGCCGTTTGGCGGCGCGCGCCGCAGCGGCACCAACGACAAGGCGGGCTCGCCGCTGAACCTGCTGCGCTGGGTTTCGCCGCGCACGGTCAAGGAGACGTTCGTGCCGCCCGCCGACTACCGCTACCCGCATATGGCCGGCTAAAGCCGGTACATCGAGAGATCGAGAGAGACAGTTTTCAAGCCACACCACCACGGAGAAGAAGAAATGAAGCGAGCTACCCTGCTGTCCGCCCTGGCGTTCAGCCTGACCACGTTTGCCGGTGCTGCCAGCGCGGCGATTTCCGGTGACGTCGTCAAGATCGGCGTGATGACCGATCTGTCCGGCGTGTATCTGGATTACGCCGGCAAGGGTTCCGTCGAAGCCGCCAAGATGGCTATCGAGGACTTTGGCAATGGCCTGCCCGGCAAGAAGATCGAACTGGTTACCGCCGACCACCAGAACAAGGCCGACATCGGCAGCGCCAAGGCGCGCGAGTGGATCGACCGCGACGGCGTGGACACCATCGTCGACCTGCCGAATTCGTCGGTCGCGCTGGCCGTGTCGCGCATTGCATCGGAGAAGAAGCGCATCTCGCTGATCACGGGCGGCGCCAATCTGCGCCACACCAACGAGGAATGCTCGCCGTACATCGTGCATTGGGTCTATGACACGTACGCGCTGGCCAACGTGGCCGGCAAGGCCATGGTCAAGCAGGGCCTCAAGAGCTGGTACTTCATGACGGCCGACTACGCCTTCGGCGCGTCGCTGGAAACCGCTACGGCTGACGTGGTCAAGGCATCGGGCGGCACGGTGGTAGGTCAGGTCAAGCATCCGCTCAACGCCTCCGACTTCTCGTCGTTCGTGCTGCAAGCACAGGCATCGAAGGCGCAGGTCGTGGCCCTGGCCAATGGCGGCGGCGACACCATCAATGCCATCAAGGCCGCCAACGACTTCGGCCTGCCGAAGAACCAGACGCTGGTGGGTCTGCTGATGACCATCAGCGACGTGCACAGCCTGGGCCTGAAGCTGACGCAGGGCATGAAGATGACCGACGCGTGGTACTGGGACCTGAACCCGCAGACGCGCGAGTTCGGCACCCGCTTCTTCGCGCGCATGAAGCGCATGCCGAACATGGTTCACGCTGGCACCTACTCCGCTGTGCTGAACTACCTGAAGGCCGTGCAGGCCACGGGCAGCGATGATTCGGACACCGTCATGGCTGCGTTGAAGAAGGCCAAGATCAACGACGCCTTCGCCAAGAACGGCTATGTCCGCGCGGATGGACGCATGGTGCACGACATGTACCTGATGGAAGTGAAGAAGCCCGCCGACTCCAAGACGCCGTGGGACTACCTGAAGCTGGTGGCCACCGTGCCGGGCGAGGAAGCCTTCCAGCCGCTGGCGCAATCGCGCTGCCCGTTGGTCAAGAAGTAATTCTCCCCGCTGGTGTTGTTCCCCTCTCCCGCCTTGCGGGAGAGGGGTTAGGGGAGAGGGCCGGAGGCTCTGCTTGCCGACACCGGTGGCAGGTTGCACTGCCCGCCCTCTCCCCCCGCCCCTCTCCCGTTCACGGGAGAGGGGAGAAAACCGGCAGCGATTTCACGGCAAATTTTCTCGTATCACATGACAACCAACGTACTGGAAGTCCGCAACCTGACGAAGTCCTTCAAAGGCTTCACGGCGGTCGACGGTGTGGACCTGCAGGTGCGGCGCGGCTCGATCCATGCATTGATCGGGCCGAACGGCGCAGGCAAGACCACCTGCTTCAACCTGCTCACCAAGTTCCTGGAGCCCACCACGGGCACCATTCTTTTCAACGGTATCGACATCACGCGCGAGAGGCCTGCACAGATTGCACGGCGCGGCGTGATTCGCTCGTTCCAGATTTCCGCCGTGTTCCCGCACCTGACCGTGCGCGAGAACGTGCGCATTGGTCTGCAACGCCAGCTTGGCACCGCGTTCCAGTTCTGGCGCAGTGAACGTTCGCTCGATGTGCTCGATGCACGTGCGATGGACTTGCTCGATCAGGTCGGTCTCACCGAATTCGCG